>JAJDNS010000081.1 GCA_022340585.1 Acidobacteriota bacterium
CCGGGCTGGAGGTCGCCGGCGAAGATGCGCATGGTGGGGGCGCCCAGGACGCCGGCCCGTTCGATCCACGTCTTCACGTGGGCGACCTCCCGGTCGCGGTCGGGCCCTGCCGGGAACGTGAAGGTGTTGCGGATGGGGACGCCGATGATCCCGAGGCCCAGGACGTAGCAGAGCCGCTTGAGTCGGCCCAGGTACTCGGGGGTGATCTCCTCGGGGAAGTAGTAGGACGTGGGCTCCACGCCGTCCACCTGCCAGCGGGCCGCCTGCTCGACGAACCCCTCGAGGGTCATTGCCGGCGCGACCTTCCCGGTGAGGTGGTCCCGCAGCGAGTACGCGGCCAGACCCAGCTTGAGTCGAGGCCCCCCGACCCGCGCCACGGGATCGGAGGCGAAGGCCGGGGGAGTGGCGCGAGTGACGGCCGCTGCGGCGAGCGCGGAGCCGGAAGCGAGGAAGCGACGGCGTGATGTCTTCATCTCATACCTCAGTGAACAGGAGAGGGGTCAGGTCGTGAATGTTGAATCGTGTCCTCCGGGGAGGACGATTTCGACCGCGAATTCACGATTCACGACCTGACCCCTCAGTGGGTGAGGGTGACCTTTCTCAGTCCCCGGGGGCTCTCGGTGTCGAGGCCCTTGGCCCGGGTGACGTGGTAGCAGAAGAGCTGGGCGGCGGCGATGGCGGCGACGGGGGTCAGCCACTCGGGCAGCCCGGCCGGGAGCTTCAAGGGCGTGTGGGCGAGGGAGAGGGCCTCGTCCCGGTCGGAGATCACCAGCAGCTCGACCCGCTGCTCCTCCCGGAGGCGGGTCAGCAGCGCGAGGGTGTCGTCGAAGACCGCGCCGTCGGGGGCGACGGCGAGGACCGGGAAGTCCCGCTCGAGCATGGCCACCGGGCCGTGCTGGAAATCGGCGGAGGAGTAGGGGTCGGCGATGACGTAGGCCAGCTCCTTGAGCTTGAGGGCCCACTCGAAGGCGGTGGCGTAGTTGAAGCCACGGCCCAGGACCACGCAGTGGTCCATGAAGCGGTACCGCTCGGCCCGCTGGCGGACGGCCTCGTCCAGGGCCAGGGTCTGGGACACGAGGCCCGGCACCTTCTCCAGCGCCCGCCACCGCTCGTCGTCGCCGTCCAGGGCGCTCGAGAGCATGGCGATGGCCATGAGCTGGGCGGTGTAGGTCTTGGTCGCGGCCACCGCCTTCTCCTCGCCCGCGCAGATGTCGATGGTGGCGTGGGCGGCCCGGGCCAGGGGCGAGTCGACGGCGTTGGTGATGGCCAGGGTGGGGGCGCCCTGCCGATACCCCTCCTCCACCACTCCCACGATGTCCGGGGACTCCCCGGACTGGGAGATGGCCACCACCAGGGTGTCCTTGAAGGCCGGCAGCTTCTTGTAGCAGGAGAAGAGCGACGGCGCGGCCATAGCCACCGGGAGGTGGTTGTACGCGCCCCAGAGATACTTGGCGTAGACCCCGGCATTGTCCGACGTTCCCCGGGCGGCCAGGAGGACGCTGTGGACCTCTTGCGCGTGCAGCGCGGACGCGATCCGACGGATCGGGTCCGCCTGGCTCTGGAGAATCTTCGAGAGGACCGCGGGCTGCTCGTGGATCTCGTCCTTGAGGCTCACCCTAGCCCTCGGCGCCCAGGAGCGTGGCGAGACGGGCCTTCACCTCGTCGGCGAAGCGATCCATGTACCCGGACACGTACGTCCACGGGTCCAGCCCCGGGTCGGTGACGAGCGGGGTCAGGTCCATGCCGTAGGCCAGTGAGGTGGCCTCGTCGGTGCCGTGGGAGGCGTGGTAGGTGGCGTGGGCCCGGCGCCGCCCCTGGGTCGCCAGGTCGTACCGCTTGCCCCCGCAGATCTGGGAATCGAACACGCCCACGAGGGCGGCCTGGAGGTTCTCGTGGGGCGAGAGGTCGAAGGCCACCTTGTCGGCGTCGACCATCCAGTCCAGGTCCCGCCACACCTCGACCCCGTAGAGGTGCCTGGGCCGGGCGCCCTCGGGCAGCGAGCGGATGGCGGCGATCGTCCGCAGGGCGACGCCCACGTGGGTGTCGTGCTTGTCGGCGAGGTTGTGGACGTACACCGTCTCCGGGCGAGCCACGCCCAGTATCGCGGCGATGTCGTCCCTCGGTCCCGCTCCCGGCGGGGTCTTCACGGCCTTGCTCGGGTAGTCCAGGAGGGCCACCGCGGCGTACTCGCCCACGTACGCGGCCTTCTTCTGCTCCTGGCGGCGGACCTTGCGCATCATGTCGTCGGTGTAGTCCCCGTAGAGGTCGTCGCGGGGGGAGCCCGCTCCATCGGTGACCACGACCCCCGAGAACCAGAGGTCCTTCTGCTGGAAGCACTTCAGGATCCCGTCGTAGGCCATGATCTCCAGGTCGTCCTGGTGGGCGCAGATCCCCATGTGGGTGGTACGGGCCAGGGCCTTCCCGGCCTCGAGGTCGTCGGGGACGTAGATCTCGGCGGTGTCCTGCTGAAGCTTCATCGTTTCCCTCCCTCCAGCGCCGGCAGGCTGGCGGCGGCGATGGACTGACCCACCCGGCGGCTCTTCTCGTCGGGGAGCTGGATGTTGAGCCGGGCGGCCAGGTCCGGGAACTCGGTCTGGAGCACCGTGCGGGCGCCGTCGAGGATGAGCGGTCCGCCCCGGCCGGAGGTGCACCGCCCCAGGATGAGCATGTGCTTCACCTCGTAGAAATCGGCGTAGTGGGCAACGGCGTAGCCCAGGTAGACGCCCATGGTCTCCCAGATCCTCCTCGCGCCTTCGTGGCCTGCCTCCAGCTTCTCCTGGACGAACTTGAGCTTGTGGGCGAGGACCGGGTCGTCGGGAATCTCGATCCCCGCGGCCGGCGCCAGGCGGAAGACGCACTGCTGGGAGAAGTAGCGGGCTCCGACCCCCCGGTCCTTCGACCACTCGTCCTCGGCCGCGCGGGGCTGATAGTCCACCGGGGCGAAGGCCAGCTCGGAGAGCCACCCCGTGAGGTTCCCCTCCATGTTGACGTACCCCGCGGCCTCGCTGGACCCCATGGCCACGCCCAGGACCCCGTTGTCCTCCAGGGACATGGAGCCGGCCAGGGCGGTCACGTCGCCGTCGTTGACCATCACCAGGGGGACCCCCATCTCCTTCTGGATGCGGGGGAAGAGGCTCCGGACCCGGTCGAAGTTCTCCTTGGGGATGCCCCGGAAGAGCGAGGCGATGCGGACCTTGTTGTCCACGTAGACCCCGGCGCTGCTGCCGCCGATGGCGTCCAGGCGGGGCATCTTCGAGGCCGCCGTCTTCAGGCCGGTGAGGATCTCGTTGTAGTGGTAGTCGGGGTCGGTGTGGGCCCCGGGGGACCAGACGACCTCCTCGGAGTACACGGCCTCGCCGTCGACGACCGCCGATGACTTCCGGTCGGAGGCCCCCAGATCGAAGCCGACCCGGCACCCCTCCAGGTGCCGTCCCAGGGGCTGGCCCTGCTCTCGGGCCGGTGGGGCCTCCGAGGCGTCGCACGGGATCACGGCGAAGGGCTGGTCGTAGACGTCTTCGCCCATGAAGTGGAAGTCGAAGGACCGGGCCCCGTCGGGGGAGTAGGCCGTCTTGATGTGCTCGCCCACGGCCCGCGGCCCGCCGATCCAGGCCTTCCAGCCCCCCCACTGCCAGAGCAGGAACTTGAAGATCCGCTCCGCGTACATGAGGTTGGCCTCGGCGCGGGGATGGCCGTCGGGGAAGACCCGGGTCTCGAAGCGCGAGATGGCCCCCTCGGCCCGCTCGAGAGAGATGACCAGGGGGACCCCGCCCCCGGATTCCTCGATCTCCCGCTGGAAGTGGCGGTTGGCCAGGACGGCGGGGCGGAAATCCGGGTCCAGGGGAGCCTTCACGCGAGGCTCGACCAGCCGGAGGGCGTTGCTCATGGAGGGCCTCCTCATCGGGTCGTGACCCGCCGATCATACCGCGGACCAGAGCCAGAGACAGGAAATGAAAGCACACGAAAGCCGAATCTGCATGATATTCTTGCGTTTCTGACCAGTGCCCTGGTCCGGAATGACGGTGCCGCTCGAATGCCCAGCGCGATTCCGGATCCGGCTCCAGGCATCATTCCCGGCGACGGGGGCCTCAAGGAACGAGGGAGAGAGCTATGAAGGTTGGTTTCTACGGTCACGTCCGGCAATACGAGAACATCAAGAGCGAGATCGACGCCAACATCCAGAACGTCCTGATGAGCGGCAAGTACGTGATGGGACCCATGCTGGCGAAGTTCGAGAAGGAACTGGCCGAGTACATGGGGACGAAGCACGCCATCGGGGTCGGGAACGGAACCGACGCCATCTGGCTGACTCTCATGGCCCTGGGGATCGGTAAGGGCGACGAGGTGATCACCCACGCCAACACCTTCTTCGCCACCGCGGAGGCGGCCTGGATCGCGGGATGCAAGGTGGTCCTCGTGGACTGCGACCCGAAGACGAAGAACCTGGACCCGGCCCTGGTCGAGGCCGCGATCACCCCGAAGACGAAGGCGATCATCCCCGTTCACCTCTATGGGCAGTGCGCGGACATGCTGGCGATCAAGGCCATCGCCGACAAGCACAACCTGGTCGTCATCGAGGACAACGCCCAGGGGATCGACGGGTACGGCAAGGGCTTCAAGCAGGGCGAGCTGAGCGACGCGGTCTCCATCAGCTTCATCATCCAGAAGAACCTCGGCTGCTTCGGCGACGGCGGGGCGGTGGTGACCAACAACGAGGAGATCGATCGACAGATCCGCATCCTCCGCAACCACGGCTCCAAGAAGCGCTCCTGGCACAGCCCCGGGTTCAACAGCCGCCTCGACGACCTCCAGGCCGGGGTGCTCAGCGCCAAGCTGAAGCACATCACCGCGTGGACGGACCAGCGCATCGCCATCGCCGATCGGTACTCCGCGGGGCTGAAGGACGCCAAGGCTCTCGACCTCCCGTACACCACCCCCGGATTCCGCCACGTCTTCCACCTCTACGTGGTCGAGACGAAGGACGCCTCGAAGCGGAACGACCTCCTGAAGTTCCTCAACGACGCGGGGATCGACGCCAAGTGCCACTACGACATCGCCATCCACCAGCAGGACGGCTATCCCTGGGACGTGGACGTGGAGATCAGGGGATCCCTCGAGAACGCCGAGAAGAACGCCGCGAGCTGCGTGAGCCTGCCCATGTTCCCCGAGCTCACGACCGAGGAGGTGGACTACGTGATCGCGAAGACCCTGGAGTGGGACAAGGCGAACGGCTAGCACGGAGAGACACCCGATGAGCAACAAGTACTCAGTCGTCGTGGTGGGCCTCGGCAAGCGCGGCGGGCACCACACCTCCGCCTTCCAGGCCAGCGACCGCTTCGAGGTCACTGGCATCTGCGACATCGACGAGGATCGCCTGGCCAAGGCGAAGGAGGAACTCGGCGGCCAGGTCCAGGCCTCCACCGACGCCGCCGCCCTGGCCGCCTCGCTCAAGCCCGACGTCTTCTGCTTCTGCACCATGCCCCACCTGCGCGCGCCGTTCGTCGAGATGGGCATCGACGCCGGGGCGAAGCTGATCGCCTTCGAGAAGCCGGTGGCCGACTCCAGCGCCACCGCCATGGCGGTGAAGAAGCTGATCGACGGTAGCGGGGTCAAGGCCGTGGTCAGCCACCAGCACCGCTACGGGCCCCACTACACGAAGGTCGCGGAGATCGCCAGGAGCGGGGCCCTGGGCCGCGTCCACACGATCTACGCCTCGGCCCCGGGCTGGATGATGCACATGGCCTCCCACATGATCGACTACATGCGCGAGTACAACGGCTGGGCCGAGGCCGAATGGGTCATGGCCCAGGCGGCCGGGGGCGGGAAGCTCGGCGACAACCACCCATCCCCCGACTACATCGCCGGGTTCATCCACTTCGCGAACGGAGTCCGGGGCGTGGTCGAGCTGGGGGCCGGGGCCCCCAACGTCCCCGAGGTGGGGAAGTGGTGGGGCCGCAACCGCATCCGGGTCATGGGCGACGGCGGATACGCCGAGGTGCTCACCAACGGCGGCTGGCGTGCGGTGACCGCCGACGGCGTCCAGTCCGGCGAGGGCGCCATGGACTACGCCCACGACACGCCGCTCTACGTCCAGGACATGGCGGAGTGGCTCGACGACGACTCCCGGATCCACCCCTGCAACTTCGAGAGCGCCTACAAGGGCGCCGACATCATGATGGGCCTGGTGCGCTCGGTGATCGACGGCGGCCAGGTCGCGCTGCCGCTCACCGAGGGCCGCCACGAGATCGAGGAGCTCCGGAAGAAGCTCACGGGCAGCCGGGTCCTCCTGGCGTCACCGGACCACGCGGCGGAATACTGACATCGCGAGAGCGCGGCGGGGGGCGTCGCTCTCGCGATAGGGGCTGCGTCGAGCGCCGATCCGTTCTGCCTCGGCCAGCGCAGGCGTCACGAAGCGCGTCGTCGTGTGCCCGGCAGGCGAGGGAACGTGTGCGGGAGGCCGCGTGGGGGCCCGGCGTCCGACCGGAGGAGCGGGTGAGGTGCGGGCGGCGGAGTCGTAGGGCGGGAGTGACGCGCTGGGGAACGGAAGATGAGGAGCCGGGTCCGAGGATGGCGGACAGGGGACTCGGGGTTTGAAGAGTAGGAGAGATCCCGAGTCCGCCGCACGACGGACAGCGGACTCGGGATGTCAGCACTCAGGCGACAATCAGGAGAACTGCCCGAAGTCCATCTTCGGGTCGTAGACCTCGTCGGACTTCAGCAGCTCGTCCCAGGTCATCTTCTCGCCGGTGTAGGCAGCTTCGCGGCCCATGATCGCGGTCAGGGCCGACTCCGCGCCCTGCTGGGTCTCGTTGATGTACTTGCCGCTGGTGATGCTCTCGATGAACGCCTTCTGCTTGTTGGGGTCGGCGTCGTCGAGGGCGCCGGCGAAATGCCCGGTGACCGCATCCTGCTGGCTGACGTCCTCGGGCTGGCCGATGCCCGGGGCCTCCCACGGGTTCTTGCCGTCGATCCGCACCGGGGAGCTGTAGTTGGCCTCGGCCACCCCGTCGGTCCCGGAGTACTGCATCTTCACGCCCCACGCCGAGCTGCCGAACTGGGTGGACGCGAAGCTGATGTGGACGTCGTTCGGGTAGGTGTAGACCGCGTTGAAGTGGCTCCAGCAGTCGCCGTCGTCCAGCCGCCCCGCGCGTCCGCCGGCCGCGGTGACGCTGACCGGGTGGCCGTCGAGCACCCAGTTGGTCACGTCGATGACGTGGATGTTCTGCTCGACGATGATGTCGCCGGAGAGCACCCGGTCCCACACCCAGTTCCTCAGGCGCCGCTCGGCCGGGGTGGCGTCGGGGGTCTCGGGTCGGTTCAGGGCCGAGGCGAAGTAGTTGACCAGGCCGGTGACCGGCTCGCCCATCTGCCCCTCGTGGATCCGCTTCACCATCTCGACGTAGGCCGAGGCGTGCCGGATCTGGAAGCCCACCGCCAGGCTCATCTGGCCATCGGCCTTCTTGCCCAGCTCCGCCACCTTCAGGCAAGCCGGGACGTCCACCCCCACCGGCTTCTCGAGGTAGGTGTGCTTGCCGGCGGCGATGGCGGCCTCGAGATGGCCCGGATGGAAGTAGGGAGGTGTCGCGATGTAGACCGCATCCACGTCCTTGCTGTTGAAGAGCTCCTCGTAGGCCTTCGGGCCGCTGTACATGCTCTCGACTGCCGGCTTGTCGAACTTGGCCGCGACCTTGTCGAGTCTCTCCTTGGCCCTGGGTAGCTGAGCCTCGAAGATGTCTCCGATGGCGGTCACCACCGCTCCGGTGTGCTCGAGGAAGGAGGAGGTCACCCCCGTGCCCCGGCCGCCGCAGCCCAGCAGTCCCAGGCGCACGGCGGAGTTGGCCTCCGTGCCCCAGACCAGCCTGGGCTTGATGATCATGGCGCTGGCGCTGGCGGCGGCCGCCGCACCGATGAACTCACGGCGCCCGACGGTGTTGTCGGTCTTCTCGCTCATGTTTCGTCTCCTAAGGTTCGCGGCAGGCCTCGGGCCCGGTCCGCTTCGCGCGTGGCGCGCCCGAGGCTGCTGCGTGTTGGGCCGGTCCTCGGCAGGGCCCTGGGCCCCGCCTCCGGGAATTGGGCCGACTCCATTCTATGTTCGACGGGCCCGTTCGGGGCAAGGATTCCGCACGGGCGGGCTCGCTGCGGGTCTGGCGAGGAAGGCGGCGACCAGAGGCGTTGTACACTCTCTCGGCGCGCTCGATCGTCTCCGGGGCTTCGTCGGCTCGCCGGGATTGCCGTTCGGCTCATCGCTTGGGCCGTCGGGTCTATGGCCTTCGCGCGCCGGATGTGGCTAGTTGGGGCTAGAGGCGGCTCCGGCCCGGCGTCCCGCGGCGTTGCCGCCCCCGCGTCTTCAAACCACGGGAGGTGAAATGCGAAAGAAGATCACGGTGGTCGGCGCCGGGCGTGTCGGCGAGACCACCGCCCACATCCTCGCCGAGCGGGCGCTCGGCGACATCGTCCTGGTGGACATCGTCCCCAAGATGGCCGAAGGCAAGGCGCTCGACCTGATGGAGCTGCGCCCCATCTCGGGGTCCGACGTCAACGTCGTCGGGACCACCGACTACGAGCCGACCGCAGGTTCGGACCTCGTGGTCGTCACCTCGGGAATGCCCCGCAAGCCCGGGGAGAGCCGCGAGGACCTGCTCAAGAAGAACATCGCCATCGTCAAGTCCGTCGTGGGAGAGGTGAAGAAGGCCTCCCCCGAGGCCCTCCTCATGGTCGTGGCCAATCCCCTCGACACCATGACCTGGGTGGCCCGGGAGATCACGGGGTGGCCCCGGAACCGCGTCTTCGGGATGGCCGGCGTCCTCGACACCTCGCGCCTGCGGACTTTCATCGCCATGGAGCTCGGCTGCTCGGTCAAGGACGTCAACGCCTTCGTCCTCGGGGGGCACGGTGACGAGATGGTGCCGGTCGTGCGCTACGCGTCGGTGGGCGCCATCCCCGTCGAGCAGCTGATGTCGAAGGAGAAGATCGACGCCATCGTCAAGCGAACGCGCGGTGCGGGCGGCGAGATCGTCAAGCTCCTGGGGTTCAGCGCCTACTTCTCGCCGGCGGCGGCGGTGGCGGACATGGTCCAGTCCGTGGTCCGCGATGAGAAGCGCATCCTGCCCTGCTCGGCCCGCCTCGAGGGCGAGTACGGCGCCAACGACATCTACCTCGGGGTCCCGGTCATGCTGGGCGCGAACGGCATGGAGAAGATCTTCGAGGTGGAGCTCAGCGCGGAGGAGAAGGAGATGCTCGCCAAGTCCATCGAGCTCTGCTCGGGCTCCATCGACATCGCGCGCAAGCTGATGGCGGAGTAGCGGCTCCGGCCGTGGGACCACTGGTGGGGCCTGCCGCGTCCCGGGGGACGTGGCGGGCCCTTTCTACTTTCGCTCCCGGCGATCCTCCCGGGGATCGCCGGGCCCTCCGTCAGATCGAGCGGCGGACGAGCCCCATGTCCATGGTCTTCGCGTCGACCGGGCGGATGAGCTCGTAGACGAGGCCGGCCTCGCGGGCGGCGCCCGGCACCCCTCCCACGTGCTGGAAGGCGCGGAAGGCCTGGAAGTGCTCGAGCCCGGCGGCGAGCTCGAAGAAGCGGTTCCGGAGCCCGGCGCCGTTCCAGGGCATGGGGGCCCGGAAGTCGACGCAGAGGACCTGGCGGGCGAGGCGGGCCACCTCGTTCAGGACCGGGACCTGGGCCTCGGTGGGCATCTCGTGGAGCACGAGGACCACGGTGGCGAGGTCGAAGTGGTCCTCCGGCAGGTCGGCCAGGGCCCTGGTGACGTCGCCGAGGACGAACGAGACGTTGGGGAGAGCACTCGCGGCGAGCCTCTCGTTGCCGAAGTCCACCATGGCCGGGGAGAGCTCGATGCCGACCACCTCGTCGGCCTTCGGGGCCAGCCGCCACAGGAGGTCGCCGGTCCCGCAGCCCACGTCCAGGACCCGGCGGGTGGGCTCGACGGCGTCGGCCACGAGCTGGTGCAGGCGGCCGAGGAGACGGTCCAGGGTCGCGGCGTAGGGGCGACCGTCGTAGAACCGGCTTCGCGGTCTGCGCTCGGTTCGCACGGAGGGGGCTAGGCGTTGTAGCGCACGGTGAGGTAGTGGATTCCCACCATCATGACCTCCTCCCAGGCCTGGCGGACCTCGGCCGAATACTCGGGATCGCACTCCTCGACGGTCTCGAGGAGGCTGTCGAGCCAGAGGTCGTACAGCTCCGCCCCCACGTCGAGGTGCTTGGCGTTGTGCTTCTCGGCGACGTCGCTCAGGTACGTTCCGGGATCTCCACTCTCGTCGCCGGCGGCGAGGAGGATCATGTGGAGCGAGGCCTTCAGCGCGCGCTTCTGGCGGACGAAGTCCGTGTCCTTGAACTTCTCCCGCACCTTGGGGGAGGAGGCCAGGAACTTCGCGTAGAACAGATCCAGAAAGCGGGACTGGCTGGTGCAGCGCCCGAGGCTCCCATCGAACATCTCGAGGACCGCCTTGTCCATCGTGCTCTCTCCTGCCGTGACAGTGTCGTTCCGCTCGAGGGGCTTCGAGCCTGCGCGCCGTGTACGAGGGTGAAGCTGCCCGATTGTACGCCGTTTCCCCGGTCGTGACGCTCCCCGGGCCCTACGGGCGAACCCCCCCCGCCTGCTAGACTACGAGTTCCGTGGTTCCACGAACGACAGTCCTCTGCAGCCTGGTGGCCGGCCTTGTCCTCGGCGGCTGCCGCCCCTCGCCCAAGCCCGTCGTCTACGACCTGGCCGCGCGGACCCTGGCCGCCGAGCGGTGGTCCGAGGACCCGGTGTTGCTCCTGGGGACCCCGGCGGTGGAGCCTCATCTGGTTCACGGCTTCCACCGCGAGGCCCGGATCGAAGGGGAGCCCTTTCAGTGGTCGAAGGGAGAGGCCGAGGTCGCGCTCCACTTCGAGAGCGTCCGGCCCCGGGGGGTGGTGGTGGACCTCGCCCCCTACGAGGGTGTGGAGAAGCAGCGCGTCGAGGTTCGCCTCAACGGGACCCCGGTGGCGGATCTCGACCTGGCCGACGTCCGCTCGCGCTACTACTTCCCGCTTCCGGCGGACGCCCAGTGCCCGGGCGAGAACCGTCTCGGCTTCGTCTTCGCCCGGGCGGCCTCTCCCGCCGAGATCGATCCCGGCAGCCGCGACCGGCGCGAGCTGGCCGCGAGGTTCTACAGCCTGACCGTGGGCCCCGACGGGGACGTGCTCCAGGACCTGCTCAGGCGCGAGGCCCCCCGTCCCTTCGAGGTGACCGAGGTGGAGGGCGCTCCGTCCCTCAGCCTCGTCGGGCCGGCCGCGGTGCGCTATGCCCTTCGCCTGCCCCGGGCCGCCGAGCTGCGCTTCACACCGCTGCTCCCCCCGGCCGCCCGGGCCTCGGCCGGAGCGGCCTCGTTCCGCGTCACCCTCGAGTCCGAGAAGAGCCCGGGGGAGGAGCGGGAGCTCTACCGCCTGGTGCTGGGGGGAAACGAAGCGGATCCCGGCGAGGTGGTGGTGCCCCTCCCCGGAGACGCCGGGGAGCTGGTTCGACTGGGTCTCTCTCTCGGGACCGTCGACGAGGGCCGCTTCGCCTGGGGCACCTGGCGCGCCCCCCGGGTCCTGGGCCGCGACGGGAGTGATCCCCTGGAGGTCGGGCCCCTGCCCCCGGCCCTCGACGCCCGGGCCGACCCGCTGCGGGAGGAGCTGAAGGACGCCAACGTCGTCTTCATCATCCTGGACGCCGCCCGCGCCCGCGAGTTCGGGACCTACGGCTACGACCGGGACACCACTCCGGCGATGGACCGGATCGCCGCCGACGGTATCGTCTTCGACCGGGCCTACACCCCGGCGGTCTACACCCTGGGAGCCATGTCGTCGGTCTGGACGTCCCAGTATCCCGACCGACACCACGGCGACGTGTCCTTCCAGTCGCCGCTGCCGCGGGACCGGCTGACCTTGACCGAGGTGCTCTCCGGGCAGGGGATCCACAGCGCGGGCTTCGTGGCCACCGCCGTGCCCGGGGCCTTCAACGGGTTCGACCGGGGCTTCTCGGAGTTCCACGAGGTGTGGCAGGAGGTCGGCAGCCGGGCCGACGCCTTCCGGCAGGTGGTCCCGCCGTGGGTCGAGGCCCACAAGGACCGGCGCTTCTTCCTCTACGTCCACTACCGGGAGCCCCACTTCCCCTACGATCCCGAGCCCCCCTTCGACACGAAGTGGGGACCCGACGGGCCGATCCCCAGGGCAGCCCGCCGCGACATGGGCTTCTTCCGGGAGATCAATCAACGACGTCAGCCCTTCTCGAAGGAGGAGCAGGCCCACCTCGTGCGCCTGTACGACGGAAACCTGGCCTACGTGGACCGGGAGGTGGGGGAGCTGCGGCGCGCGCTCGAGGAGGCCGGGGTCTGGGACGAGACGGTCTTCATCGTGGCCGCGGACCACGGCGAGGGGCTCTGGGAGCACTTCTGGATCGGTCACAACGTCCAGGTGTACGAGCCCAGCGCCCACATCCCGCTCATCGTGCGGTTCCCCGCCGGCGTCGGACCCCACGGCGAGCGCGTCGACGCGCTCGTGGACCTCGTGGACATCGCGCCCACGGTGGCCGACGTGTTCGGTGCGCGCCACCAGGGAGGGGCCGATCGCGAGTTCCAGGGACGCAGCCTCCTCCCGGTGATCGCCGGGGCCCCGGGCCGGCCCTTCGTCGTCTCGCGGACCGTATGGGAGCGTCCCCGCTACGCCCTGCGGGACGGCCGCTGGACCTTCGTCTACGACACCGCCAACGGAGACGAGGAGCTGTTCGACACCCGGGCCGACCCCGAGGAGCAGCAGGACGTTGCCGCCGAGCAACCTCTGCGAGCCGCGTACCTGCGCGAGACGCTCCTCGAGTGGGTGAGCCGCGTCTTCCGCCCGGGCACGGAGGCCGCCACCGGGCCCGACTCCATGAGCCGGGACGAGTGCGAGGCCCTCAAGGCCCTCGGCTATCTGTCGGGCGACCAGGCCTGTCCCCAGAGTTGACGGCCCCGCCGCGGACGGCCGATTGCCGGTTTATCTCATGAGCTGCCGGTTTTGGCCGATGAGTTGCCGGATTTTCTCATGGGCTGCGGCGGGCCTCTCCGGCCGCGTCGACCGTCACTCCCCGAACTTGATGCCCTGGGCCAGGGGCAGCTCCTTGCTGTAGTTGATGGTGTTGGTCTGACGGCGCATGTAGGCCTTCCAGGAGTCGGAGCCCGACTCGCGGCCTCCGCCGGTCTCCTTCTCGCCCCCGAAGGCCCCACCGATCTCGGCCCCGCTGGTGCCGATGTTCACGTTGGCGATGCCGCAGTCGCTGCCCGCGGCGGCGAGGAACTGCTCGGCCTCGAGGAGGTTCTCGGTGAAGATCGCCGAGCTGAGACCCTGGGGCACGCCGTTGTGTATCGCGATCGCCTCGTCCAGGGTGTCGTACCGGATGATGTAGAGGATGGGGGCGAAGGTCTCCTCCTGGACGATGGCGAAGTCGTTCTTTGCCTCGACGATGGCAGGGGTGACGTATCCCCCACCGGGGTACTGGTCACCGCCCAGCTTCTCCCCCCCGCAGACGATCGTGCCGCCTTCCTTCTTCACGCGGTCCAGGGCCGCCATCATGTCGTCCACCGCCCCGGTGTCGATGAGCGGACCCATGAGCGTGTCCTTGGCCAGGGGATCGCCGATCCGCACCTGGCCGTAGGCCTTCTCCAGGCGGCCGACCAGGGTGTCGGCCACCGAGCGGTGGACGATGATCCGGCGCGTGCTGGTGCAGCGCTGACCCGCGGTCCCGACCGCGCCGAAGAGGATGGCGGGCACCGCCAGGTCCAGGTTGGCGTCGGGGGTGACGACGATGGCGTTGTTGCCACCGAGCTCGAGGATCGTGCGGCCCAGGCGCCGGTGCACGACCTCGCCCACCCGGTGGCCCATACGGCAGCTCCCGGTGGCCGACACCAGCTTCACCCGCGGGTCGGCCAGGAGCTTCTCGCCCACCGTGCTCCCGCGGCCAATGACCAGGCTGAAGATGGCCGGGTCCACGTCGTTCTCCCGGCAGACCTTCTCGGCGATGCGAGTGCAGGCGATGGCGGTGAGGGGCACTTTCGACGAGGGCTTCCAGAGGGTGGCGTCACCACAGACCGCGGCGAGTGCGCAGTTCCACGACCACACCGCCACCGGGAAGTTGAAGGCGGAGATGACCCCCACCACGCCCAGCGGGTGCCACTGCTCGTACATCCGGTGGCCCGGCCGCTCCGAGTGCATGCTCAGGCCATAGAGCTGGCGCGAGAGGCCGACCGCGAAGTCGCAGATGTCGATCATCTCCTGGACCTCGCCCTCGCCCTCGGCCCGGATCTTCCCCATCTCGATGGTCACCAGGGCCCCCAGGGGCTCCTTGAGCTCGCGCAGCGCGTTGCCGAGCTGACGGACGACCTCTCCGCGCTTCGGGGCCGGGAGCTGGCGCCAGCTCAGGAAGGCCTCGTGGGCCCGCGACGCCACCTGGTCGTACTCGTCGGGGCTGACCTGGGTGACCCGGGCCAGGAGGCTCCCGTCGATGGGAGAGTGGACTTCGAGGGCGTCGCCGCTTCCCAGCCAGTCCCCGCAGAACCCGCCGGGGTTGGTGGCCGTAATGCCGAGCTGCTTCAGGGTTTCCTTCATGATGCCTCCAGGGAAGTCCAAACCCTCTGATTCTACATTCCGAGGACCGAACCTTCACTCTCACCGTCGCGGCGTTAGACTGTCCCCGGGGGGTGTGTCATGTCAGAGAACCCGGCGGGCCGGCGGGTGGCCCTCGTGTGCTCCAACTTCACCATGCAGAGTGCCTTCGGCCTGCTCATCCTGGCCCTGAACTCGGCCCGGCTGGGCTACGAGACCATGATCTACTTCACCTTCGAGGGGCTCAACATGATCCGCCCCGGGAAGCTCGCGGACCTGAGGTACTACCCAACGGGCGTGAACCCCTCCGAGAAGAAGGTGGAGGAGTACTCGGCGGAGCTCCACGAGCAGATGGACAAGAAGGACATCCCCTACTGCGAAGACATGCTCGAGATGGCGCACCACGAGGGGGTGCGCTTTCTCGCGTGCAAGACCAGCGCCGACCTGTTCGACCTGGAGCAGAAGGACTTCATGGAAGGGGTCGAGATCATGCTCGCCTCCGACTTCCTGAAGCAGGCCACGGGCTCGGATCTGCACATGGTCTTCTGATGGGCGATTCCTGGTCACCGCGGCGGCCCCCATGACCCCGGTGCGCAGCGTTCTGCTGCTCGGCTTGCTGCTCCTGCTGCCCACGCCCGCGGCCGCGGCGAAGGGACCCAACATCCTCTGGGTCACCGTGGAGGACATGAGCCCGCGTCTCGCCTCCTACGGGGACCACACCGTCTCCACCCCCCGTCTCGACCGCCTGGCCCGCGAGGGGGTGCGCCACACCCGGGCCTTCGGCGTGTACGGCGTCTGCGCCCCCAACCGCCACGCCCTGATCATGGGGATGTACCCCACCTCCACCGGGGCAATGGCCATGCGTACCTGGAAGCGCACCGCGGCCCTCGACCAGATCACCGACCCCGAGCTCCTGGCCATTCCCACCTACGAGGCCACGCCCCCGCCCGAGGCTCGCTGCTTCCCGGAGTACCTGCGGGCCGCCGGCTACTTCTGCACCAACAACGCCAAGACCGACTACCAGTTCCAGGACCCGATGACCGCCGGGGACGAGTCGGGGACCGAGGCACACTGGCGGCACCGTCCCCGGGCCGACGTGCCCTTCTTCTCCGTCTTCAACTTCACCGTCACCCACGAGAGCGGGACCTTCGAGCCCCGCTCGCCGGCGGTGACCGATCCCGACCTGAGTCGTGCTCTCGCCCTGCTACCCCGACACCCCCATCGTGCGGCGCGACCCTGAGGGGTCAGGTCGTGAATGTTGAATCGTGTCCTCCCGGGAGGACGTTTCGGATCCCAGTTCCCGATCTCAGGCGCGCTCCCCCAGGGGTTTCCGGCACGCCGCACGGGCCGGCCAGGGTAGACGTCGCAAGGCGGTGACGCACCATGCCCGCGATTCTACCGAGAGGGAATGCCCTGCAGCTTCTCGATCATCTTCGCGGCGTTCTCGTTCGACGGGTCGAGGCGCAGGGACTCGCGGTAGCGGGCGATCGCCGCGTCGCGCTGGCCGCCTGCGGCCAGGGCCTCTCCCAGGCTGTCGTGGGCGTTGGCGGACTCGGGGTAGCGGGCCACGTTGAGGCGGAGGATCGCCGCCGCATCCTCCGGACGCTCCCGCTCGAGGAGGTCGTAGCCCAGGTCGTTGATCGTCTCTTCCGTGCTCACGCCCGACCCGCGGGGATCGTCCGCGAAGCTCGCGTACGCGTCCCTCGCTCCGTCGAGGTCCTCCTCGAGAAGCCGAGCTCTCATCGTGTCCAGGAGGTCGTCGGTGGGCTCCGCGAGGTGCGGGTCGTAGACGGCCGCGACGCGAGCCGCCAGCCGATCGGGATCGAACCGCGCGGCGGCTCCGTTCGCCAGAACGATCACGGTGAGTCGTTCGTCGAGGAACCGCCGGATCGTCGTGAGCCCGCCGCCTTCGTGACCGGCGGAGCGCCGGCCGTCGCCGTGGCTCTTGATGTCCCAGCCGAGGCCGTAGGTCGAGACCGTTCCGTCGTTCAGCGTGGGCTCGTCCCAGAGGAGGGCCAGACCGCGAAGAACGCGAAGGGGTCAGGTCTCGTTTGTAGCATTGTGTCCTCGCCAGGGGACGTTTCTGGGGCCCGATGCCACACTCAGGACCTGAGCCTACTGGCGGAGGGCGGCGAGGGCGGCTTCGAGGCGGCGGATCCTCACCTGGAGGTCGGGGGTGGTGGTGCCTTCGGCCACGATCTGGTGGAGGGCCTCGAGGTGGGCCTCCATCTGGAGCTCCAGGTCTTCCGAGGCGCGCACGAGGCGCTCCTGCTGGAGGTGCTGACGGCTGGACTCGGCCTCCCGCCGCATCTCCTGGGCCTGGGCCCGCGCGGTCTCGGCCTCGGCGACCCGTCCGGCGGCCTCGTGCTGGCGCGCCTCCAGCTCCTTCGCGCGCGCCGCCTGCGCGGCCTGGTGGGCCTCCAGCTCCCGCTGCCGCATGCGGTGGCTCTCCTGCTGTCGTCCGCGCGCCCGCTCGTACTCGCCCCGCGCGGCCTCGTCGTCGCCCCCGGCCATCTGCCCGGCAAAACGCAACTCGGCCAGCTGGGCCCGGTTCTCGATCTCCAGGGTCTCGCGCTGCAGCTCGAGCTCCTTCGCCTCCCGCTCCAGGCGGCGCTGCCCGTCCTCCGCTTCGAGCCTGGCCAGCTCGGCCCGGACCTGGGCGGCCTCGGCCTCCTGGCCGTCGCGCTCCAGGGCGCGCATCCGGTCGGCGGTCGCGCGCAGGGCCTTCTCCTGCTCCTTCTGCTCGGCGAGCCACCGTTGCTCCAGCTCGAGCCCGCGACGCTGGATCGCCGCTCGCTCCGCGGCGGCCCGGGCGTGCTCCTCGACCAGGGCCGCTCGATCGGTCTCGCCGCGGGCCTTCAAGCGGTCGGCTTCGGCGCGCAACGCCTCCTGCTGAAGCCCCTCCTCGCGCTCCATCCGCTCCCGCGTGACCTCGAGCTCTCTCATGTGGAGCTCGGCGCGTTGCTCCTCCAGCTTCCGTTGCTGCTCTTCGAGCTCCCGGCGGGCGGCCTCGTCCTCTGGCGACTCTCCGGGAACGGTCAGGGCGATCCTGGGCGCGGAAGACGGGACGGGCGTGACCGCCGGGGCGGGCCGGGGCGCAGGACGGGGCCGGGGCGGCGGGGCCGGGGCGACCACGGGGCGCGGTGCGGGAGCGGGGTGGGGCCGGGGCATGGGGCCCGAACCGACCGGGCCGGGCGAGACGGTGGCGGGCGGCGGTGCGGGCAGAGCCGGAGCCGCCAGGGGCGGCGGGGGAGCGTCGTCGGGGAGAGCCAGCGCCGGCGGCGGTGGAGGGGGCGCATCGTCGGGCGCAGCCGGAGCCGCCTCGGGCGCGGCCGGCGCGACCGTGGGGGGCGCCGGAGGCACCGGCTCAGCCGGGTCCGCGATCTCGGGCGCGGGGGGCGCCGGGGGCAGCTCCCCCTCCGCCGGGGCGGCCAGGGCCGGCTCCTCGTCGGTCGCGGGCGAATCGGCCTGCGTCGGGAACGCCGCGAGGCCCACTACCGCGGCGGCGGCGAGGGCCAGGCGAGCAGGAAGGGCGAGGCGGGGCGTCGGACGCGTCATCATGAGGATCTCCTTCAGTCGGGCTTCGAGATCACGGACGGGACCGGCGCCGGAGGCGCCGACGGGCAGGGGATCGGGCTCCCCGGCCACGAAGTCGAGGCTCCTGATGAGCCCCTCGGCATAGGCCTTGGCGGAGGCGGGCATCACGCGGAGCACCCACTCGTCGCAGCACCGCTCCTCGGCGCGACGCAGCGCGCGCCGCACCCACCAGGTCACCGGGTACCACCAGAAGACCACGGTGACCGTCAGCTCGAGCATGCGCACCCAGTGGTCCCGCCGCCGGACGTGGGCGAGCTCGTGGACGAGCAGCGTGTCGCGCTGCTCGTCGCTCAGCACTGGCAGGAGATCCGCCGGCATCAGGAGAAGGGGACCCCGCCGGCCGGGCCAGAGCATGGGAGGCACCCGTGCCGGAAGAAGGAGGACCGGGGGCGTGCGGCGCACCCCCAGGCGACCGGCAAGCGCCGCGGTGTGCTCGGCGAGCGACGGGGGCGCGGGAGCGGCGAGGCGCAGGAGCCGCCGGAAGCGTCGGACCCGCAGGACGGTCAGGGCGGCCACAGCGAGGGCGCCCGCGAAGAGCCCGGCCCAGGCCAGCGCCGCGAGGTCGGGGAAGCCCCGCGCGTCGGCGGCCGGCGTCGCCGGCAGGGGGAGCGCGCGGAGAGGGGCGGGCCCGAGCCCCGAGGAAGCGGACGATGTCTCCTCGCCGAGCGCGGGCACGGCCGCACCCTCCATGGCCAGGAGGAGCTCCACCGGGGTCGGGGCGGACCTCGTGGGAATGGCGGCCCGCGCCGCGTCGCCGTCGGCCTCGACGACCACCGTCACCGGTCCATCGGGGGCGGTCAGGGCGGGCAGCCTCCACTCGGGCAGCAGCGGGAGGGGAACGAGGGGAGGAGTGACGAGCTTGACCAGGGCCAGCACCCAGAGGCCGTGCACGAGGCTCTGACGGCGGACTCGACGGGCGATCCCCCAGGCGGCGAGGGCCAGAAGCCCGGCGGCCAAGGCGTTCGCGAGGATCAGGCGGAGAAGCTCGCTCATGACTCCGTCCTCCGCGCGGCCCGGTCCACCACGCGTCTCAGCTCCCGGAGCTCCTCCCGCGAGAGCTTACCCGCGCTCACGAGCTGGGTGAGGAGGGGAGTCAGGGATCCGTCGCAGAGCTCCTCGGCGGTGTCGCGGAGGCGTCGGGCCACGAGCTCCTCGCGCTCCACGGTGGCGTGGTAGACGTTCTGTCGCCCCTCCGCGGTCCGGGCCACGTGCCCCTTGCCCTCGAGGCGCTCGAGGAGCTTCTGGACGGTGGCGTACTCCGACGTCCCGCCGCGGGGGTACAGACCGTCGGTCAGGGCCCGGATGGTGGCGGGACCGACGTCCCACAGGGCTCGGAGCACGTCGAGCTCGGCGTCGGTGACATCGCGAGGTCGTCCGGCCATCGGGATCCTCCTGGAGTCGTGCGTCGCTACCAGAGTATTCAGACGTCTTGTCTGAGACACTAAGACGCGACGTCTGACTTGTCAAGGACGAATCCGCGTCCAATCCCCTGGATGGGGGATGAGGGGCAGCTGCCGAGTGGTGATTCGTGTCTCCGGGAGAGAGCGGTCCCGGCGCCCATGCGCGCTTCGAGATCAGGGTCGGAAGCTCCGGGTGTAGGCTTCCGGCCAGGCGGCACGGGGTGGCCGGGGCCACCCGTCAGTGCCCGAGGGCTCTCATCCAATGCTGAAACGCCTTGTCGTCCTGCTCACCGTCCTCGTCGGCTCGTCGATCCTGTTGCCGGATCTGGACGCGCACGGCGACGCACGACCCCGGCTCCGACAGCTCGGAATCGCTACCGGGGTCCTCCAGCCCGGTCCCCTGAACGCCATCACCGACGTCCGCGGGGTCCGGGTGGGCCACACGACGCTGGTGGTGGGCGAGGCGGTTCGGACCGGCGTCACCGCGATCCTCCCCCACGGGGGGAACCTCTTCCAGGAGAAGGTCCCGGCTGCCGTCTTCGCGGCCAACGCCTTCGGCAAGGCCGCGGGCTTCCTGCAGGTGAAGGAGCTTGGGACCCTGGAGACGCCGATCGTCCTCACCAACACCCTCTGCGTGGGAACGGCGATGCAGGCGGTCGTGGACTGGACGCTGGCTCAGCCGGGCAACGAAGCCGTCCGCTCGGTCAATGCCGTCGTCGGCGAGACCAACGACGGCTATCTCAACGACATCCGCCACTGCGCGGTGACTGCCGAGCACGTTGCCGCCGCCATCGAGGGCGCGGCTACGGGACCGGTCGAGGAGGGATCGGTGGGGGCCGGCACCGGCACCTCCGCCTTCGGCTGGAAGGGAGGGATCGGCACCTCGTCGCGTGCGCTTCCCGAGACGCTGGGAGGCTACACGGTGGGGGCGCTGGTGCAGTCGAACTTCGGGGGGGTTCTGACCATCGACGGCCTGCGGGTGGGGGAGCGGGTGGGGAGGATTGCCTTCCAGGATGCGTGGAGGGGGGGGCGGGATGCGCTGACGCCTCCGGGTGGGGAGGACGATGGCTCGTGCATGATCGTGCTCGCGACCGACGCCCCGGTCTCTCCCCATCACCTGGAGCGCATGGCCCGCCGCGCGGTGATGGGCCTGGCCCGAACGGGTTCGTTCATGCACCACGGCTCGGGCGACTTCGTGGTCGCCTTCTCGACGCGCAACCCCGAGCCGTACCGGAAGCCCGCACCCACGGCCACCGTCGAGCTTCTCTATGGCGACTCCGTGAGCCCGCTCTTCCTCGCCACGGTGGAGGCGGTGGAGGAGGCGGTGCTGAACTCGCTCCTCAGGGCCACCACGGTCAAGGGCCACGGCCCCCACCCGGTCGAAGCACTTCCCCTGGAGCCCCTGCGTCAGATGATCGAAGAGCGAAGGAAGGGGTCAGGTCGTGAATCGTGAATCGGGGCCCGAGAACGTCCTCTCGGGAGGACGGAATTCAACATTCACGACCTGACCCCTCAGGCCTCGTCGGGGACGAGCGCTCCGAGGTCGTCGACGACGATGTCGGCGCCGGCGTCCTTGAGGGCCTCAGGGTCGCCTTCCCGGTCGACGCCGATCACCAGACCGAAGCTGCCGTTGACGCCGGCCTTGACCCCGGCCAGGGCGTCCTCGACCACCACCGCCCGCACCGGCTCCACCCCGAGCAGCCGGGCCGCCTCCAGGAACGTGTCCGGCCGCGGCTTGCCCGGCAGCTTCTTCTGGGCCGCGACCACCCCGTCGACCCGGACCTCGAACAGGTCGCTGATGCCGGCGGCCTCGAGCACCGCCTCCGCGTTCTTGCTCGACGAGACGATGGCCTGGCGGATGACCTGCTCGTGGAGGTAGAAGACCAGCTTCACCGATCCCTCGAAGACCTCCACGCCGTCGGTGGCCAGGACCTCCTGGATCATCTCGTTCTTCCGGTTGCCCAGACCGCAGACCGTCATCTGGTCCGGATCGTCCGAGGGCTCCCCCCGGGGGAGATCGATGCCCCGGGACTTCAGGAAGGTGGCCACCCCGTCGTAGCGCGGCCGGCCGTCGACGTAGGGCTTGTAGTCGTCCTCGATGTCGAAGGAGACGAACGGGGTCCCGGTGCGCTCGGCGTGCGCGGCCAGGAACTCGTCGAACATCTGCTTCCAGGCGCTGGCGTGGACGCTGGCGGTGGCGGTGATGACGCCGTCGAGGTCGAAGAGGACGGCGTCGAAGCGTTTCCAGTCGACCCTGCTGTCACCGATGATCATGATCCCTCCCGGAGAGGCCCCGGGCCCGACGGCGGTTCCGAGGCTGCCGTAAGCCTACCCGATCGGCTCACTCCATGCGGAACGACTGCTCTCCCGCCTGCAATGCTCTCGTCACACCGCGCCAGGCGAACTCACCGGGGAGCCCGGGAGGAAGGACGATCCGGGTTTCCAGAGCGGAACCCTGGCGACGGTACGACACCGAGATGAGGCCGCGCTCATGGGGCATCGAGGCCTCGAAGCGGTCGAGGGTCCCGAGGCTCGGCTCGATGCGGACGGTGCGAAAGCCTGGCGCCCCTGGCCGGATGCCAGCCACGATCGTCAGCAGGTCGTAGTTTGGGTGGGCGCTCCAGGCGTGGCAGTCGGAGCGCGACGCGTCGTCGGGGGTCTCGGCCCAGGTCGAGAGCCCGAGCTCCAGCATCTCCCGCCACGGCTCGAGCTGCGAGAGGTACTCGTCGCCACGCCCCAGCTTCTCCAGGGCGCGGGAGAGGTAGAAGCGGAAGTAGTAGCTCGCCTTGGTGAGCCCACCGCGGGCGGCGGCCGTCTCGGGCCCGGCCCCGTCGCGGTAGGACAGCGTCCCGGCGGCGAGAACCCGATCGAGGATCGCGCCGCGCGACTCCGCGGGGAGCGCGTCGGAGAGGATCCCCAGGATGTTCGTGTGCTGGCTGAAGCGGTCCTTCGACGGCCGGTCGGCGAGGAGGCCGCGCCTCTCGTCCCAGCACAGACGGAAGACGGCGTCCGCCGCCTCCGTGGCCCGAGCCCGATAGACCCGGGCACGGTGCGGGTCGCCGAGGGCGTCCTCGAGCTCGGCCGCCTCGCGGAGGGCGCTCACCATCTGGAGGGTGATCGGCGCCGATTGTCCGTCCGGCTCCTGGGGCGGGACCCCGGCGGGAAAGTCCGCTGCCCAGTCCAGGAAGATCCACCACGGCATGGCGCCCAGGAGGCCGTCCGAGCGCTGGTGCCCCAGGAACCAGTCGAGCACGGTGCGGCTCCCGGGCAGCTGAGCCCGGACGAACTCCGGGTCGTCCCGATACCGCCAGAAGTCGTGGATCATGCCCACCCAGAGCAGCGAGAAGGGGGGGATGTACTGGGGCTCGGCCGCTGGATAGCGGCTGGAGGTGATCCCGTCCGAGCGGCGCGAGCGGTCATAGGCCTCGATGGCCTGGCGGGCGAGCCGGCCGTCGCCGGTGACGACGTACGAGATCAGGGCCTGGATGCGGGTGTCCCCCACGTACTGGAGCTGCTCGTAGTACGGGCAGTCCATGTAGGTCTCGTGGGCGCAGAGCCGCGCGGTGCGCCAGCCCACTTTCCAGATCTGGCCCAGCGTCTCGTCCCCGGCGTCGACGCGCGCCTTCTCCTCGAAGGGATAGCCGGTGGCGTGGGCACGGAGGGCGTCGAGGGTGAGCGGATCCTCCGCCGTCTCGACGTCGATCTCGAGGTAACGCCAGGTCCGCCACCAGAGCGGGTGGAAGACCCGCGCCGCCCCGCCATCGGGACGGACCTCGTCGGAGAGCCCGACCATGTGCTTCCCCTCGATCTCGTTCCGGTTGCCCTTGCGGAAGCCGTCGCCGACGAGGGCCTCCTGGTAGGTGAGCCGAACGCGGGCGCCCCGCCCCCCGGAGAAGACGAGCTCGGGGTAGCCCGCGAGAAGCGCGCCGCGGTCCAGGAGAAGCGAAGCGCGTGAGCCGGCGGGCACGGTGGCACCGGCCGACGCCGGGAAGCCGCCCTGGACCGTGACGCCGCTCGAGCGAACGACCTCTCCGGCGGGAACGTCCCGGTACTCCATGGGCGGAAGCGGGTCGGGAACGAGGAGCCGCCCCTCGGGAGAGAGCGCGTATCCGGGTCCCTCGGTGATCGTCCGAGGGCTCGGCGCGCCGTAGGGGACCGCCGCCGTCCAGCGCCCGACGGGCGCGCTCGTCTCCGGCAGCCGAGCCCAATCCCAGTCGTATTGCGCGGCGTCGAGGCGCTCCCCCGGGCCCACCACGAAGTACTGCTGCGCGCGGAGCTCGAGGGCTCCTTCCGGCCAGGGCTGGTGGCCGGGCTCGGGCGCGCACTGCCAGGTGGCGTCGGTGTGGGCGGCCTCTTCGGCCGATCCGTCTCCCTGCACCACGAAGCCCGTGCGCAGGCTCACCTGGGCCCCGGGGGCGTCGGTGCCGAAGTTCCATACGACCGCGGACAGCAGGTTCCGTCCGGGCTGGAGGAAGGGCGCGAGGTCGAAGCTCTCGAAGCGCCAGTGATACTTGTCCCCCCGCGCAGGGCCGGCGCCCACCCGCTGGCCGTTCACGTGGAGGACGAAGCGGTTGTCGCCGCTGACGTGGACCACGAACCGCTCCGGCTTGTCCGGAAGCCCGATCACCTTGCGGAATCGATAGACCCCCGCGTCCCGCTGCGGGGCCCCGGCGCACTCGATCCACTGTCCGGTCCACGGGCGGTGAAGGACGGCGTCGGAGATCGGGGGACTCGTGTCCAGAGCAGCCGCCGGGGGGAGAACGCCAGGGGCCAGCATGGCCGCGCCACTCAGGATGAACGACAGGCTCTTCATGGATGCCTCCTCGCTGGTCGCCGAGAGGCTAGCACACGTGCTCGGAGTCGCGCGGGGCGTCCTTTGCCGGGACCCCGACGATGGCCGGCTCCGCGCTCGGGATGGTTAGAATCAGCCCGGACCGGCCCTCGCCGTGACGGGGGCGTCGTCGAAGGAGAGACCATGAGACACGTCACCGCCCTGCTCTGCGCCGGCGTCGTGCTCCTGCCCCTCGCCGTGGTCGCGGGAGAGCGCCGCTCCTTCCGCCCCGGCGAGCGGTGGCCGGACGACCAGGGTGTCCACATCAACGCCCACGGGGGCGGGATCCTGGACTTCGAGGGGCGCTACTACTGGTTCGGAGAGCACAAGGTGGCCGGCGAGATCGGGAATACCGCCCAGGTCGGCGTCCACTGCTACTCCTCGGCGGACCTCTACAACTGGCGGGACGAGGGCGTCGTCCTGCCCGTGGTGAAGGAGGACCCGGACCACGACATCGCGGTGGGCAGCGTGATCGAGCGCCCGAAGGTCATCCGCAACCCGAAGACCGGGAAGTTCGTGATGTGGTTCCATCTCGAGCGGAAGGGGACGGGCTACCGGACCGCCCGGAGCGGAGTGGCGGTGGCCGACCACGTCACCGGTCCCTACACCTACCGGGGCAGCTTCCGCCCCAATGCCGGGGTGTGGCCCCGGAACATCCGCCCCGAGCAGAAGGTGACGGCCGAGGTGGCCGCGACGCACTCGTTCTCCGGAGGCGACCTCCCGGACGATCCCGACCGACTCAACCTGATCGCCCGCGACCACGAGGGGGGCCAGATGGCCCGCGACCAGACCCTCTTCGTCGACGACGACGGCGCCGCGTACCACCTCTACGCCTCGGAGGAGAACTCGACCCTCCACATCTCCCGTCTCACCGACGACTACCTGGCACCGGCGGGGGACTACGTCCGCGTGTTCCCGGGCCGCTTCATGGAGGCCCCGGCGATCTTCAAGCACGACGGCCGCTACTACTTCATCGGCTCCGGCTGCACTGGCTGGGCCCCGAACGCTGCCCGCTCCGCCGTCGCCGACTCCATCTGGGGCCCGTGGGAAGAGCTGGGGAATCCGGCGGTCGGGCCGGACGGCGCTCTGACCTTCCACTCGCAGAGCACCTACGTCCTCGCGGTGCGCGGCCGGCCCGGCGCCTTCATCTTCATGGGCGATCGATGGCGCCCGAAGGACGCCATCGACGGGCGGTACATCTGGCTGCCGATCCGGTTCCGCAACGACCGGATCGAGATCGAGTGGGCGGAGGACTGGGACCTCGGCGTCTTCGGGGGCGCCGAGTCCCGATAGCCGGACTCCTCAGGCCCTTCTCCTTCTCCGGAGGGCGGAGAGCGCCGGAGCGAGCCACAGGGCCACGCAGAGCACGCTCAGGGCCAGCGACTGGGGGCGCTCGAAGAACGCGAGGGGCGAGCCGCCCGAGGTGTTGAGGGTCCCGATGAAGCGCTCCTCGAGCGGGCCGCCGAGGACGATGCCCAGGACCACCGGGCCCAGCGGGACGCGCCACGCGTCCAGGGTGAAGCCCAGCAGACCCATGGCGAGCATGACCCCCACGTCGAAGTAGCTGTTGTTCGCCGCGTAGGCGCCGATCACGCAGAAGAGGACGATGACCGGAAGCAGGATCCGGTGGGGGACGCGCACCAGCGCCCCGCCGGCCTTGATCGCCAGGAAGCCCACCGGGAGGAGCACGAGGTTGGCCAGGAAGAAGAGCAGGTAGATGGAGTAGACGAGGGCGCCGCCATCGCGGACGAAGATGTCGGCGCCGGGCGTCACGTCCTTCATCATCAGGATGCCGATGACCAACGCGGTCACGGAGTCGCCGGGGATCCCGAAGACGAGAGTCGGGACCCAGGCCCCGGACAACGCGCTGTTGTTGGCCGCGGTCGCGTCGCCGACGCTGTCGAGGGAGCCGTCTCCCGAGTTGGGCGAGAGGCGGCGGGAGACGCCCAGGGACACCCACGCGGCGATGTCGGCCCCCGCTCCCGGGAGCATGCCCACCGAGGCCCCGATCGCGGCCGAGCGCAGGGTCGCCGCCTTTCGCCGCCACAGCTGGGGCAGGGCGTCCCCGAAGACGGGGCCCAGACCTCGTCGCGTGGGCTCGGGCTCCGGGGCCGGGCCCTCGGCCCGGTCCAGCACGAGGAGGTTGCGGAGGACCTCGGACAGGCCGAAGAGGCCGATCATCGCCGGGATGAAGTTGATCCCCCGGTACAGCTCGGCGATCCCGAAGGTGAAGCGCTCGCTCCCGTGCGCGGTGCTGAGGCCCACGGTGGAGAGGCCGAGGCCGACGATGAGACCCAGGGCCGCCCGTAGCGGCGACCCCCGGGTCGCCACCACCGCGCACCCGAGGCCGAGGAGGTAGAGCCAGAAGTACTCGACGGTCCCGAACAGGGTCGCCACCCGGGCCAGGGACTGGGCGAAGAGCATGAGCACGAGGGCCCCGAGCAGCCCCCCGGCCACGCTGAAGACCAGGCACACCCCCAGGGCCCGATCCTGGAGCCCCCGCCGGGTGAAGGCGTGCACCTCGTCGGTGTAGGCCGCGGACGCGGGGGTCCCGGGGATGCGCAGGAGGGTGTTGGGAATGTCGCCCGCGAAGATCGCGCAGGCCACGAGCGTCACCACCGCCGCGATGGCGTGGACCGCGTCGAGATGGAACGTGACCGGCACGAGCAGCGCCACCGCCATGGTCGCGGTGAGGCCGGGGATCGAGCCGATGAACACGCCGTACACCGCCGACAGGACGACGACGAGGAGCACGCCGGGATCGAGGACGGTCTGGAGGGCCCCGATCACGTCACCACCCGAGTGGCCCCCGCGGCAGATCGACCCGGAGGAGATGGCTGAACAGGAGGTAGGTCGTGGGGACGACGAGGGCCGAGAGCAGGATGGCCCGCCCCGGCGTCACCCCCAGCCTCCAGAAGAAGAGGCCGAGGAGGACGCCCGTGGTCGGCACGAACCCCGCCGATCTCACGAGGAGGACGAAGAGAACGACGAACCCCACGCCCTCGGCGAAGTGGGTCCAGCCGGTGCCGGGCGGCCCCTCGGCTCGCGGCCTCCGCAGCCCGCCGGTCGCGACGAGGCCGGCGAGAACCCCGACCAGGGCGATCGCGAGGAGCAGAGGGTACACGCCGGGTCCGAATCGTCCTCGGCGGATCGACGCGAACGCGTCGCTCCGGATCAGCTCGCCGAGCGCCTGGTCGGTGCGGGCCAGCGAGGCCCGGGCGGTTCGCGGGTCCTCGTAGCGCCAGTCGAAGCCCTGGCGGCCCATGAACTCCCGGAACTCGGTCGTGTACACGACTCGCTTTACCGCCGGGACGAGGACGTCCCGGATCGCCTCCGGCGTGTCCCGGGGGACGCCGAGGGCCCGCCAGCCCCCGATGGACCAGTCGTAGCCCTGCTCCGCGAAGGTGGGGACATCGGAAAACTTCGGTGTCACCCGCTCGGTCGCCATGACCCCCAGGCAGCGCACCTTGCCCCCGGCCATCTGGGCGGCGGCCTCGGGCAGGCTGCAGCAGACCACGTCGACGGTGCCGGCCAGGAGCTCGGCCAGGGCCGACGCGGCCCCCTGGCTCGAGAGCCAGTTGAGGGTGGCGGGGTCCTCTCCGATGGCCGCGTACCACCCGGCGACCGCGAGGTGCCAGATCCCGCCCTGGGCGCTTCCCGAGGCCCTGAGCGCGCCGGGGGAGTCCTTGATGTGCGCCTCGAGCGCCCGGAGCGTCGACCACGGGGCGTCGGACCTCACGAACAGGGCCGCGGCGTCGCGGTTGTACAGAGCGAGAGGGAAGAAGCTCTCGTGGGTGACGGAGGTCAGCCCCCTCCAGTGGAGCATGTTGAGCTCCACGGTCATCATCGTCAGCGTGTGGCCGTCGGGCCGGGCCCGGGCCCCGCGGCTGTGCCCGGTGACTCCCTGCCCGCCGGTCGCGTTCACGACGTTGACGGCCACGCCCAGCTCCCGCTCGAGGAGAGCCGCCATCTGGCGCGAGGCCTGGTCGGTGCCGCCTCCGGCTCCCCAGGGGCAGAGGATGAAGAGAGGACGGTCGGGGTACGCGCCCGGGGCCCGGCAGCCCGCGAGGCTCGCCAGCAGGCACACGGCCAGGGAGCCGAGGATGCGTCCCACCTTCAGGACCTCACCAGTCCATGACCGAGCCGTCGAAGGCGTCGTACTCCTCCCGGTTCGTCCAGTCGTGTCCGATCTTGTCGGCGAGGGCGTCCTCGTCGAGCTCGATGCCCAGGCCCGGGCCCCGGGGAAGCTCCAGGTACCCGTCCTTCACCACGAAGGGCCGCTTCAGGTACCCCTCTCCCAGGCTCACCTGCTCCTGGCAGAGAAAGTTGGGAATGGACGCAGCGAGCTGCACCCCGGCGGCGAGGGATATGGGCCCCAGGGGATTGTGGGGAGCGATGGCCGCGTACCAGGCCTCGGCCATCCCGGCAATGATCCGGCCCTCGGTGATCCCACCGGCGTGGCACAGGTCGGGTTGCAGGATGACCGCCGCCTGCTTTTCGAGGATCTCCCGAAAACCCCACTTCGTGAAGATCCGTTCGCCGGTGGCGATGGGGAGGTGGGTCCCACGGGCGATCTCGGCCATCACGTCCACGTTCTGGCACTGGACCGGCTCCTCCACGAACATCGGCTGGTGGGGCTCGAGGACCTTGATGAGGAGCTTCGCGGTGGCCGGGCTGATGGCCCCGTGGAAGTCGATTCCGATGTCCGCGTCGGGCCCCACCGCGTCGCGCAGCTCGGCGAACTTGTCGCCCACCCGCTTCACGAATCCCGGGGGCTCGACGAATCGTGCCGGCCGCCTCTTGAACGGGCCGGTCTTGAAGGCGGTGAACCCCTCGGCCCGCTTCTGCCGCACGGCCTCCGGGGTACGAGCGTGGGCGTAGACCCGGACCCTCTCTCGCGTCGGCCCCCCGAGAAGCTCGTAGACCGGGACCCCGAGCGCCTTGCCCTTGATGTCCCACAGCGCCTGATCGATTCCGCTCAGCGCGCTGGTCAGGATGGGACCGCCCCGGTAGAACGCGTGACGGTAGATCGCCTGCCAGTGGTGCACGACCCGGCGCGGGTCCTTGCCGATCAGGTAGGGGGCGATCTCGTCCACCGCGGCGGCGCAGGTCTTCGCCCGCCCCTCGGTGATGGGCTCACCGAGCCCCACCAGCCCCGCGTCGGTGTGGACCTTGAGGAAGAGCCAGCGGGGCTCGACCGGGAACGTCTCCAGCTTCGTGATCCGGATCGTGCCGGTCTCGGCGATGGTGGCGAGCTCGTCCGCCGGCGCGCCGTCCGCCCCCCGAGGCCAGGCGGTGAGGGCTCCGGCGGCGAGGGCCCCCTGCAGCCAGGCTCGCCGGCCCGGCTTCTCCGTCGAGTCGCTCATGTGCGCCTCCCCTTCCCGTGGCTCCGAACGGCCGCCTGACGGCGTTGGCCACATCACTCGTCTTCCCGAGGACCGAACCGGCCGGCGGCCGCTGCCTCGGCCAAGGACACGATCCCGCCATGGCGATCGTGTCTTCAGCAGGATGCGGGGAGACGATACCGGATCCAGACCGGAGTGTCTGCTGGTCAGGACGTTCCGGGGAGTGGGTGGTCACCCTGCCGGCGGGCCGGGCCGGGTCACGCCGCCCCACCGCCCCTGTCCACCGATGGCCCCCAAGAAAGGTTGCAATCAAGCTTAATTGAGTCCATATTGCTCAAGTTGATTCAAGACTCGGAGGCGGTGATGCGTCGTGCAGGAGGGGGCCTGGCCGTCGCGGTGGTGGTGATGGTGTCGTTCGTCGGGTGCCAGCTGAAGAAGGACGAGCCCCCGGCCCCCACCGGCCCGAGTGAGACGTCGACCTCGTCGACCTCGCCCGGACTCTCGTCCCCGGTGCTCGGAAGCGCTCCGACCGCTCCCTCGCCCACGCCCTCATCGGATCCGGACGCCCCCGAGCCGACGCCCAGCCCCACTTCCGGGAACCCGGCTCCCACCGCCGGCTCCTGTTCCCTGCCTCCATCCAACCCCGCCAGCGTGACCTGCACCGACGAGAGCCCTCGCCTCGTGGCCGAGGTCGAGGCCGCCCTCGATGCGGTCACCGAGCGCTACCCGGAGCTGTTCGACTTCAACGACACCAAGTGCGAGACCTGCTACTTCATCAAGGACACGGGCCGCTACCTGGACGAGGTGATCAAGCAGCTCAACCGGCAGGGCCTCTGCGCCCGGGGCGGTCTGGAGGAGATCGGCGTCAAGTCCACGAACGACTTCTCCGAGCAGTACGACATCATCCTGGCCAGCGACCACATGAGACGAGCCCCGGGCTCGTACCGCGGAGTCTGCCGGCCCGCGATCTTCTGATCCCGCTCCGGGGGGCGGTCGGGATTGGGCGGACCCGGCTGAGAGCGTGCCGGTCGATTGCTGGACCATGGCGGGGCCGGCCCTGCGGCGCCTTGATTCGAGCGATCCGGGACGCTATGGTCCGGCGACGCGGGCCGAAACACCCGTCCGGCGGCTCAGCGGGGAGGACGCATGACCGACACCGAGCAGGCCGCTTCCGGACCCGCCGAGGAGTTCGAGCGCGAGCCGGTCCCGAAGCGGTCTCTCCTGGGCTTCCGTAGCTTCATCGGGATGTACGCCGGGGAGCACACCGCGGGGACGGAGCTGATGATCGGGCCCCTCTTCGTGGCGCGGGGGGCGAGCGCCGCCGACCTGATCTTCGGCCTGCTCCTGGGGAACCTCCTTGCCGTCCTGAGCTGGACCTTCCTCACCGCCCCCATCGCCACCCGGGCCCGCCTGACCCTCTACTACCAGCTCGAGCGCATCTGCGGGCGGAAGCTCGTCACCCTCTACAACCTGGCCAACGGCGTCATGTTCTGCTTCCTGGCCGGGGCCATGGTGACGGTCTCGGCCACCGCGGTGGGGGTCTGGTTCGACATCGACATGCCCGGCCTCAACGACCTCTATCCGCGCGGACTCGGGTGGGTCGTCGCGGTCCTCGTGGTCGGCAGCCTGATCTCGATCGTGGCCGCCTACGGCTACCAGAGCGTGGCCCGTTTCGCCAACGTCGCCGCCCCCTGGATGGTCCTGGTCTTCCTGGGCTTCGGGTTCGTGGCCGCCCGCGAGCTTGGCGTGACCTCGCTCGGCAACTTCTGGTCGGTGGCGAAGGAGACCATCTGGACCGGCGGCGACCCGCTGCCTGGCCAGACGAAGTTCACCTTCTGGCACGTCACCTTCTTCGCGTGGTTCTGCAACATGGCCATGCACATCGGGATGTCCGATCTCTCGATCTTCCGCTTCGCCCGAAAGTCCTGGTACGGGATCGCCACCGGGGCGGGGATGTACGTGGGCCACTTCATGGCCTGGATCTCGGCGGCGCTCCTCTACTCGCTCCAGCTCCACCGCAACCCTGCCAACACTGACGTCCTCCCCGGGCCCCTGGCCCAGAGCGCCCTGGGCCTGACCGGAGTCCTCTGCGTCATCATCGCGGGGTGGACCACCGCCAACCCCACCATCTACCGGGCGGGCCTGGCCTTCCAGGCCATCGTTCCGAAGGTCTCCCGGTTCAAGGTCACCCTCGTCACCGGCGGGATGGCCACCCTCGCCGGGCTCTTCCCGGCCATCGCCATGAAGCTCCTGGACTTCGTGGCCCTCTACGGCCTCATCCTCATGCCCATGGGGGCGGTCGTCTTCGTCGACTTCTGGCTCATGGACCGGCTCGGCCTCCGCAGCGGTTACGCCGCCCACCGGGGCATCGGATTCAACTGGGCGGCGGGCGCTGCCTGGCTCGTCACCCTGGCGGCCTGCGCGGGTCTGATGCTCTACGGAGGGATCGAGATCTTCTTCGTGAGCCTCCCGGGGTGGTTCATCGCCGCCGTCATCTACATCGTCGGGAGCCGCCTCCTGCAGAGGCCGGGCGACACGGCTCCGGCGACGTCGTGAGGGAGTGAGTGGGATGAGAAAGCTGCTGCAGCTCGCGTCCTCGTTGGCCCTGGCCGGGATCGTGATTCCTCCCATCCTCTACTTCACCGGGGGCCTGACCCACGACGCCGTGAAGTCGGTGACGCTCGTGGCCACGATCCTATGGTTCGCGGCCACCCCCTTCTGGATGAACGACCGGTCGCAGACCTAGTCGGCGGCCCCTGGGGCCAGCGCGGTGTCGAATGGGATCGTGGACTGCCCGTCTACCACGAGCACCGTTGCGGTTGTCACCTCTTCTTCCGCGCGGCGCCGAGGATCTCGCGCAGCCTGTTGCCGAGAACGAGCTCCTCGCCGTCCTCGATGGTCATCGAGACGATCCGGATCCGGTCCTCCTGGCCGCCCTTGAGCGCGGTGACGTCGGGAGCGGTGTCGGCGTCCGCTCCCGGGACCATGCTCGGGTTGGTCTCGGTCAGGACCTCGATCCGGGGCTCGCCGGCCCGCAGCTCCCGGTCGCAGTCGGCCACGGTGAACCCGAAGGCCTCCACGTCCCAGAGGACCTCGAGGGTCGGGTAGCGGTTCCCGGCCTCGGGGACCACGATCTCGGTGGTGACGCCGGGCACCGTCTCGACCATGCGGGCGATGGTCGCCACGCGGGAGTGCCACTTCTTGTTGAGCTCGTCGAGGTTCAGGTCCTTCCAGGTCTCGATGGCGGTCAGCACCGCGACGATCTCCTCCTTGCCCACCTTCATGGCCCGGCAGATGGCGCCCTCCCAGGGACTGCAGTGCTTCCGCGCGGCGTCGATCAGGTCCTTGCGCCCGAGCAGGACCCCGGCGCACTGCGGGCCCCGCAGACCCTTGCCGCCGGAGAAGCAGAAGAGGTCCACGCCCAGCTCGGCGAACCGCCGCATGCTGTCGAACGGCGGGATCCCGGCGGCGTCGTCCACCATCATCGGGACGCCCCGCCCCTTCGTGATGGGCAGCGCCCGCTCCAGGCGCTCGTCGGTCCAGGTCGTGTAGACCATGGCGGTCTCGGCTCCGAGGGCGGACGCCAGGCTCTCGACGTCGTCGACGACCTTGAGGCGGGCCCCGGTCAGGCGGATCGAGCTGTCCCAGACCACCCGGCCCCCCAGCAGGACGACCTCTCCCTTGAGACCGGTCGTGTCCGGCAGCTGCCAGACCGCCTTCGGGTCGGCGCCGGCGACGCAGGCGGCGGTGCCCGCGGCGATGGCCGCGGCGGCGCCGGAGGTGACCATGCCGGACTCCGCGCCGGAGAGCTCGGAGAGCTTGCGGCCGGCGGCCTCCTGCAGCTCGAACATGTCCACGAAGTGCTTCCCGGCGGCGTCCGCGGCCTGGCGAGCCTCGGGCAGCTGCAGCGACCCGCTCAGGTAGGTCCACGTGCCCCGGGCGTTGATGAACGGCCGCACGCCGAGGGCCCGGTAGACGTCGAGGGAGGAGCACCCGGTGGCGGCGGCGGCCACCCTCGCGGTGAGGCCACGGAACCCGAGGGCGACGAAGGCCGGGAGGGCCACGGCCCAGCGGAGGAGCGATCGGCGTGTCATGTGGGAGCCTCGATTCTGCGCCCGGGCCGGCGTTGCGACCTCAAGGACGACGTCGAGCGCCGGCCCAGTAGAGCAGATCGATGGGGCTCCGGCAACGGACGAGGGGAGACCACCGGTGATAGACTCCCGCTGACTCGAGCGGGATCGGCCCCATGACCTTCAAGGCCCCTCCGGAAGCCCTTCCGGTCGCCCCCAGCCGGCGGTCCGCGGGCCGACCCGTGACCTCCACTGGACAACCTGGGCCCGCGCCCCTGGACGCGTGGGCGGGAAGGACACGATGACCAGCAAGCTCAATCGCCGAGACTTCATGGGCGTGTCGGCGGGCGCCGCCGCCGGGGCCCTGCTCCCCGCGAGCGCCGCGGCCAGGCCCCAGACCGGGTCGTCGCGCCCCATCCGCCTGGGGTTCGTGGGGGTGGGGGACCGCGGGTCGTACCACCTCGACATCGCCCTCGGGATCGACGGCGTGGAGGTACCGGCGGTGTGCGACATCAACCCCGCGGTCCTCCATCGGGCGAAGACGTGGGTGGAGGAGTCGGGCCAGCCGACGCCGCGCCTCTACGGCCGCAGCCGAACCGACTTCGAGCGGCTGTGCGCGGAGGAAGACCTGGACTGCGTCATCTGCTCCACGTCGTGGAAGCCCCACGCGGCGGTGATGCTGGCCTCGATGCGCAACGGGAAGAACGCGGTCTGCGAGGTGCCCCTCATCCAGACGCTGGAGGAGGCGTGGGAGATCGTGGAGACTCACGAGAGCACCGGGAAGTGGGCCACCCTCGGCTTCAAGAGCGTCAACACCGCCTTCACCAACATCATCCACAAGGGCCTCCTCGGCGACGTGATCCACTGCGAGGGCGGCTACGTCCACGACCTGCGCCTGGTCAAGTTCGACCCGGAGCGAGAGCCCTGGCGCCTGTGGCACTCCGTCCACCGCAACGGCAACCTTTACCCCGACCACCCGACGGCCTTCCTCCTGCCGGTGATGGACGTCAATCACGGGGACCGGTTCGACCACCTGGTGTCCATGAGCTCGAAGGCGGTGATGCTGAACCGCTACGCGGAGCTGTTCTACGGTCCCGAGCATCCCTACGCGACCCAGGAGATGAAGCAGGGAGACTACAACTGCACCCTGCTCCGCACCGTGGGGGGCAAGCTCTACACCCTGAACTTCGATACCAACACCCCTCACCCGCGGGGGCTGTACCGCATCCAGGGGACCAAGGGCGTCTACTTCCGCAGCCGGGGGATCGGGCAGTTCGTCTACCGTGACGGGATAAGCCCGGAGCACGAGTGGGAGCCGGCGGAGGAGTGGGTGAAGGAGCACGAGCATCCCCTCGTGAAGGCCTACGATCCTCCGAAGCGCGCGAGCATCCGGGGCCACGGGGGCGGCGAGACATCCACGCCCTTCAGCTGGCACCGCCTGATGCTCGCCCTGCGGGAGGGCCGCGTCACCGACTTCGACGTGTACGACTCGGTGACCTCGAGCGCCATCATCCCGCTCACCGAGGCGTCGGTGGCCGGGGGCAGCGAGCCCGTCGACTTCCCGGACTTCACCCGGGGGAAGTGGGAGGAGCGCCTGCCCGTCGAGGTGGCCTACGAGAAGCAGAATGCCTAGCCCGGTTCGGCTCGGCTTCGTGGGCATCGGCGGACGCGGCTCGTATCACCTGGACGCGGCCCTGGGGATCGAGGGCGTGGAGGTCCCGGCCCTGTGCGAGATCCAGGACGACCGGCTCCAGCGCGCCCGGGCCTGGGTCGAGGAGTCGGGCCGCCCCACGCCCCGCCTCTACGGACGCGGGGAGACCGACTTCGAGCGGATGTGCGCCGAGGAGGACCTCGACTGCGTGATCTGCGCGACCTCGTGGAGGTGGCACACCCCGGTGTGCCTGGCCGCGAACGCCTCGGACAAGCACGCGGTCAGCGAGGTCCCCATCGTCCTGACGGTGGACGAGGCCTGGCAGCTCGTCGAGAGCTACGAGAAGACCGGGAGGTGGTCGGCCCTGGCCCTGGAGAACCGCCTGATCGACAACGACGGCTCCATGTTCATGGCCGTCCTCCACATGATGCGCCAGGGTGTCCTCGGCGACCTGATCCACGCCGAGTGCGGGTACGTCCACGACCTGCGCGAGGTCAAGTTCCCCGGGGGAACCGAGCCCTGGCGCCTCCAGCACTCCATCGACCGCAACGGCAACCTCTACCCGGACCATCCCCTGAACCGGGCGATGGCGGCCCTGGACGTCAACCACGGCGACCGGTTCGAGCACCTCGTGTCCATGAGCGCCCGGTCGGGGGTGCTCAACGAGTACGCGGCGGAGACCCTGGGGAAGGACCACCCCCTCGCGACCCAGGCGATGGCCCTCGGCGACGCCAACGTGACCCTGATCCGCACCGCCCAGGGCAGGATGATCACGCTGCACTTCGACACCAACGCGCCCCACCCCCGGGGGTTTCTCCGGTATCAGGGCACGAGAGGAGTCTTCTTCTCGAGCCGGGGCATGGGACCGCCGAGGATCTACCTCGACGGAGTCAGCCCCGAGGGCCACCGGTGGGAGTCCGCGGAGCCGTACCTGGAGAAGTACCGCCACCCGCTGGTGGCGGCCTACGACCCTCCGCCGCGGCCCTCGCTCCGGGGGCACGGCAGCGGGAGCATGAAGACCCCGCTGACCTGGCACCTCCTGGTCGAGGCCCTCCGCGCGGGCCGCGAGCCCTTCTTCGACGTGTACGACTCGGTGACCTCGAGCGCGGTGTCACCCCTGACCGAGCGGTCGGTGGCCACCGGGAGCCGCCCGGTCGAGGTCCCCGATTTCACGCGCGGTCGCTGGAAGACCCGGGCCCCGATCCAGTTTGGCTGACTGGATGTCTCATCGCCCCGCGCTTCGCCGTCGCAGGTGCTCGCCCGATCATGGCCTCCACGGTGAGGCGAGGAGGAGTGATGCCTCATTCTCGACGTGAGTTCTTCAAGGGCGGCCTCGGTCTCGGGCTCGGGGGTGCGATCCTGCCGGCGGCCTGCTCCGCGCCCGCTCCCGGGCCCAGCGCCAGGCCGGCGGGAGACGCGGCGTCGCTCTCGCTCATGGACTTCGAGCCCCGGAGCATGCTCGTGGTCGAGGAGCACCCGGTCGCGCGGGCCCGCTACCCGGTCATCGACATGCACACGCACGTGTCGTCGGTGCTGGAGCGGACGCCGACGCCCGCGCACCCCCTGCAGGGGTCGGGGCCCGAGCGACTGGACCAGATCGTCCGCTGGCTGGACGAGCTGAACATCCAGTCGCTGGTGAACCTCACCGGGGGGGCCGGGGCCGGGCTCCGGGAGACGCTCGACGACGTGGTGACACCGCATCCGGGCCGGATCGTCACCTGCACCGTTCCGTCATACGACAAGCTCGGCGAGGCGGACTACCCGTTCTGGCAGGCCGACGAGCTGGCCCGGGCGAAGGAGGCTGGCGCCGTCGGCCTGAAGATCTCCAAGACCCTCGGCCTCTACCTGCGTGAGGGGGGCTTCCGGGAGTCGGAGCGCGAGGAGGGCCAGAAGGGTCCGCTGGTCAAGATCGACGACCCGCGCTTCGACCCCATGTGGGACGCGGCCGGCCAGCTTGGCTTCCCGGTCTTCATCCACGTGGCCGACCCCGACGCCTTCTTCACCCCGACGGACCGGTTCAACGAGAGGTGGGAGGAGCTGGGCAACCACCCCCGCTGGTCGTTCTACGGCGACGAGTTCCCGAGCAAACCGGACCTGCTGGCCGCCCGCAACCGGGTGATCGAGCGGCACCCGGGGACCACCTTCATCGGCCTCCACGTCGGCAACCGCTCAGAGGACCTGGGCGAGGTCTCGTCCTGGCTCGACCGCTACCCGAATCTCCACGTTGAGATCGGGGCCCGTCTGGGTGAGCTCGGCCGTCAACCCCGCCGGAGCCGCCGGTTCTTCGAGGAGTACCCGGATCGCATCATGTTCGGGACCGACGCCTCACCGAACGGCACCTCCGTGCCCCAGCAGGATCTGGTGCCCGCCATGTTCCAGTGCTACTTCCGGTTCCTCGAGACCCTGGACGAGTACTTCGACTACGCGCCCAGCCCGACCCCGCCCCAGGGACGCTGGAAGATCTACGGGATCGGACTGCCGGAAGAGATTCTCCGGAAGGTGTACCGGGAGAACGCCCTGCGGATCCTGGGCTCGGCGGTGGCCTGACGTGGGCTGGAGGGCGTCAGGGCTGGCCCTCGCCTGCATCGTGGCCGGCGTGGCGGGCCCCGCCGCCGCCGGAGAACCCGCCGGCCCCGCGTTGATCCCCCGGCCGGTCTCCGTCCAGCAGTGCGACGGCGCCTTCGCCCTCGAGGCCTCCACCGGCATTCTTCACTCCCCGGTCGCCGAGCCGGCGGCTCGTCGCTTGCAGGCTGCGCTGGCAGAGGTCACCGGCCTGTCTCTTCCTCTCGGCCCCCTCGATTCCGGGGCGGCCCGGGCCATTCGACTCGAGCTGGGCGGCCCTGGGGCCGGACCCGAGGCGTACCGGCTGGACGTGGACCCGGCCCGGATCACCCTCGAGGCGTCGGACGCTGCCGGTCTCTTCTACGCCGGCCAGACCCTGGTCCAGCTCCTGTCCCGCGCTGGGGAGCCGGGCTCGTGGGCGCTGCCCTGCGTCCGGGTCCGGGACGCCCCACGCTTCCCCTGGCGGGGCCTGATGCTCGACTGCTCCCGGACATTCCAGTCGCTCGACTACCTGCGGCGAACGATCGACCGGATGGCCTTCTACAAGATGAACGTCCTCCACCTCCACCTGACCGACGACCAGGGGTGGCGGTTGGAGATCCGGTCGCACCCGGAGCTCACGGAGAGAGGCGCGCGCTTCCCCGACCACTGGAACGAGCCATCGACACACCACGGGCACTACACGCAGGCCCAGATGCGCGAGCTGATCCGCTACGCCGCCGACCGGAGCGTCACCATCGTCCCCGAGATCGAGATGCCGGGGCACTCGCTGGCCGCCCTCGCCGTCCTTCCCGCCTTGTCCTGCTCGGGCGGTCCGTTCGAGATCCACCCGTTCTTCGAGGGACCCCACATTCACGAAGACATCTACTGCGCCGGCAACGACGAGACCTTCCGCTTCCTCGAAGACGTGCTCGGGGAGGTCATCGACCTGTTCCCTTCGGAGCTGATCCACGTGGGCGGGGACGAGGCGCCGAAGGGCCGCTGGGAGACGTGCCCGAAGTGCCAGGCCCGGATGCGCGCCGAGGGGCTCGAGGACGAGGAAGAGCTGCAGAGCTGGTTCATCGAGCGCCTCGGGCCCTTCGTCGAGAGCCGCGGGAAGCGGATCATCGGCTGGGACGAGATTCTCCAGGGGGGGCTGCCCGCCGGTGCCGCGGTCATGAGCTGGCGGGGAATCGAAGGCGGGATTGCCGCCGCCCAGTCCGGTCACGACGTCGTGATGTCCCCCACCAGCCACTGCTACTTCGACTACACGTACGAGCGCATCGACACTCGGCACGCCTATGCCTACGAGCCCGTGCCCGAGGAGCTGGACGCGGCGCAGGGGCGACACATCCTGGGGGTCCAGGCAAACTTCTGGTCCCACATCAACCGGGAGCCCGACGAGGTGGACACCCAGATCTTCCCCCGTCTCCTGGCCATCGCCGAGCGGGGCTGGTCGCCGGAGGGCGCTCGGAGCTGGGAGGATTTCCGGCGGCGCGTGGAGGCGCACCTTCCCCGTCTGAGGGCCATGGGGATCCGCTACCACGAGGACGCCGCGGTGATGCCCCCCGGCGGCGGTGACTCCGATCTACCATGACTCCGGCGCCCGGATCCCGGGCCCGAGGAGGTTTCGTGAGAGCTCGATGGTCGCTTCTCGTCGTGCCGTTCCTGCTGGCCGCCGTGCCCGGCCGCCCGGCCGAGCCGCCCACCGCGCGGCCGCTCCTGGTGACGGTGGACGACCTGCCGATCGCCGGTGGTCACCGCGATCCCGAGGAGCGCCAGCGCATCACCGACGGGCTGCTCGGTCACCTGAAGCGCCATGGGATCGAGGCCGTGGGGCTGGTGACCTGGCGCAACGTGCGCGACGCCCGCGACCGTGCGCTCCTCGAGCGTTGGCTGGCGGAGGGCCACGAGCTGGGGAACCACTCCTACAGCCACCCCAGCTACAGCGCCACGCCCTTCGAGGCCTACCGCGCCGACACGGAACGGGCCCGGGTCGAGCTGGAGGCGCTCCTCGCGCCCCACGGGCGGCGGCTCCGGTTCTTCCGCTTCCCCTTCCTGCGGGAGGGGGACACCGGGGAGAAGGTGGCGGCCATGCGCAGCTACCTCGAGGAGAGCGGGCAGCAGAACCTGCCCGTGACCCTCGACAACCAGGACTGGTCCTTCGACCGCCCCTGGAGCGAGGCGCACGAGGCCGGCGACGAGGCCCGCGCGGCCGCGGTCGCCGAGGACTACCACGCCGCGCTCCGCATCTCGATCCGCCACCACGAGCGCCGGGGGGACCAGCTCCTCGGGAAGACCACGCCCCAGATCCTCCTCCTCCACGCCAACGCCATTGGCGCCGCCGAGTGGGGCCGCCTCTTCGAGTGGCTCGAGGAGACGGGGCACCGCTTTGCCCGTGCCGACGAGGTCATGGGCGAGCCTCTCCTCGCCCACTCGCCCGCCGTCGTGTCCCCGAGGGGCTATGGAACCTGGGACCGTCTGTGGCAGGAGCAGGGTGCGGAGCAGGCGCGGGAGGGGGCGACGGCGGTGCTGACCACGCAGGCGGCCGCCTGGAACGCCGGCGACCTGGAGGCCTTCTGCGCGGTCTATGCCGACGACGCGTCCTACGTGTCCGCGACCGGGATCACCCGAGGTCGAGAGGCGATCCGGCAGCGCTACCGGGAGCGCTACCCCGACCGTGCGGCGATGGGCACGCTGAGCTTCGAGGTCGTGGAGGCCCGGCCCGCGGCCGGGGTCGAGGTCACGCTGCTGGGAGACGCGGCCCCCAGCCGCGTCCACGGGGTCTCCGTGGTCGCGCGCTGGCGCCTGGACTACTCCGATCGCGAGCCAGCCAGCGGACTGACGCTCGTCGTCCTCCGCCGTCGGGGCGACGGGTGGGAGATGGTCCAGGACGCCTCTCTGTGAGGCGCCGGGCACGCCGCGCGCTCGTTCCTCCGGCGCCCTGACGTCCTAGCGGCTCAGCAGCCCCAGTCCCTCCATCCACCGGGCGCACAGCCCTGGCCACTGGGAGAGGGAGGGGTCGGTGGGGGCGAGACCGACGCCGTGTCGTCCGTGGGCGAAGACGTGCAGCTCGCCCGGGACACCGGCCCTCTTCATGGCCTGGAAGAACAGCAGCGAGTTCTCCACCGGGACCGCCGGGTCGTCGTCGGTGTGGAAGAGGAAGGTGGGCGGGGTGCGGGGCGTGACCTGCAGCTCGGAGCTCAGCTTCCAGACCAGCGCGGGATCGGGCTCCTCGCCCAGGAGATTCTTGCGCGAGCCGGCGTGGGTGGCCACGGTGGTCAGCGAGATCACCGGGTAGCAGAGGACGGCGAAGTCGGGCCGTGAGCTGACGCGCTCGACCGGGTCCTCGCTGTCCGGGGCCCCGTCGTCGAAGTGGGTGGCGGCCGAGGAGGCGAGGTGGCCTCCCGCCGAGAAGCCGAGGATCCCGATCCGGTCCGGGGCCACGCCCCATCCCTGGCCGTGGGCCCGGACCATCCGGATCGCTCGCTGGGCATCCTGGAGCGGGGCGGGGTGGTGGTAGCGCGGCCCGAGGCGGTACTGGAGCACGAAGGCCGACACGCCCAGGGAGTTGAGCCACTCCGCCACCTGCTTGCCCTCGTGGTCGGAGGCCAGGACCCCGTACCCGCCCCCGGGACAGACGACCACCGCGGCGCCGGTGGCCTTCTCCGGGGCCGCGAGATACCCGGTGATCTTCGGCTGGTCGACGGCTTCGGTTCCGAGCGCCCCCGGTGCCCCTTTCTCCCAGAGAAGGTGAAACTCCCGATCGCCGTGGGCGGTGTCGACCTTGGTGATCTCGTACGGTGCCGGACCCTGGGCAGCGGCCCCGGGCCCAAGCAGAAGCACGGCCGCCGCTCCCATGAGGGGGGTGAGCCAGGGTCGTCGCGTCGTCTCGATCATCGTTCTCTCCTCGAATCAGCCAGCCGGCTTGCCGGAATCCTAACCCGGACCGTCGAGGCGCCGGGCCGCCGCCGACCCCGAACCGGGTGCCCGCCCACTCTGGCGAGGGTAAGATGGCTCCCGGATACAAGGGAGGGACCCATGAGGATGCTCGCGGCCGGCCTTCTTGCTCTTTGTCTCGCCTCGCCCGCTCCCGCGGAAACGCCCGCGATCTACGAGAAGGTGACCAGCCTCAACTGGGTGGTGAAGGATGTCGACCGGGTCGCCGCGGGGTGGGCGCAGCTCGGCTACCCCGCGATCCAGGACTTCGGGGAGGTGACCCTCCCCGTCCGCTACCGGGGCGAGCCCCACACGGCGGTGGTGCGCGTGGCCCAGGCGAGCTTCGACGGTCTGACCGTGTTCTGGCTCCAGCCGGTGTCCGGCCAGAGCGCGTGGGCCGACTTCCTCGCCGAGCACGGCGAGGGCGTCATGAGCGTCAACTATGCAGCCCCGTCCAGCGCGGCCCTGGACAGCGAGGTCACGCGCCTCGAGGGCCTCGGCGTCGGGGTGCTCCAGACGATGAGCGTTGACGGCGGGCAGGGTATCCTGCGCGTCGTCCACATGGACACGATGGGAGAGGGCAAGTACATCGTGGGCCTGACCTCCGGGTCCGTCGCGCCCGCTTCCCAGGCCCCGCCCGCGCCCCCGTTCGGGGCGAAGCTCTCCCAGTACGCCCTCGTGGTCAAGGACCTGAAGGCCGTCTCCGACTACTGGGAGAAGCTCGGGATCCCGGCCATGGACGTGACCCACCCGGCGCTCACCGACCTGCAGTACCACGGCCAGCCCGGGCACTTCGACCAGAAGCTGGGCTGGCACCGGCACGGGACGGTCACGTGGGAATGGATCACGCCCCTCGCCGGACCGACCGTCTACCAGGACTTCCTGGACGAGCACGGGGAGGGATTCCACCACCTGGCCTTCGATGTCCCGGACATCGACGAGGTGGGGGAGGCCTGGACCGCCCTCGGCTACCCCATCGTGCAGTCCGGAGGGTGGGGCGAGAAGGGGAAGCCCGGCTCCGGCCGTTTCGCCTACGCCGACACCACGTCGATCGGTGGCGTGACCATCGAGCTCCTGTGGAACCACCCGGGAGACGACTGATGCGCCTCGGGGTGGCGTGCCTGCTGACCGCCGCGTCGGCACTGGCGGCTGGCTGCGCCAGCCTGAGCCCGAAGACGGACCCGTCCCGACCCACCCCGCTGATGGAGGAGAGGGGGGCCACGATGTCGGCGGTCGAGATGCGCCACCGCGTCGACGCCCTGGTGCCCTCCATGCTGGCGTTCGTCGACGAGACAACGAGTCGGATCCGGGCCGAGACCACGGATCCCGAGATCCGGAGGCGGGCGCTCTCCCTCAAGATCGAGACGCTTCCCGTCGTCTATCGGGCCGCCTTCCAGACCGATCCCCTGGCCGCGGCCCTGGACCTCTGGCTGCTCTCGTACCAGTTGGAGGATTGCCTCGAGGCGGGCGTGGGCCCCTGCGACTTCGGCCCCCAGCAGCCGATCGCCCGCGACGCGGCCCGGGCCCAGCGCGAGGAGCTGGACCGGCAGTTCGCGGCTGTCAGCGAGCATCCCGAGCTCGCCGCACGGGACCGGGAGCTCGTTCGGGAGGTGGCCGGCAACTATCCCCTCGAGGACGAGGGGGCGATCCGTCGCCGTCGCACGATGACCCTGGAGCTGCTCGAGGCCATGGACGCCGAGGGCGTCGGGGTGTTCGACGTCGTCGGTGACGTGTCCACGACGCTCGCCAATCTCGCCGACCGCCTGAACCTCTACATGGGCGACGCCACGCGCCTGGGGCGTTGGCAGGCCGAGCTCCTCGCCGAGGACGTGGCCAGCTGGCCGGAGATCGACCGCGCGCTCACCGCCCTGGATCGCCTGGCCGAGTCGGTGGAGCTCGTCAACCGGACGCTCGAGCCCGAGGCACTGGACGCCCTGATCGACCGGCCCCTGGACCTGGTCCAGGCCGAGCGGCAGATCATCCTCGCCGACGTCGAGCGACAGCGTGTCCTCACCCTGGAGTACGTCACCGCCGAGCGGCAGGCCGTGGTCGAGGACCTGCTCGCGGGTGTTCAGGCCGAGCGGGTGGCCACGCTGGCCCAGGTGCGCCAGGAGCGCCTGGAGACCCTCGAGGAGATCGACCGGATTCGTCAGGAGGTGACCGCGGATGCCGTCACCCAGGGGTTTCGACTCGTGGACCACCTCATCTGGCGGTTGGCCCAGCTCCTGGGGGTCGGGCTCGGGCTGGCGGCGTTTCTGGCCTGGCTGGTCCTGCGCACGGGCCGGGTGAGGCTCGGCCGCGCGGGAGGGGGCGTGGAGGAAGGCCCGCGATGACGAGCGATCGCGTCCGGAGTCTCGGGCTGGCCTGCGCGGTGGTGGCGCTGGGGTGCACGGGGTCGGCCCCCGTCGACGACCCGGTGCCGGAGAAGAGCGAGGAGGACGCGATGGACCTCGTGGAGATCTCGAACGGCGCGATCACGGTGGGCGCGTTGCCGGCCCTGGGAGGCCGGGTCGTGGTGTTGAGGACGACCGACGGCGAGAACCTCCTCCACTCCGACCCGAAGTTCTGGAAGGCACCGTTCCCGAAGCCCGCGCTCGAGACGCCTTTTGCCCCGTGGAACGGGCGGATCGTCTGGGTGGGTCCCCAGTCCGGCTTCTGGTCGCAGCAGGAGGTGCGCCCCGAGATCACGGAAGCGGGCTGGCCGCCGGATCCGTTCAACGAGGCGGGCCGGTTCGAGATCCTGGAGCGGACACCGGCCCGGCTGAGGCTGATCGGGCCCCTCAGCCCGGTGACGGGCCTCGTCCTCGAGCACGACTACGAGATCACCGGGGAGCGCACGGTGCGGATGGCGGTGACCGCGTCCAACGGCCGGACCGAGCCCGTCTCCTGGGACCTGTGGCCCAACACCCGGGTTCGCCCGGAGGGACACCCCTACGTGCCGCTGGGTCCGGTGGAGCCGTTGCGGGTGGACGGCCCCGATCCCGGTCAGGAATTCGTGGGCGCGTATCCTCACGAGGTCGTCGACGGGTGGCTCGCGATGCCCCCCGGCGCCCAGCCGGAGCCGGGCCAGCGGAGGCTCTCGGCCAAGGCCTTCGTGCGGCCCTCGCAGGGCCTGATCGCGTTCTTCCACGGGCGGCACCTCCTGGTCATCCGTGCCGAGATGGTCCCGGTGGAAGAGCTGCACCCGGAGCAGGCGTTCGTGGAGATCTACCGGGGCGCGGGGACCGAGCCGGAGCACTCGATCCTCGAGCTCGAGATGCACGGCCCCTACGAGACCCTGGCTCCCGGTGCGTCGATGAGCTTCGAGCAGACCTTCGAGGTGCTCGACTACGACGGGGGAGACACCCAGGCCGACCACCTCGCCCGGCTGGCTGAGCTCGGCCCCTGAGCCACCGCGGAACGGAGAACGGAGAACGGAAGACTCCGAGTCCGACGTTCGAACGTTGCCGGACTCGGAGTGACCTCAGTCAGCGGGGACGGGAACGAACACTCGCTCCAGCGTCATGGAGGTTCCGGCCTCGGTCACGTGTACGGTGACGGTCAGGAGCTCTCCGTCGGGCGCGAGCGCGAAGACCTCGTCGACGTCGACCCCGTCGGTCCTCCAGGTCTCCACGTGGAGCCTGCCTTTCTCCCAGCGTGCCTCTGTCGCCGACTGACCGCCGGGCGCCTGGCGCCGGGTCCCGTCGGGGTGGAGCCCGCGCACGCGGCTCTCGTCGTCGTCCTCCTGGATCAGGATGAGCGAGGACCTCTGGGCGATGGTGAGCGCCTCCGGCAGGTCGAGGACGTACTCGTACGCGGCCCTGGCATCCGAGCGGCCCGACCCGGACGACCCCGTCCGAAACGGATCGTCCGAGCCACCGGCACCAGTCATGCCCGGGGTCATGATGTCGACGCCGGGGCCGGTGGGGGTTCCGCCGTCACGGGGATCTCGAGGCGTGCCGCGCCGCCCCGGGCTCGTTGGCCGGTGCACGGGACCGGAGTCGTCGGTGCGCACCCCCGCCATGGCTTCCTTCACCTTCTGACCGGGATCGTCGCTCCGGTCAGGATCGAGGCGCCAGTGGCCGGTCAGGCTCAGGCCCGGCGGGGGACCTGAGGCCGGCGCCGCTCCCTCGGACTCCTGCGCGAACGCCGCGGGGGCCGCCAGCACCACCAGGCTCACGACGACGGCGAGAGCTCTCCCCTCCACAACCCCATTACGATGACTCTCCCCCGGAAGATGTCAATAGGACGAACGAACCGAAGAGACCGAGGTGAGATCCGCCGGGTTCCACGCGCCCAGCGTCGTGCGCCTGGAAGTCGAGCCCGCCGAGACCGAGGTCTACGTCGACGGGTACCCCGGTGCTCGATGAAGTAGCGCAGGAGCTTGAACTCCAGGCTCGGCAGATCGACGGGCTTGCCCGCGCGGGACACCTGGGCGCGCCGGAAGTCGACGCGGACGTCGCCAAAGGTGAAGCTCCCGGTCGTCCCCGGCTCCGCGCCCTGTCGCCGGCGCAGCACCGCCTCGATGCGGGCCAGCAGCTCCATCATGTCGAACGGCTTGGGGAGGTAGTCGTCGGCGCCCAGCTTGAGTCCCAGCACGCGGTCGATGACCTGGCTTCGGGCGGTGAGCATCAGGACGGGGGTCTCCACCTTCTTCTGGCGCAGGTCCCGAAGCACGTCGAAGCCGCCCCGGCCAGGGAGCGCGACGTCCAGCAGGATGAGGTCGAACGAGCCTTCGAGGGCGCGCTCGAAACCCGAGTCTCCGTCCTGTGCGCTCTCCACCTCGTAGCCAGTCGCCCTTCGCCCCGGGGCCCGCCCACCAGGCCCATTTACATACCCCTTCGCGCCCATGAAGACTCCCACCGGTTCGCGACCGAGCTTGGAGGATGAACACGCAGCCTCGGACGAGGCAAGAGACGCGACGAAAGGAACGCAGTCATGCTTCAGAAGCTCGTCACTGTGGTCGGCATCGGCGCCCTGGTCGGGCTCGGGGCTTCCCGTGCGACCGCTCAGCCGTTTGGCCCGGGTCGGGGTGACCACGGTCCGCGAGGGTTCCGTGGACCGGCCGGTGTCCTGGACCTCACCGAAGAGCAGCAGGCTGGCGCCCGCGACATCTTCGAACGGCAGCGTCCGGAGATGGAGGCGCTGCGCGAGCAGATGCGTGAGAACCGGAAGGCGCTGCGCGACTCCCTCGAGAGCGGCGGGGCAGACCCCTGTGTCGTCGGCGAGATCGTGCTCGAGGGACACGCCCTGCAGGAGAAGGGCCGCGCGTTGCGAGAGCGGTCCAGGGAGGCCTTCGCCGGACTCCTGAACGCGGAGCAGAAGAAGAGCCTCGAGACACTCGAGGCCGCACGGGCCCTCGTCGGGCCGAACGGCCGCGGCGACATGATGGGCCCGCGCGGTGATGGCTGGGGTCCCCCGGGAGGTGGACCGGACTGGGAGTAGACGCGAAGGCCGTCACTTGAAGTGCCCCCGCCCGGGGGGGTCGCGTCGAAGCGAACGGCGTGGCCCTCCGGGCTCTTGTGCGCGGGACGGCGTCCACGACCCGGTCGAGCGATCGCCGGTCGGCCTGGTCCTGAGCTGCATGCGACACCGCCCCGACGGCGCCGTGCCCGGGGACGGGACAAACCGTCCCGGCCGGGTTACGCTGGATGGGACGTGCCTTCCGGGGTGGCCCCGGGGGGGACCCACGGCCAACGCGGAGCACGAGGCGTCACAGTGAGAGAAAAAGCAGCAAGGGCCATACGCTGGCCGGGTGTCCTGGTGGTGGCGAGCGTGACCGCCCTCGGTCTGTCCGGGTGCGGGGATGGCGGCACCTCCGATGGGGACATGGTCGTCTCCATGAGCTTCACCCGGAACCCCGCGACGGCGGTCGCGTCGGAGCTCGAGGGCTTCGACTTCGTCGCTCCCTTCCAGGTCTCCCTCAGGGAGACGGGCGGTCCCGGGGCGCGATCTCCGACGTCAACATCAACGTCTACCAGGCCGTCGACGGCGAGCCCGGCGACCTGGCCGAGTCGACGAGGAGCCTCCTGGAGTACGAGACCACCCGGCTCGAGGCCGGGGGGACCCTCGATCTGCAGTTCAACACGCACTACGCCCTGCTCAACGAGAGGAGTGCCGCACTCATCGACGTCTTCATCTTCTTCACCGACGACAACTTCTTCACCCACTAGGTCGGCGACCGCCTGACTGTGCAGTGATCCTGTCCCCGGCCTGCTCTGGGCCGTTCCATCTCGTTTCCATGGGAGGCATCCTGGTGCATCGTGCATTCGCTCTTCTTCTGATCCTCGGGCTCGCCGCGTGCGGCGGCGACGACGCGACGTCTCCCTCGGATCTGGCCCAGATCGTCGTCCTCGACGTGGTCGTCGGGACCGGCCCGGTGGCCGCGGTCGGGGACGTCGTCACCGTCCACTACGTGGGCCGCTTCACCGACGGCACGCAGTTCGACAGCTCCTACGACCGCGGCGTGCCATTCGTGTTCACGGTTGGCGCCGGCCAGGTGATCCCCGGCTGGGACCAGGGAGTTCCGGGCATGAGGGTCGGCGGGACGCGCCGCCTGACCATCCCCCCTCACCTCGCCTACGGCAGCACTGGGAGTCCGCCCACCATTCCGCCCAACTCGACCCTGACCTTCGACATCGAGCTTCTCGCGATCGAGGGTAAGTAGCGGCCTTCGAGTGAGGTCCGGGAGGGGCACGATCGCCCCTCCCGGAGGCCTCGCGCCTACTCCGTCCTGGCCGTGACGCTCGGGAGCGGGACCACCGGCGACAGGAGCCCGGCCTTGGCGCACAACCAGTAGACCAGGGCGCCGGCCACGAAGGCCAGGACCGGAGCCGCGGGCACGGCCACGCCGAGGTTCGGGAGAATCCCGACGACGAACCCGACGGCCCAGGCGATCCACCCTGCGGGATTGAAGCCGGCCCGGGGGCCGGTCCAGGTGCCCTTGTTCATCAGGTAGTCCACGAACATGGCGCCGCAGATCGGACCGAACGAGGCGCCGATGATCACGAAGACGGGAACGACTCTTCCCGCGAGTCCCGTCACCGCCAGGACGATGCTGATGGCCGCACCGATGCCCACCGAGAGGAAGGGGTTGACCTTCGGCAGGGTCGTCTTGAAGCTGTTCGCCGCGATGAAGGACGAGAAGCAGGCGGCGGGGAAGGCGGCCAGCGCCAGGAGGAAGGCCATCCACTTGAAGGCCGTGGCCCCCAGGATCACCGGGATGAGGTTGACGGCGTTGAGGATGAACCCTCCGGACTCCTTGCCCGCGTCCACCGCCTTCGTCGCCATGTCGGCCGAGCCGTAGACTCCGGCCACGATCAGCGTGGAGAGCCCGGCGGTCAGGAGGATCGCCAGGGCAATGCCCACGAGGCCGCCCATCTGGACGTCGCCCCGGTCGCGGCTGTTGGTGCCGAAGTCCACGCCCGCGGCCCCCGCGGTGGCGAAGAAGCCCACCACGTAGGTCAGGACGAAGGCGAGAACCCCGAACATGGACAGGGCTGCCGGGGCGTCGGGCACGACGGCCTGGTGGGCCTCGACGAGCTTGGTCACCTCCATACCCCCGACGGAGCCGATGGTCTTGAAGAAGAGGATGAGAAGGATCGCGAGGGGGATCAGGGGAAGGTACGTGGCCACCCGCCCGACGTACTGAATTCCCTTCAGGCCCACGAAGGCGGCGAGCACGCCCCAGACCACCATGATGATCTCCGGGCGATCCAGCTTGAAGACCTCGTTGAGGGCCAACGACGAGGCGAAGATGTTGACGCCCAGCCATCCGAACTGGAGCAGCCCCATGAGGAAGCCGGGCATGATGAACCCGCCCTGGGCCCCGTAGGTCGAGGTCCCCACGATGTAGAGGGGAAGGCCGGTCTTCTGACCCAGCAGACCTGGGACGAGGTAGAAGAAGAAGTGGCAGATGAGCGCGGCCACCACGAGGCTGATCAGGGCCCAGCCGACGCCGCCGGCCAGGGTGCCCCCGAGGTTGGGAGCCACGGCCGCGTCCTGCCAGAACACGAACCAGAGGAAGATGCCGGCGTAGGTGGGCGCGGTGTTCTTGAACCACGGCGCCCGGTTCTCCGCCGGGTTGGGCATCGCGCTCGTGATGTAGTTCGGAAGTGCGGTGGTCGTCGTTTCGTTGCTCATGGCGCTCCGTTGCGTGGAGTCCACGGCCCAGGGCGCCGAACCGGAGACTCCACCGACTAAACAGCCCCAGTCGGTCGGGGCCGCCCCCCGGCTCCGGGACCCCGAGTGACTCGAGCCGATCGAAGCTGGAGGAAGGTGCCCTGTACGGCACCGGGACGTTACTCCGGGCCCCCGGGGCTGTCAACGCAGGCGTGGCCGGGCTCCCCGATCCCGGCCGCCGGGTCGCCCGGACGAGGCCGGGGGCGCCGCGGGGCAGGTGGGAAGACGGATCCCACGCGTGGCACACAAAGTGCATACCTGTGGTCGGCAGGAGCGATGGTGGCAGGGAATCAGACCGACTCAGAGAGGCACTTCCAGCCCCGTTGGGGGCGTGGTTGGCCGCCCCTGCGGCCGGCCGTCCAGTGCGACGGCCTGACCGGCATCCACAAGAGGTGGCGCCAGACAGACTTGCCGACCCCATATGGAGGTGAGTCGCTGGGCGTGATCGGGAAGGCCCCCCGCCTCGTGGGGAAGAAGGCAGAGGAGGAGCCGGCCGTTCTGGATGCGGTGTCCAGGACGGCTGTTCTCGAGACATGGCACTAGCGGTGTCCGAAACGCTGTCTCTGGCTCGGACAACGAGACGGCGTCAGATCTGGTCGGTCGGGGGCGGCAAGGGTGGAATCGGCAAGTCCCTGATCACCGCGTCCCTCGGCTGGCAGCTGGCCCGCATGGGTCAGCGTGTCGTTCTCGTCGACGCCGACCTCGGCGGGGCCAACCTCCACACCTGCCTCGGTCTGCCCACCCCCGAGCGGACGCTGACCGACTTCATCCAGCGGCGGGTGGACACGATCGAGGAAGCGCTGGCCGAGACCGGGGCGCCGGGCCTGAGGCTCCTGAGCGGTGCCGGGGACCTGCTCACCGCGGCGAACATCAAGCACATGCAGAAGGTCCGGATCCTGAAGAAGCTCCGGAGCCTGGACGTCGACGTGGTGCTGATCGACATCGGGGCCGGAACCTCCTTCAACAGCCTCGACTTCTTCCTGCTCTCGGACGTCGCGATCCTGGCTGCGGTGCCGGAGCCGAGCTCGATCGAGAACGGGTACCGGTTCATCAAGAGCGCCCTGTACCGCCGGCTCCGAACGGCCACCCAGTCTCCGTGGGTGCGCGATATGGTGGACCTGGCCACCGACCCCAAGAACGACCAGGGGCTGCGCACGCCGGTGGACCTCGTGTCCCGGGTCGAGCGAGAGGACCTGGAGGCGGGAGCCGCGATGCGGAGAGAGATGAGCTCCTTCCGCCCCCGCTTTGTCGTCAACGAGGTTCGGGACGACCGGGACGTGGTCGTGGGACACCACCTGGTGGCGGCCTGCCGCCGCCACCTCGGCCTTCGCGCCAGCTACACCGGCTACGTGCACTTCGAGGACGCGGTGTGGCGGGCGGTCCGGCGTCGCCGGCTGTTCATCACCGATGCGCCCACCTCGCGAGCGGCGGAAGACATCCGTCAGTTGACGCGAGACCTGCTCAAGGGCGAGAGCCTCGGCCTCGGCTACTGATGGAAGAAGGGGACGAGGATCCCTACGAAGTCCTGGGACTCGATCCCGGGGCGACCCGCGACCAGGTGGACCGTGCCTACCGGTTCTCACTGGAGATGTACCGCGAGGACGCCCTGGCCACCTACTCGCTGCTCGATCCGGCGGAGCTCGAGGGGCTGAGGCGCCGCATCCACCAGGCCCACCGGACCCTGACCGACACCGAGTGCCGTCGAGACCACGACGAGGCCCACGGCAACGCGCCGCCGGAGGACTCCGACGTCCGGGTGATTCCCTTCCCGACGTCTTCGGATGCCGGCGCTCAGGAGCCGGAGATGCCCGACGTCCTGAGCGGCGCCAACCTGAGGCGAATCCGTGAGGCGCGGGGACTGAGCCTGCGCCACATGGCCGACGTCAGCAAGATCGGGACGCGCTTCCTCGAGTACATCGAGAGCGACCGCTTCGGCCACCTGCCCCCCCCGGTGTACCTGCGCGGCTTCCTGAAGGAGTACGCGCGGATCGTCGGTCTCGACCCCGGCGCGGTGGCCGAGGCGTACATGAAGCGCATGCCGCCCCGCTCCTGAGAAGGGGGCCGGTCCTGCTAGGACACGATCGCATGGCGGAATCGTGTCCTTGGCCAAAGCATCCGGCCGCAGGCCGGTTCGGTCCTCAGAGCGACTTCAGGGCTTCGCGGGTCAGGTCCAGGGTCAGCGCGAGGTCGGCGTCGGAGTGGGCGGCGCTGATCGAGCCCTGCTTGCAGGCGAGGGGGAAGTGGAAGATCCCCCGCTCGACGAGAGCCCGGCGGTAGCGGCGGTCCAGGTCGAAGTCGTGGTGCGAGGCCACGTCGTGCCAGTCCACCGGCTGGTGGTCCATGAAGTAGGCGCAGAAGGCCGACCCCAGGCGACTGACGACGACGGTGAGCCCACGCTCGGAGAAGATCGTCTCGAGGCCCTTCTGGAGGCGGGCTCCCTTCGCCTCCAGCTCCCGGTAGACGGCCCCGTCGTCACGGCCCAACCGATCGATGGTGGCGATGGCGGCCGCGGTGGGGACCGGGTGGGCGTTGTAGGTACCGGCGATCAGCACGCGACGTCCCGGGTCGGGGTCGTCGAATCGGGCCATGACGTCGGCCCTCCCCCCGATGACGCCGAGGGGATAGCCGTTGGCCACCGCCTTGCCGAAGACGGAGAGGTCGGGCGTCACGCCGCACCGCGACTGGTAGCCGCCGAGGGCGGAGCGGAAGCCCGTCTTCACCTCGTCGAAGACGAGGAGGGCCCCGTGTCGATCACAGATCTCCCGGAGGGCCCGGAGGTACCCGGGGCGCGGGGGGATGACGCCCACGTTCTGGAGCACGGGCTCGGTCATGACGCAGGCCACCGGGTGGCGCTCCAGCACCCACTCCACGGACGCGGAGTCGTTGAAGTTGACGACGTGCACGAGCCGCTGGGCCGACTTCGGGATCCCGGCCGAAGCGGGGAGAAAGGGGTACTCTCCGGGGCTGGCCCGGGGACCGACGGTGTCGAGGCCGGGCATGACCTGCCGGGCTACGTCGTTGTGCCACCCGTTGTACCCGCCGAGGGTCAGGACGACGTCCTCGCGCCCGGTGAACGCGCGGCTGAGACGGACGGCGTGGGCGGTGGCCTCGCTGCCGGTGTTGGCGATCTGGACGCGCTCGAGGGACGGGACACAGGCGCGGAGACGCTCGGACAGCTCGATCTCCCAGGGGGTGGTCCCCGCTCCCATGAGAGAAGGCCCCTCCTCGGCCGCGGCGCGCACCGCCGCGTTCACCTCCGGGTCGTTGTGGCCGAGGATGTGGGGGGCGAAGGCGGCGTGGTAGTCGACGTACTCGTTCCCGTCGGCGTCCCAGAGCCGACTCCCCCGGGCGCGGACGAAGCTGATCGGCGGATCGGTCCTGCGATTCAGGGACACGACCCCGCCGGCGATGGACTCGGCCCCGCGCCGGGCCAGCAACTCGGATTCGGGCCGGTCGGTGATGGGCGTCCTCGTCATCCGTGGTCTCCTAGGACCGCCCGACCTCAGGGGGCACGAAGCGACGCGCGGCGGCGTCACGGGGGCGCAGGAAATCGAGATCACACCCCTCGTCGGCCTGCAAGACCGTGTCGATGTACACGCGCGGCCAACCGCGGTGATGCGGCGAGTCCGGCGGCCGCCAGCGCGCGCGGCGGCGCGCGAGCTCCTCGTCGGGCACGAGGAGCTCGAGGCGCCGAGCGGGGGTGTCGAGAGCGATGCGGTCCCCGGTGCGGACGAGGGCCAGGGGGCCACCAACGGCGGCCTCCGGCGCCACGTGCAGGACGACGGTGCCGAAGCCGGTGCCGCTCATCCGCGCGTCGGAGAGGCGCACCATGTCGCGGACGCCGGCCTGCTGGAGCTTCTTAGGGATCGGGATCATCCCCCACTCCGGCATCCCCGGCGCCCCCCGAGGCCCGGCATGGCGCAGGACGAGGACGGTCTCGGCGGTGACCTCGAGGTCCGGGTCGTCGATCCGGGCCCGCAGGTCCGCGTAGGAGTCGAAGACCAGCGCCGGCCCCTCGTGGCGCAGGAGGGCCGGGGTGGCCGCCGCCACCTTGAGCACGCCCCCGTTCGGCGCGAGGCTCCCCTCGAGAACGGCGAGGGTGGGAGAGGCCGCCACGGGATCCCGGAGGGGGCGGATGGCCCCGGGGCCGGGTCGCTCCACGGTCGCGAGCTCCTCACGCCAGGTTCGCCCGGTGACGGTGAGGGCGTCCGTTGCCATTATCGGCTCGAGGTTCTTGAGGAGCGCGGGGACCCCGCCCGCGCTCTCGAAGTCGTCGACCAGACCGACACCCACCGGCTCCAAGTCCACCAGACACGGGATGTCTCGCGAGAGGACGTCGAAGCGCCGGAGGGGAAGATCGACGCCGGCCCGGCCGGCCAGGGCGAGCAGGTGGAGAACGGCGTTCGTGGAGCCCCCCAGGGCCAGAAGCGCTCGAATCGCGTTGTCGAACGCGTCCGGGGTGAGGAGGCGCGAGGGACGGAGGTCCTCGGCGATCATGGCGACGATGCGCTTTCCCGACGACTCTGCGTCGCGAAGCCGCCCGGCGCTCCCGGCCGGGGGCGTCCCCGTCCCCGGCGGCATGACGCCCAGGGTCTCGGCCATCGCCGCCATCGTCGACGCCGTGCCCATCACGTTGCAGGCGCCCGGGCCGGCGGCCAGGGCCTTCTCGACCTCGTGGAACTCCTCCTCCACGAGCCGCCCCGACCGCACCTCGTCCCACAGCCGCCACAGGTCGGTCCCGGACCCCAGGCGCCTCCCGCGCCAGGCTCCGGCCGGCCGCGGCCCCGCGTTGAGCTGGATCGCGGGGAGGTCGGCGCTGGCCGCGGCCATGAGCTGGGCCGGGATCGTCTTGTCGCAGCCACCGAGGAGCACGACGCCGTCGAGGGGGCAGGCCCGGAGGGTCTCCTCTACCTGCATGGCCAGGAGGTTGCGGTACATCATGGCGCTGGGCTTCATGAGGTCCTCGCCCAGGCCCATCACCGGAAACTCCAGGGGGATCCCGCCCGCCCGCCGCACGCCGGTCTTCACGGCCTCGGCGGTCATGCGCAGGGTCAGGTCGCAGGGGTTGAGCTCCGACCAGGAGCTCGCGATGCCGACCACGGGCTCGCCCTCGTACCGGTCCATGTCGAGCCCGAGCATCCGCAGGGCGCCCCGGTGCTGGAACCCCAGCTCGTCGCGGCCCCGGAGCCACTCGTGGGAGCGGAGCCTCACGTCCTCGGGCCCAGGCGGTCCAGGAGGTCCTTGCCGGGCTTCTGGCCGGCGAGCTGGCCGCCGTCGATCACGAAGACCTGGCCGGTGGTCCACATGGCTTCGTCGCTGGCCAGGAAGAGAAAGAGCCCGGTCACATCCTCGACCGTCCCCGGGCGCCCGGCCGGGATGTAGCGGTCGACGAAGTCGCGAACGAACTCGGGGTTGTCGATCTCCATCGACATCGGCGTCTGGAGGTAGCCCGGGGCCACCGCGTTGACCCGGATTCCGGCATGGGCGAGCTCGAGGGCCATGGTCTTCGTCAGCATCACCACCCCGCCCTTGCTGGCGTTGTAGTGGGCGTAGCCCACCTCGCCGTCGAGACCGTTCTTGCTCGCCATGTTCAGGACCACGCCCCGGCGCCGAGGCGCCATGTGGCGACAGGCCGCCTGAGCCACGTGGAACATGCCGGTCAGATTGACGTCGAGGATGTGCTTCCAGCTCTCCTCGGAGACGTCGAGGAATCCTTCCTCCTCGGCGATGCCCGCGTTGTTCACCAGGACATCGAGAGGGGCGCGGGTGTCGGCGGCTTCGACTTCGGCGAAGACCCGGGCGCGGTCGGTGACGTCGACGAGCGCGGTGACCACCTCCTCCGCCCCGGACGTGGCCACCGAGGCACGGGCGGCGTCGAGGTTCTCCTCGTGCACGTCGAACAGCGTCAGCCGGGCGCCCTCGCGGCCGAACGCGAGGGCGATACCCAGGCCGACTCCCCGGGCGCCCCCGGTCACCAGCACGTGCTTCCCTGCGAAGCGATTCATCAGGCGTCCTCCTGCCCTCTTGCCGATGGAGGAACTATAACGTTAAAATGCACCTCGTCAAGGACCGCCTGCCCAGGACACGATCGCCCTGGCGGGATCTGGTCCCTGGCCAAGGGAGCCGGCCGCAGGCCGGTAGCAGTCCACCGCATGACCACACTCAAGGACGTGGCGCGGGCGGCCGGGGTCTCGGCCCAGACCGTCTCCAACGTCGTCAACAATCGCGCCGTCGTTCGCCGCGAGACCCGCCAGCGGGTGCTCGAGGCCCTCGACCGTCTCGGCTACCGGCCCAACCTCGCCGCCCGGGGCCTCCGACGGCGCCAGTCCCGAGCCCTCGCCTTCCTCGTGGTCGACCCCTCGCCCCGCTACCTGGCCGACCCCTTCCACGGCTCGGTTCTCACCGGCCTGGCCGAGGTGGCTCGGGAGAGGGGATATGGTCTCGTGATCCAGGGGCTGCCTCCCGACGGGAAAGGCGGCGGGCGGCTCTCCGACGTCTACCGTCACGCCCAGATCGACGGGGCGGTGGTGACGCTGGGCGGGACGGCGGTCGAGCGCCGGCGCCACCTGGGCGACCTGCGCCGGGGCGGGGGACCCTTCGTCCTGCTCGAGCAGTCGGTCGGCGCGGGCGACGACGCCGCCTGCGTCCGGGGGCGGAACCGCAGCGGGGCCGCCGCCGTCACCCGTCACCTGCTGGCCGCCGGGCACCGACACCTCGGCCTCGTCATCCCCGACCTGGCCTGGCCCGCGGTCGAGGAGCGCGTTCGAGGATTCCGGGGTGCTGTGGAATCGCAGCGGGCCCGGACGACCGCCCGGGTGGTGCGGTGCGGGCCCGAGACCCCCGACGCCGCCCGCGATGCCACCGAAGGACTCCTCGCCGCGCACCCGAAGATGACGGCGGTGCTGGGGGCCAACGACCTCCTGGCGGTGGGGATCCTGGACGCCCTGCGTCGCCGGGGACTCCGGTGCCCCGAAGACGTGGCCGTGGCTGGCTTCGACGACTTCGATCTCGCCCGGTGGATCCGTCCCCCCTTGACCACGGTTCGGCTGCCGGGCGACGAGATGGGTCGTCGGGCCGCCGAACTCCTGATCGGGAGACTGGAGAACGGCCGCTTCTCCACACGTCGCCTCGAGGTCGCGACGGAGCTGATCGTGCGGGAGTCGGCCTGATGACGTCTCACCCGTGGACTCGATCGAGGAGGTTCCCATGAAAGCCACTGCCGCCGTGGCCCTTCCCGTCGCCCTGCTGGCCATGGCCGGCGCCGCCCCCACCGAGGAGGTCCCGCCCGTGGCCGCTCCGCCCAGGGCCGAGGTGGGATGGGTCCCGGTGGTGCGGGCTCGGAGCGCCCCGGTGATCGACGGAGCCGCGGGGGAGTCCTGGTCGCCGGCGGTGACCCGACGGCTGGAGCGGAGCAAGGGGCCGATGCCCTCGAGCGCCGACATCCAGGCCGAGTTCCGGGGGATGTGGGACGAGGACGCGCTGTACGTGCTCGTTCAGGTCCTCGACGACGAGACCACCACCCGCGAAGGACCGGTCCCGTGGGAGCACGACAGCGTCGAGGTGTACGTCGACGGGGACGGCAGCCGAAACGACGCGGTCGACGGGTACGACGGGAACGACCGGCAGTTCGTGTTCCGGTGGGACGACCCGGTGGCCCACGCGACGAAGGGCGCGAGCGTCGAGAGCCTCCGCTTCGCGCAGTCCGAGTGGGAGCACGGGTATCGGATGGAGATCGCGATCCCGTGGAGCACTCTCGGAGTCGCCCCGGGAGCCGGGTCGACGATCGGGCTCGACGTCCACGTCAACGACGACGACGGGGTGGGGCGCGAGGACAAGATCATGTGGTCCGACGGGTCCGACGCCGCCAGCTCCGAGCCCCGGCGCTTCGGGAAGGCCGTGCTCCTGGACGCCCTCGAGGCGACCGAGGAGCAACGGGCCACGCTGACCGTCGCCGCCCCCGACCTCGGCCGGGAGCTCGCCGGCGAGCCCCCACTGCGCCTCCAGTACCACGACATCCGAGCCGACGCCGGAGGCATGATCCTTCCCTGGTCCCACGACGAACCGGCGGTGGCCTACGACCAGGTCATCCGCCTGGTCTGGGGCTTCTGGCGGCAGATGGAGGACTGCCCGAACGGCGTGAAGTACTACCTGCAGCACCAGGTCTGGAAGCCCGAGCACGACCCCCGCGGCCTCGGCGGCGACCAGATCAACATGGCCCTCAGCTCCTGGAACCTCCTGCACCAGTACCTGGGCGATCCCGGGGTCGTCGCCGACATGCGTCTGCAGGCCGACTACTGGATCGAGAACGGGCTCACCGGGCCCGACGGGCCGTGGCCGAACCTGCCCTTCCCCTACAACACCGACATCCACTCCGGCCGCTACGACGGGGACATGGTTGCCGGCAAGGGATTCCTGCAGCCCGACAAGGCGGGTTCCTTCGGGACCGAGCTCGTCACCCTCCACAAGATCACCGCTGAGCCCCGCTACCTCGAGGTGGCCGTCGGCATCGCCGACACCCTGGCCCGGAACGCGAAGCCCGGCGACCAGGACCACTCCCCCTGGCCCTACCGCGTGCACTTCGAGACCGGCGAGGTGTTCGAGAAGGAGGGGGTGCGCTTCACCTACACCACCAACTGGACCGGGGCTCTGCGTCTATTCGACGACCTGATCGCCATGGAGAAGGGGAGCGTCGACGACTACGAGAAGGCCCGGACCCTCGTGAGCGACTGGCTGAAGACCTACCCGCTGAAGACGATGAGGTGGGGGCCCTTCTTCGAGGACATCAACACCTACTCCGACACCCAGATCAACGCGGGCACCCTGGCCCGCTACATCCTCGAGCACCCCGGCTGGATGCCGGACGGGGAGGAGGCCGTTCGCCGGATCCTCGACGATTGCGACCGCAAGTTCTCGAACCCCTTCTGGGCGAAGTACGGAGTGCGGGCCACCAACGAGCAGACGGCCTACGAGGTGCCGGGCAACAGCCACACCTCGCGCCAGAACGCCCTCGAGCTGATGTGGGCGGAAGCCACCGGTGACTGGTCACGGAAGGACAGGTCCGTCCGCAACCTCAACTGGGCGACCTACATGGTGGCCGAGGACGGCCGGAACCGGTACTACCGCGACGACATCTGGCTGACCGACGGCTACGGGGACTACATCCGCCACTATCTGCGGGCCATGGCTGCGGCACCGGATCTGGCGCCTCCCGATCAGAACCACCTGCTGAGGACGACGTCGGTCGTTCGCTCCGTCGAGTACGGCGACGACGCGGTCACCTACGAGAAGTGGGATGCCGGCTCCCGCGAGCGGCTGAAGCTGGGGGAGTGGGAGCCCGGCGAGGTCGAGGGCGGGACGTTCACCTGGGACCCGGAGACGCGCGTCCTGGAGGTCGAGTCCGGGTCGAGGCGGGTGGTGGTCCGTCGGGCCGAGAGCTGATGGCGGATGCTGCGGCCCGATTCGAGCTCCTCGGGCCTGGGCCCGGTCGCCCGGGAGCGCCTGCCTCACGCAGGACCCCGGGACTGGTATCGTGGGGTGGGGTTGCCCATGCGATCGCTCGACTCGGTCAGCGCCCGCCACCGTGTGGCCAGAGGACTCGCCGCCCTGCTCGCTCCCGCTCTGCTCGCAGGGGCCTGCGACGGTGACGGAGCGACCGCTCCCGGCCCGGCCCCGACGCCCGCCCCCCTTGCCCGCGAGCAGGCCGTGCGCGAGGCCGTGCGCATCACCGCGGCCGCCCAGCTCGAGGTGATGCGCCAGGCCCGGCCGGGGATGACCGAGGGTGACGTGAAGGCCATCATCGACCAGGTCTTCCGGCAGGAAGGGGCGGACGGGCTGGCCTTCGAGCACATCGTGGCCACCGGCGCCCACTCGGTGGAGGCCCACTACTTCGGCAACGACGGTGTCCTCACCGACGGGGATCTCCTCGTGGTCGACATTGGTGCCACCAGGGACGGGTGGGCGTCCGACATGACCCGCACGATCCCGGTGAGCGGGATCTTCTCCTCGCGGCAGCGAGAGCTGTACGGGCTGGCCCTCGAGGCCCAGCAGATGGCCGCGCGTCGCGCCCGCACTGCGGTGGACAGCCTCCAGGACATGCAGGACTGGGTGATCGAGCTCTACCAGGCCAGCTCCCTGCGGGGGCAGGCCGCGGACGGCTCGCTCCAGACCCTCGACAGCTTCAACCCGTACCGGCTCGGCCACTACATGGGACACGAGGTCCACGGTGAGGACACGGGCTGGGACTGGAGGGCACCGCTCGTGGAGGATCAGGCCCTCACCGTCGAGCCCGGGATGTACATTGCGGACGAGGGGATCGGTCTGCGCGTCGAGGACGACTACTGGGTGGGGCCGGTGGGGCTGGAGTGCCTGTCGTGTCCCCTGGTGCCGAGAGGACCGGTGGACATCGAGGGGGTCATGGCCGCGGCCCGGGTCGGTGCGCCCGAGGTCGTGACGCCCCTCACCCGCGCGCCGCTTCCGGTGAGCCCGGATGCAACGGGGCAGCTCCACATGCAGCCGCAGAAGGACTGAGCGCCCTCCGGAGACTCGCAGCCGGAGTCCAGGGCTGGCCAGGGCTGCGGGGTCGGCTGCGGTCCGTCGCTCAGGGGACGAGGACGATCTTGCCGGTGTGAGCCCCTGACTCCATCAGTCGATGGGCCTCGGCTGCCTCGGCGAGGGGGAACGTCGCGTGGATGACGGGCGCGACCTCCCCCGACTCCAGAAGCGGCCAGACCTCCTTCTCGAGGGCGCGGGCAATCCGCCCCTTCTCCTCGACGGCGCGAGGTCGCAGCGTCGAGCCGGTCACCGTCAGCCAGCGCTGGAGCACCGGGCGGAAGTCGACCTCGGCCTTCGTCCCTCCCAGGAACCCGATCAGGACCAGCCGACCCTCCCGGGCCAGGCACTCGAGGTTCCGCGGGATGTAGCCTCCGGCGACCATGTCGAGGATGACGTCGACGCCCCGGCCCCCGGTCAGCCCCTTCACGATGGTCACGAAGTCCTCTTCTCTGTAGTTGATGGCCCGAGCCGCTCCGAGCCGCTCGCACGCACGACACTTCTCCGCCGAGCCGGCCGTCGTCAAGACGCGGGCCCCGTAGGCCCGCGCGAGCTGGATCGCCGTGGTCCCGATGCCGCTGGAGCCACCGTGGACCAGGAGTGTCTCACCTCGAACGAGCCCTCCACGCTCGAACACGTTGGTCCAGACCGTGAAGAAGGTCTCGGGGAGGGCTGCGGCCTGTACCGGCGTGAGGCCCCGGGGGATGGGCAGGCACTGCGGGGCCGGCACAAGACAGTACTCGGCGTACCCCCCGCCCGCCACGAGGGCGCAGGCTTCGTCGCCAACGCTCCAGCGCGGCACTTCCTCGCCGAGAGCCACCACCGTCCCGGCCACCTCGAGGCCCGGGATGTCGGTTGTACCGGGCGGCGGGGGGTACCGCCCCTCGCGTTGCAGCAGGTCCGGCCGGTTGACCCCGGCCGCGGCGACGCGGAGCAGCACCTCACCCGGGCCTGGGCGCGGCACCGCCCGCCGGGTGGGCCGGAGGACCTCCGGAGGGCCGGGACGGGTGATCTCGAAACTCAGGCCGTCGACGGGGATCTGGTTCATGGTCGAGTCCCCGGGGGCGTCGGCCGCCCCAGCTCCAGCAGACGCCGCCCGATCAGGAAGAACCACAGGTAGTAGGCGCCCACGTTGAACAGGGTCAGGAGCTCGAGGCGGAAGAGGCCCTCGAGTCGGCTGTCTCGCAATACGGTGAAGGTTTCCTCGGCCGTCTCGAGCGGCCCGCCCAGGTTGAACAGGACCACCATCGTCGCCAGGGGGGCAAGCAGGGACACGAGCGCCGCCCAGCCGCCGAACTGGCACGCGCTTCTCCATCCGGCGTCCACGGACCCCTGAGCCGGCTCGTCTCGTTTCATGTCGCTCATTGGCGGCGTCCCCTCTCGCTCGTCCTCGCGAGCCCCGGGAGTGGTGGGGGATTGTTTCACAGCGACGCGAAGCGCGTCACCCTGTCGAGGAGCCGGTCTGGTGGGTGCGGACAGCCGGGCCGACCACGCCACGTGCCGGCAGAACGGTGCCGGGTGCGGTAGGATGGCGCCAACATCCGGGGGGGCGAGCCATGGTGAGAAGGCTGACGGCCACGATGATGGGACTGGGCATGCTGGGTGCCCCGCTTTCCAGCGCGGGAGCGGAGGGCGTTCTCGCCCCCGGCGCGACGGTGGAGGAGGCCGCCGACGGCTTCAAGTTCACCGAGGGGCCCACGTGTGACGGGGAGGGGAACCTCTTCTTCACCGACCAGCCCAACGACCGGATCCTGAAGTGGAGCGCGGACGGCGAGCTCTCCACCTTCCTGCAGCCGGCCGGGCGCACCAACGGCATGTACTTCGCTGTCGATGGGCGACTCATCGCATGCGCCGACGAGAAGAACGAGCTGTGGGCGATCACTCCCGACGGGCAGCACACGGTCCTGGGGAAGGAGTACGACGGCCGGGCACTCAATGGACCCAACGACGTGTGGGTGGACGCCGACGGTGGGATGTACTTCACCGACCCGTTCTACAAGCGGCCGTGGTGGAAGCACGACGAGGCGCCGCAGGACGGGCAGCACGTCTATTACCTCGCCCCGGGCGCGGACTCCCTGATGCGGGTCACCGACGACCTGACCCAGCCCAACGGCATCATCGGGACCGCGGACGGAAAGACCCTCTACGTGGCCGACATCGGCGCGGAGAAGACCTGGCGCTACGACATCCAGGACGACGGCCGGCTCGCTGGCAAGACCCTGTTCTGCGAGCACGGCTCCGACGGGATGACCCTCGACGACGAGGGGAACCTGTACCTGACCGGGAAGGGCGTGCTCGTGTTCGACCCCACCGGGAAGCAGGTCGAGCACATCGAGGTGGACGAGCCCTGGACCGCCAACGTGAGCTTCTGCGGGAAGGACCGGCAGACGCTGTTCATCACCGCCAGCAAGGGGCTGTATTCGGTTCGGACCCGCACGAAGGCGGGAACACTCTCCAAGTAGCCTGATCAGCCGGCGGGACATCTTCCCCAACCCGCTCGCGCGGGTAGAATGCGCCATCTCCGCCGGCCGGCGGCCTCATGTTCCGAGCGAGGACAAACCATGGCCCGACGACTTGAGACGATCTCCACCCTCCTGGCGGTCGTCGCCCTGGGTCCGGTGTGCGCGCCGGGCGTGACGGAGGTCGAAGCCGGAGAGCCCGGCGTCAACGCCACCGTGGACTTCGCCAACCTGACCCGCGACTGGGACGGGTTTGGTGTCAACTACGTGGAGCTGGCCCAGTCGCCCGACTACGAGGACTGGCCCCAGGAGTACGGGGGCTTCAGCCTCCTCAGCGAGGAGGAGCGCCAGGAGATCCTGGACATGATCTTCGGCGAGGACGGACTGAAGCCCGGTATCGTCAAGATGTTCTTCGACCCCTTCCAGCAGGAGGAGCCGGGTGCTCCCTTCGACCACGAGCGCACCACGAGATGGATGCGCTACTTCGTCCGTGAGGGCCTGAAGAAGACCCGCGATCGGGGAGCCGATCTCCAGATCATCACCACCCTGTACGGGCCTCCGGCCTGGGCCACCAAGCAGAAGTTCATTCGCGGCCGAGACCTGGACCCGACCCAGAACGAGAGCCTCGCTCGCTACATCACGGCGTGGGTCAGGTACCTGCGCACGGAGGAGGAGTTCCCGGTCGACTACGTGTCGATCCACAACGAAGGCGACTCCCCGAGCCGCTGGCCCGTTGACGGCAAGTCCGGGAACATCGGGACCGGGCACGACTACAACGCCTGGTGGCGGCCGTGGACGGTTGCCGGGTTCCTCCCGGTCCTGCGCTCCACCCTAGACGAGGCCGGCTTGAAGGACGTCGGAGTGACGCCGGGGGAGTGCACCGTGTGGCGGAACTTCTCCGAGCAGCGCTACGACTGGGCCATCCTCGACAGCCCGAAGGCGTTCGACGCCCTGGGCCTGGTGACGAGTCACGGGTTCGGCTCGGCCGACGCGATTCGGTCCACCGGCATCGACCTGCTCCGGACGTTCCGGCCCGAGCTCCACGCCTGGACCACTTCCATGTCGTGGGCGGGGATGGACGTCGACTCCCTCGACCTCATCCGTCTGAACATCTACAAGGCGAAGGTGAACGCGGTCATCCCCTGGGCCGCGGTCCAGACCCTCACCTGGGTGGGAGGCGACCCCAACCCCGGAACCGCCTTCCGGGTGTCGGCGGACGGGGACTATGACGTCATGGCCGGCTACTGGTTCTACAAGCAGGTGTCCCGGGCCGGGCAGCCGGGGATGTCGGTGGTGCCCGTCACCACGACCTCGGGCTCCGGCGTGGAGCTGATGGGCTTCGCTGGCAACGGGACGAAGAACCCCGACGCCGTGGTGGTGCTGAACACGGTCCGGTGGGGGAGTCAGCCCATCCGGCTCCGGGTGCTGGGGAGCGACGCCTCGTCCTTCCGCGGCTACCTCACCACCGGCAACCTGGAGAAGAGGTACGAAGATCAGGGGTCGTTCGATGTGGAGGACGGGTACCTCGAGTTCGACCTGCCGGCGCGGTCGGCGATGACCCTCTTCAGTCGCGCGAGTGCCCCTTAGGTGTCTTGGTGTGCTGACCGACACTCGCGCGGCTTCGTTCCGCCACTACCGACGACTCCGCCCATGTCCCCGTTGATCTTCACAACACCACGACGCTGCCCACCCCATCCCCCCTCGCGCGCCATTCCAATCACGGAGACCACCATGACCGCTCGCCCCCGTCGCTTCCTCGTCGCGAAGACCGCCCTCGTGGTGTCTCTTGCGGTCCCCGGAGGCCTGGCGCCGGCCGCCCCCGCTGCGGTGGCGGCCGGCCTCGAGGTAGCCCCCGACCACCGGACCCTCGTCCGAGGGGACGGCACGCCCTTCTTCTACCTGGGCGACACCGCCTGGGAGCTCTTTCACCGCCTCGACCGCGAGGAAGCCACGAGGTACCTGGACGACCGGGTCGCCAAGGGCTTCACCGTCATTCAGGCGGTGGCCCTGGCCGAGCTCGACGGGCTGAACACGCCGAACCGGTATGGGTTCACCCCGCTGATCGACAACGATCCGACCCGACCTTCGGTGGCGCCGGGTCCCGAGAACGACTACTGGGACCACGTGGACTGGGTCATCGACGCGGCGAACGAGCGCGGTGTCACCATCGGCCTCCTCCCGACCTGGGGCGACAAGTGGAACCTCAAGTGGGGTGTGGGCCCGGTCGTCTTCACCCCGGAGAATGCCGAGTACTACGGGGAGTGGCTGGGACACCGGTACCACGAGAAGGACCTCATCTGGATCCTCGGGGGCGATCGGCCCGTCGAGACCGCCGCCGACGCGGCGATCATCCGTGGGATGGCGATGGGCCTTCGCCGCGGGGACGGAGGCGCCCACCTCATGACCTTCCACCCCATGGGAGGGCAGGGCTCGGCCCAGCACTTCCACGACGAGGATTGGCTCGACTTCAACATGCGCCAGAACGGCCACGACACCACCTTCACGAAGGGCTACGCCGGGACCCTCGACGACTACCGGCGCACCCCCACGAAGCCGATCATCGACGGCGAGCCGATCTACGAGGACCACCCGGTGTCCTTCAAGCCCGAAGAGAACGGCCACTCGGTCGCGGCCGACGTCCGAAGGCCTTTGTACTGGGACCTCTTCTCGGGGGCCTTCGGCCACACCTACGGCCACCACTCCATCTGGCAGATGTGGCAGCCGGGCCGCGATCCCGTCAACTTCCCCCTCATGCCGTGGTACGAGGCCCTCGATCAGCCTGGATCGAGCCAGATGCAGTACGGTCGGTGGCTCCTGGAATCGCGACCCCTGGGGAGCCGGATTCCCGACGACTCGGTGATCGTGAACGACGCGGTCGAGACCGCCGTGCCCGGGGCGGGACGTTACCGCCTCAAGGCCACCCGGGACTCGGGGGGCGCGTGGGCCATGGTGTACACCCCCTCGGGCCGACCGTTCTCGGTGGATCTCGAGAAGCTGTCGGGGGACGAGGTCCGGGCCTGGTGGTTCAACCCCCGGGACGGGTCGGCCGAGGCCCTGGGGACGTTCCCGCGGGAGGGGCAGCGGGAGTTCGTCCCCCCGGCTCCCGGCGAGATGCTGGACTGGGTGCTGGTGCTGGACGACGCGTCGAAGGGGTTCCCGCCGCCGGGGACGAGGGAGGACTGATCTCGGGCGCGTGCCCGTGGGGGCTCCGAGGCTGGGCGTGCCGGGCCATCTTCGCCTTCCCGTACTCCTCCTCGGCCAGCAGACGGTTGTGGGTCCGGCACATGAGCCGGAGGTTGTCGACGCTGTGATCCCCGCCACGGGCGAAGGCTCGGCGATGGTGGTGGAACTCCAGCCGGTCCCGAGCGGTGCACCGGCGACCCGAGGCGTCCTCGTAGGTGCAGCGCCCCCCGTCACGCTCGTGAACCGCCCGTCGCACGGGCGCCGGGATGTGGCGCGAGCTCGGGGTGGGATCCGCGTCGGCCAGGGTCTTGCGGGGAGCGCGGGTCCTGGCGAAGCGCTTCGCCTCGAGCCGCTCGAGCTTCTCGCTGACCGCGTCGTCGATGAGGGTCTCCAGGTCGCCGTCGGGGACCTGGGATCGCATCAGGTTCTGCAGGCGCACGAGCTTCTCCCGGAGCTCGGCGCTGGCAGTGAACTGGACCCGGTAGCGGGCCGGGGCCAGGGGCTCGACGGAGGGCCGGTGGGAAGGGGGCCGGACGGGCCATCCCGTCGCCGGTGGGGAGGGAGCGGGCGCAGAGGGGGTGGGCGCAGACGGAGCCGAGCTCGTTTCCGCCGAGGCTGCGTTGAGTGCGGGACCCTCAACTCGGTCCGGACCGAGTTGAGGCCCGGGCCTACCCGAGGTTTGCGCGTCGCCCGAGGGTTTCGGGTCGGGGGACGGCTGCGGATGAGCGAGTGGATGGGGGTGTGAGGGCAGGAGGGAATGAGGCGGCGGCGGAGCTTGCCCCATCGACGGCTCGAACCGCGCCGGCAGCTTCCGGACGACCGGAGGGGTGTCCGGTCGGGGGATCAACTCCGCCACCAGCTCCTCGACCTGGAGCTTCGTCTTGTGCACCGCCCGCTTCAGCACTCGGTCCCGATTTGCCTCGGTGAGGTGGGGCCCCAGCTTGGCAATGGCCGCGAGGTGCAGGCGCCCGTCGCGCAGCATGGTGAGCAGCACCGGGTGCTTCCGGGAGGCTCGCGCCACTGCGATCCGCAGATAGGCCTCGTGCTCGGAGAGGTGGAGGAGCTCGGTGCAGTACGCGAACATCGAGGAGCAGGATCGCCGGGCGTAGAGCTTTCGGGCGTCGACCTCGGCGATGAGGGTCACCAGGCCCACCTCGTTGCGGCGCGACTGGCGCACCGCTTCGCTCAGCCTCCTGAGCAGCTCGCTGTCGGACAGTGCCTGCACGGTCAGCCTCCCTCTCCCCAGGAACGGTACACGGGGGTCCGGACAGGAGAGGTCCGAAGCTCGTTGGGATTCGTGCTGGCCCTGTCGCACTCACTCCATCAGCCACCCTGCCGCCTACGACTAACGCCCTGGACCGGCAAGCGCCGTAGCGCGCCGGCCCTCAGCCGTGTCGTCGGCCTCGAGCATCCAGATGTCGGCCCTCGTCGTCGCCTCCACGAAGAAGACCCAGTGCCCGTCCGGCGAGACGCTCGGGTACATCAGTGTGGCCCCCGGTCTCTTCAGCAGCTCGCGGGTCTGCCTCGTCGCTATGTCGACGAGGAGGAGGCCTTCGTCCCGGGGGTACTCCCGGTGGACACTGGCCTGGGGCAGGCGCCCCTGGAAGATCAGGGCCCGTCCGTCCGCCGTCCACTCCGGGAGCTGTCCGAAGTCGGTGAGCTCCACGTAGGCACCCTGCTCCAGGTCGAAGAGGGTGATGCCCGAACGCTCGTCGGCCGGGGTCCGGAGCATCCCGGCCACCAGGCGTCCGTCGGGCGACCAGTCCACCGGGACGAAGGTGGAACCCGCTGGGTCGAAGTCCGGCAGTGTCCGCTGGGTCGGAGAGCCGGGCTCCGCGGCGGCGGACACGATCTCGCCGGTCACGCCCTCCCGGCTGTAGAGCAGCCGCTTTCCGTCGGGCGACCACATGGGGTAGCGGGCGTTGCCCTGGCTCGGGCCCTCGGTCAGCTGCCGCAGGTGGGTGCCGTCGCGGTCGATGGTCCAGATCTCGTAGTGGCCGCCCCGGTTCGAGTAGAAGGCGATCCTCTGGCCATCCGGCGAGAAGCGGGGACGTCGATCCCGATAGGGGTCGTCGGTGAGCTGGCGCCGACCGGTCCCGTCGACGCGGCTCAGCAGGAGATCCTCCTGGGGATGGGTCCGGGAGAAGACGACGAGCTCGCCGTCCGGGGACACATGGGAGAAGCCCACCCGCCGGAGGTCGTCGGCCACCGTCTCGGGCTCGCCCAGGGGCCGGCCCGAGGCGGCGTCGAACCGGATTCGCAGGAGCCTCTGCTCGAGCAGGGAGGAGACGTAGGCCATGCGGCGCCCGTCCGCCGAGAACGTCGGCTGGTGGGCGAAGGCGGTGGGGGCGGTGACGCGCTCGGGCTCTCCCCGGACCTCGCCGCTCACCTCGTCGATGGCGACGCGCCACAGGTTCATGCTCCCGCCCCGGTCGCTGGAGAAGTAGAGGTGACCGCCGTCCGGAGACCAGGCCGGGCTCCAGTCGAGGGCCTCGTCCTCGGTGACGGGCCGGGGGTCGCCCCCTCGGGTGGGAATCGTCCAGATGTCCCGTCGCGAGCCGCCCTCGACCAGACCCCAGTAGGCGATCCGGTGGCCGTGGGGCGACCAGCTGGGCTGGACGGCGTCGGCTCCCCCCACTCGCCGAGGTTGTCCGCCCTCGAGGCCGACCGCCCACAGCTCGCTCCGCGAGGGTCGATCGTAGGGCGTGTCGAAGATCGGCTTGGTGGCGAAGGCGATCTCCCCGCCGTCGGGCGACCATGTCGGGTTCCACCCGAAGTCGGTGAGCCTCCGCTCGAGCTCCCCGGTGGCTCCCATGAGGAAGAGACCGCCCCCGTCGCGGGACGAGCGGAAGGCGATGAGCTCCCCGTCGGGGGAGAAGGCGGGCTGCACGTCCTCTGCCCCCGACTCGCCGGTGAGGTTGATGGGTCTCTGTCCCTCGACCCGCTGCAGATAGATGCTCCAGCGGCCGTTCACCCGCCCGGTGAACGCGAGGAAGCGGCCGTCCGAAGAGAGGCTGGGGAAGAGCTCGAGGCCGGGGGCGGAGGTGAGGGCGGTGAAGGTTCCGTCGAGGGGCGGTGGGACCGCCGCCGGCTCGAGCGAACGGATCAGGGTGGCCGCCGCCAGCGCGACCATCGCGAGGACTCCGACGGCACCGAGGATGGGCCAGGGCCGGCGCCGCTTCGAGGCCCGGAGCTCTCCGCTGTTGAGCTGCAGCTGCAGCTCCTCGAGGTCGTTGCGGACGTCGAGGGCCGACTGGTAGCGCCGGTCGACGTCCTTGGCCAGGCAGCGTCGGACGACGCGGGCCAGCTCCGCCGGCATCCGGGGGTTCAGGTCGGTGACGGAGGGCGGCGTGTCGCGGATGATCGCGGACATCACCGACGCCGCGCTCTTCCCGGTGAAGGGCAGGCGTCCGGTGCTCATCTCGAACAGCGTCACCCCCAGCGCGAAGATGTCGGTGCGGTGGTCCACCTTCCGGTTCTCGGCCTGCTCCGGCGACATGTGGGACACCGTCCCGACCACGTGCCCCTCGCGGGTCAGGGTCATCGAGGGATCGGGGGCAGCGCCAGCTCCCGGCCCGGACTTGGCAAGGCCGAAGTCCAGGACCTTGACCTGGCCTTCGTGGGTCACCATCACGTTGGCGGGCTTGACGTCGCGGTGGATGATGCCCCCGGCGTGGGCGTAGGCGAGGGCATCGGTCAGGGGGATGGCGATCTCGAGGAGGCGGGCGAGGGGCAAACCCTCCCCGGGGATCAAGCCCTGGAGGGACTGACCCTTTACTCGCTCCATGGCGATGAACCGAAGGTCGCCGGACTCCTCGATCGAGTACACGTGAACGATGCTCGGGTGATCGAGGGCAGCGAGCGCCCGGGCCTCCCGTTCGAGGCGCCGGCTCCGGTCCGAAGGGCTGAGCTCCGGTGGGAGGACCTTGAGGGCCACGCGACGTCCGAGCCTCGGATCCTCGGCTTCGTAGACCGCGCCCATTCCCCCGCGCCCGAGCAGGCTCACGATGCGGTAGGGGCCCACCTCCCGACCCGGCGGGAGGTCGTCCGAGTCCCGGGCCGCCTCGAACCCCTTGCCCAACAGGCCCTCCCAGAGGGGGGCCGCCATGCCCCCTTCGGCGGGGAGCAGGGCGTCGTCGCTCGAGGCCAGATCCAGAAGCCGCCTGATCTTCTGGAAAAGCGCCTCGTCGTGGCCACACGCCTCGCGGAGCCAGGCCTCACGCTCGTTCGACGGGCGACCCAGGGCCTCGTCGAACAACGCGTCGACCTGCGTCCAACGCGCTGGGTCCTGGTCCAGTGTGGGTGGCATTGCGTTGTCGAAGATTAGCACGCCAGGACGGGGGATTCTCTCCGCCGGTCCACTCGCTTCTTGCCCGATCCCACGGCGCCGGGTAGGCTTGCGACCGCCAGGGGCCGAGGCAGACCGCCCCTCGGGACTGGAGGTCAGTGTGAGCAGGCTCAGGGTCGTCGCTCTTCTCCTCGGGGTCGTGGTCGGCGTGGTCTGGGTCGCGCCGGCCCAGGCCGACCTGGCCGAGATCGAGGAGCGCGGGGCGCTGCGCGTGGTGGTCTCCGCCGACGAGCTGCCGCACATGTTCTCGTTCGCCGAGGACGGTGATCCGGGCCTCGAGCGCGAGATGGTGGAGGCGTTCGCCCGTAGCCGGGGGCTCCGGGTCGAGATCGTCGCGGTCGACCGATTCGAGGACGTCATCCCGACGCTGCTGGAGGGACGCGGCGACGTGGTCACCGGGATCATCAACACGCCCGCGCGTCGCGAGAAGATTGCCTTCACCGTGGAAACCCTCCCGGCCCGGCACGTGGCGGTCAGTCGCAAGCCCTCTCCGCCCGTCAACACTCTGGCCGACCTGCGGGCGCGTCGCGTAGGCACGGTCGCCGGAAGCTCCTGGACTGGCGCCGCCCTCGAGGCCGGGGTGCCAGAGGAGAATCTGGTCCAGTCGGAGGGGGCGCTGAGGGTGCTTCAGGACCTCAGGGAGGGGGAGGTGGACGCCGTCGTCATGTCCGTCACGGACTTCGCCCAGGCGCAGCGCGACGACGGGATGCTGCAGGCCGGTCTCCTGGTCGGCTCGGCGGCGAGCGCCGGGTGGGGGCTTCGCAAGGAGGACCCGGCGCTGCGGCGGGCTCTCGACGAGTTCCTGCGGTCGCTGCTGAGCTCCCCGTCCTGGCACCGGATCGTCCTGAAGTACTTCAACAAGGATGCTCTGGACCTGATCGCCCGCGGGCGGCAGTAGACCGAGGGCCGCTACTCGCGGCCCAGGGCCCGCAGCGCCTGGTCGCCGAAGTACTTCACGATGAGGCGGTTCCACGACGGTCCGGCGCGGTAGTTCGAGATGTACGCGTCGAGCGCGGCCTGAAGGTCAGAGCTCTCCTTGCGCACTCCCCAGCCGGCGCTGCCGGGCGCACCCAGGTCCACCCCGCCCTCGAGGCAGGTGTGCGACCGGGCCGCGAGCAGGAAGTCCGTCGTGGTCATCACCGTGGCCGTGACATGGCCGCTCTCGAGCGCTTCGAAGACGGGCTCCCGCGTGGGGAAGAGCGTCATCTCCGACACCGGCACTCCCGCCGCGACCGCCTCGTCCTTCCACGACGTGCCGTCGACGACACCCACCTTCGCCTTCCGGAACTCCTCGATGGTCTGCACCCGGGCGCCGGGCGCGCAGGTCACCACCAGGTGGCGGGCGGGCAGGACCTCGGGGGTGAAGGCGATCTGCTCGCGACGCTTTGCCGTGTTCACGATGCCGACGATGACGTCTCCGTCGCCGCGCAGCAGGGCGGGGATGCGGTCGGCCGACGTGCCCACCGGGACGGGTTCGAGGGAGAGATCGTAGAGGGTGGCGAAGCCCTGAAGCATCTCGCGTTCGAAGCCGGGCTCGCCGGAGCCCGAGAAGCGGAACATCTCCGGCGCCTCGCCCTTCTGGGCGATGACCCTCAGGACACCACGCTTCTGGATGTCCTCCAGGTCCGCGCCCGGCCCGAGAGCGGCCACGAGGGTGAACGCGAGCAGACACGCGACGGTGCGGATCATGGGGCCTCCCCTGGCGAGAGTGTACACGCCGGCGCTCCCCCGCTCACCCCACCCGGTTGCGGCCCGCCTCTTTGGCGCGGTAGAGGGCCCGGTCCGCCTCCCTGAGCAGCTCCATTGGCGAGCGAGCATCGGAGCCGGGATGTGTCGCCACCCCGATGCTCGCGGTGATGCGGCGGGGCGCGGAACCGGGGCCGAACGGGTGGCCCTCGACCAGCGACCGCAGGCGCTCCGCCGTACGACGGGCCGATTCGTGGTCGGTGTGGGAGAGGATGACGAGAAACTCCTCGCCTCCGTGGCGCCCCACGTGGTCCACGGTCCGAATGGCGTCGGAGAGAAGCCGACCCACGGCCTTGAGCGCCGCGTCCCCGGCCAGGTGCCCGTTCTCGTCGTTGAAGCTCTTGAAGTGGTCGAGGTCGATCATGAGAAGGCTAAGGGGCGTGCCGTACCGGCTGGCGCGCTCGAACTCCTCGTTCACGAGCTCCATCGAGTGTCGGTGGTTGTAGAGGCCGGTGAGCCCGTCGCGCAGCGACAGGTCCCGGACCCGATGGAAGAGGCGCGCGTTCTCGGTGACGATGAGGGCCTGGCTCGCCACCCGGCCGAGGAAGGCCCGGTGCTCGTTCGCCGTCTGCGCGACCGAGGGGCCCGCGAGAGCCAGGAGCCCGTTCAGGGAACCGCCCCGCGTGACCGAGAAGCTCTCGAAGCCGTCGAGGGGTTCTGCCGTGGGTGATTCCGGCTCGCTTCCGGCCGTGCTGGAGAACCGACGCATGACCGCTCGCAGGGGCGGCCCCGCCCCTCTCTCGCGGGTCGCGCTGGCCGCGACCTGGGCCTCGAACGCGTCGACGACCGGCATGGCCAGCGGTCGCCGGGCCATCACCATGATCTCCAGATCGTCGCCATCGGCGAACGCCAGCGAGCCCACCGAGTAGTCGACGGCCCGAGCCACGACCTCCATGACCGAGGTGAAGGCCTCGCCGACACGTTCGAGGGAGCCCGCGACCTGCCCGAGCTCCGAGAGGATCGTGGCCTCGAAGAGCTTCCGGTCCAGGAGCTCGCTCACGCGCCCGAGGATGTCGGTCTGGCTGTGCTCGGCGGGTGGAGCCGGGGGCCGGGGGTGGCGGGGCCCGGAGACCAGCTCGTTGACCAGATCGAGGAGCCTCTCCGGGGGGGCGTCCTTCGTCACGTAGTGGTCGGCCCCGGTCTCGAGGCCCCAGTACCGGTCGCCGATGTCGGCCTGGCCGCTGAGCATGAGGACGGGGACGGCCCGGGTCGAGGGCTCGCTCTTCAGGAGGCGGCAGGCCACGTAGCCGTTCATCCGGGGCATCAGCACGTCGAGAATGATGAGGTCGACCTCCCCGGCGAAGGCGGACTCGACGGCCTCGAGGCCGTCGCCCACGGCAATGACCTCGTGCCCCGCCTCGCCCAGGAGTCTCTGGAACATGCGGCGGACGAGAAGGCTGTCGTCGGCGACGATCACCCGGCCCATCGGTTCACCTGCTTTCCGATCATACCGGACCCGCCCGGGTCCTTTGGGGTAGGATTCGGGCCATGAAGAGCCAGAAGACCCAGCAATCCACGACCCGGGCCGCCTCTGGGCGGCCCTTCTTTCGACTGCTCACGGTGGCGGCGGGGCTTCTCGTCGTCGGGGCGGGAGTGGCGTCCGCGCCGCTCCCTCCGCCGGAGCCCGGCTCGGCCGGGCCCACGGAGAAGAAGGTCCTCTTCGTGTACGGCGGGTGGCCGGGCCACGAGCCCGAGGAGTGCCGTGACCTCTTCGTGCCCTGGATGAAGTCCCTGGGCTGGAACGTCACCGTCTCCGACAGCCAGGATGTCTACGCGGACGAGGGGCTCATGGGATCCCTCGACCTCGTGGTCCAGGTCTGGACCATGGGCACCATCAGCCCGGAGAACCTGGCCGGGCTCCTTGGGGCGGTCCGGGGCGGCGTCGGCATCGCCGGGTGGCACGGTGGCCTTGGCGACGCCTACCGTCAGGAGACGGAGTACCAGTTCATGGTCGGCGGGCAGTGGGTGGCCCACCCCGGGGGCGTCATCGACTACACCGTGGACATCACGGACGAGGACGATCCGATCACGGCCGGGCTCTCGAGCTTCAAGATGCACAGTGAGCAGTACTACATGCACGTCGACCCGAACGTCACGGTCCTGGCGACCACGACCTTCTCCGGGGAGCACGCGCCCTGGATCGACGGGGCCACGATGCCGGTTGCCTGGAAGAAGGTCTACGCCAAGGGCCGCGTGTTCTACACGTCGCTCGGCCACGTGGCAAAAGACTTCGAAGTCCCCGAAGCCCTGACGATCATGCAACGTGGGATCCTCTGGGCCAGCGAGAGCCGCTACGCCGAGACACCGGACCTCGTGGCGCCGGTCTATCCGGGAAGGTAGGTCGCGTTCCAGACTGCGGCATCATCGGGAAGGAGCGATGATCGTGATGAAGACCCCACCCGTCGCCCGCGCTGCCCTGACCCTGCTGGCGTTCGCCGCGTTGGAGAGCCTGGCCTGCACGCGGGCGCCCGAGCCCGCCCCGGAGCCGGAGCCGGCCGAGAAGGCGGCCCCGCTCACCTTCGAGTACTCGGTGGTGGACCCCGGGGGGGTGGGGCGCCTGGCCATCGGTGACATCGATGGAGACGGCAAGAACGACCTCGTTCTCCACACCTGGTCGACGAACCGGGGCGTGGACTCCGACGGGTCGGTGTCCTGGTACCGCTACCCGGACTGGACGAAGTCGATCATCAAGGACGGCGACCACATCTTCGGCGACGGGATCGTGCTGTCCGACGTCGACGGGGACGGCGACCTCGACGTGGTCACGGCCAAGGGCAACGACTCCAGCGCCCAGGTGTGGTGGTTCGAGAATCCGGGCGGGAGGGCCACGGAGGGCTGGAAGGAGTCGCTCGTGGCGGAGGTCGAAGCAGACAGCGAGGTCAAGGACCTCTACGTGGCCGACATCGATCACGACGGCAAGCCCGATCTGGCCGTGCGGACCAAGCACTTCTTCGCCCTCTACTTCCAGGAGAGCCCGGAGAAGTGGACCGAGCGGAAGATCCAGAACCGGGAGCGAGAGGGCATGACCCTGGCTGACCTCGACGAGGACGGGGACTACGACGCGATCATGAACGGCTACTGGCTCGAGTGCCCCGCCGACCCCCGGAAGGACGACTGGCCGTCCCACGTGATCGACGACCAGTGGTTCACCGACGTGACCGGGGGCTGGCAGGACCACAGCGTCCGCATCGCCATCGGCGACTTCGACACGGACACTCGGCCGGACGTGGCGTTCTCCCACTCGGAGAAGCCCGGCTACGAGGTGACCTGGTACTCCAGCGACGACCCCAAGGCAGGGCCGGACTCCTGGCGGAAGCACGAGATCGGCGTCGTCGACTACTGCCACACCCTCCGTGCCGCAGACATGGACGGCGACGGGGACGACGACATCGTGGCCGCCACGCTCAAGCGGACACAGAGTCCCGAGATCGTGGTGTTTCTGAACTCGGTCGAGGGCCAGGAGTGGACGCGCTTCCGGGTCGCCGACAAGAGCGCCTACAAGGCGCGGGTGGGGGACATCGACAACGACCTCGACATGGACATCGTGACCTCGGCGAGCTGGGAGGATCCCCCCATCATGCTCTGGAGGAACCAGCTGATCCCGTAGGCTCCTGCAGCCCGGCCAGGCGGCGCTGGATCGATGCCAGCTCGCCGTCCACGTGGTTCTGGAAGATGCTGAAGGACTCGTTGGCCTCGAGGCGCTCGCTCACGAGGTCGGTGAAGGCCCGCTCGCGGACGTCGACGAGACGGTTTCGCCGGTCCAGGAGCTCTTCGCGGTTGGCCCGGCTCAGGTCCGGGGCGTCTCGCACGACCTCGATGTAGTAGGCGTCGATCCGGTTCTTCCGGGCGCGGCGGAACCAGCCGCGAAGGGCCAGCGTCGCCGACCAGGCACCCACGAGCAGGGTGAGGAGGAGGCTGAGCGGCTCGGCGTACTGGACCACGAAGGACGGCTGGAAGCGCTCGTAGTACGCGATCGCCCCCGGGTGGTACGGGAGCCCCCCGGCCCCCGGGTTGTAGCTCTCGGTCAGCAGGTCGCCGAACGAGAGGTCGTGATCCGCGTCGTTGAGCCGGTTGCGCCGGGCAAACAGCGTCCTGGTCAGGTCGTGGACGAGGGATTGGTCCACGTCGTCGCGGGCGACCAGCTGGGCCTTCACCCCGACGGTGCTCACGGGCTCCAGGGGGACGCGGCCGTAGGTGCCGCGGGGCACGGTCATGGCGTGCAGCTTCGGGTACACGAGGGCCAGGGCGTCGGCCTCGTTGCCCGCCTCCTGGGCGTCGCCCAGGGTGAGAAGCCGCACCTCCCCGCGTCGAGCCACCGCCGCGACCGACGGGGATGGGACCGCGGTCAGGGCAAAGACGGCGTCGAGCTCGCCCGCCTCGAGGCGAGCGAGGGCCTCGGCCGGCGCCAGGGCCAGATCCTCTCCGGGCACGATCTCGAAATGGGCCAGGAGGCGCTCGGCCACCTGACGGGTGCCGCTGCCCGCACCGCCCAGCGACACCCTCCTCCCCTGCAGGTCGGAGAGGCGTGACACCGACCCGGCCACCTCGGCCGACACGAGCACGTGCATTGCTTCGTCGTAGAGGCTGGTGACCAGCCGGACGGACTCGTCGGCGGGAGTGTCGCTCTGGACGATCGCCAGATCGACGTCCCCGGCGGCCAGCAAACGCATGTTCTCGCTGCTGCCCTCGGTGATCCGTGCGGTGACCTGCGAGGCGAGACCCTCGTCCTCGATGAGACTCGCCAGCGCCGAGCCCAGGGCGTGGTATGCCCCGGTCTCGGGACCGGTGGCCAGCACGAGAGGACGGCTCCGGACGGAATGCGCCAACGACCACCACGTTGCCAGGCCCCCTACCACGACCACGAGCCCGGCCAGCGCGGCCACGAGGGCCGACACGGGCAGGGACGATCCGACGCCGGGCAAGCGGGACGAGCTCTTCGTCATGACGTCTTGCGGCTCATGCCCTTCTCAGCGCTCCGGGCTCTCACGGGTGATCTGCGAGCGGAGCCCCCGCAGCCGCTCGTCCTCCTCCACCGCCCGCACGACCCGGAAGCCGACGTAGGGGGCGTCGGTGTGCCACCAGATACCCTTGGGCTGCTGGGGATCGCGCTTGCTCCAGCTCGGCGACGAACGGTAGCGTGCCCCGCACCGGAGCGCCGGCGGATCGTCGTCCCAGGACCCGCCTCGCACCACGTGAGGGTATCGTTCCTTCCCGGGGAGGTTGACCGGGGCTGCCGCACCGGCTTCCGCGTGGGCATAGGCCTCGGCGTCGTAGCGGTCGAGGCAGAACTCCATCACGTTCCCGTGGAGGTCGTGGATGCCCCATGGGTTCGGCTCCTTCTCGCCCACCGGCCGGGGCTGGAAGTCGGAGTTGTCGGCGTACCACGCGTGCTCGTCGAGCCCCGCCGGGTCGTCGCCGAACGAGTAAGCAGTGATCGTTCCCGCCTGGCACGCGTACTCCCACTCCGCCTCGGTGGGGAGACGGTAGGCCTTGCCGGTGACCGAGGACAGCCAGCGGGTGAACTCCATGGCCGCGTGGTAGCTGATGCCCACCACGGGCTGCGTCCCCTTGCCGAATCCGAACGACTCGTCGCCGTAGCGCTTGGTGGGGCGCGTCACGGCGTCGACGTCCGAAGACTCGGGCTCGTCGACCTCCAGGTCCTTGCCCGAGTCCGCCCTGCCGGTGTTGCGGAAGGCGTCGTAGAGGTCCCAGGTCACCTCGTGCTTCGCCATCCAGAACGGGGCCACCGTCACCTCGACCGGGGGGCCCTCGTCCGCTCCGCGTCCGGCTTCGGCCTCGGGGCTGCCGAGGAGGAAGCTCCCGCCAGGCACCGCCACCATCTCGAGGGTCAGGTTGGTGCCGGGGATCGGCTCGGCGTAGGGCTCGATGTCGGGCGCCTCCCGGGCCGGCCGGGACGCCGCGCCCGGTCCGCCCAGGGCGAGGGCCACCAGGGCCAGCACAGAGATGACTCTCACGTGTCCTCCTCGGAAACTCGGGCACGATAGCACGAGTGTGCGGAGCCGCGGGCGCTTTCCGGAGCGCGGTGGCAGTAGAATTCCTGGAGGCGGCGGACGTCATACTGGAGCTCGCGCCGGGGGCAGCCGCCCGGAACCCGTGCCCGGCCCGGATGGGGGCGGACCCCACGGTGGCCCCCGGGTGCGAGAGAGCCATCGACGTGAGGAGCTGAACATGGGCAACGAGTCCCGTCGTGACTTCATCAAGACGTCCGCGGTCGCCGCGGCCGGTGTGGCGACGGTTGCCGAGCACGGGTTCGCGGTCCTCGGGCACGCGGCTCCCGACGTCCCCGTCCGGGTGGGGGTGATCGGGTGTGGGGGACGGGGCACGGGCGCGGTGCTCAATGTGCTCCAGGCCGCGACCAACGTCATCTATCCCCGGACCGGCTACCACACCGAGGACGTCGTGGAGGGGAGCGCCCGAAAGGCCGAGGGGGTGGCGATCGTGGCCCTGGCCGACCTCTTCCCGGATCGGCTGGCCGGCTGTCGGACCCAGCTCGGGAAGGTGGGGGTGGAGGTCCCGGACGACGCCTGCTTCACCGGCTTCGACGCCTACGAGAAGCTCCTGGCCCGCGAGGAGGTCAACTACGTGATCCTGGCCTGCCCGCCGCACTTCCGGCCGCAGCACTTCCGGGCGGCCATCGAGGCGGGCAAGAACGTGTTCATGGAGAAGCCCATCGCGGTGGACGGCACCGGCGTGCGCTCGGTGCTCGAGACCGGAGAGCTGGCGAAGAAGAAGGGGCTCGGGGTGGTTGCGGGAACACAGCGCCGCCACGAGGAAGCCTGGATCGAGAGCATGAAGCGGCTCCACGACGGGGCGATCGGCGAGATCTACGCGGCCCGGGCCTACTTCAACGGGGGCCGGGTCTGGGTGGTGGAGCGCCAGGAGGGCTGGAGCGACCTGGAATGGCAGATCCGCAACTGGGTGCACCACACGCGGTTCTCCGGGGACCACATCGTCGAGCAGCATCTCCACAGCCTCGATACCGCCAACTGGGCGCTCGGCGGACACCCGATCTCGGCGCGGGCCATGGGGGGGCGGCAGGTCCACCGGGGCGATCTGTACGGCAACGTCTACGACCACTTCGCGGTGGAGTACGAGTACGCCGATGGCAAGCGGATGTTCAGCCAGTGCCGGCAGATGGACGACTGCGAGAGCCTGGTGACGACCTTCGTCGACGGCAGCGAGGGGTACGCCGACGGCCGGGGTCGGATCTTCGGCCCGGACGGGAAGGGGATCTGGAGGTACCGGAACCGGGACGCCCCGAATCCGTACGAGGAGGAGCACGCGGCTCTCATCCGGAGCATCCGCGAGGGAAACCCGCTCAACGAGACCGTTCCCGTGGCCGAGGCCACCCTCACCGCCATCATGGGCCGCGAGTCCGCCTACAGCGGGAAGACGATCACCTGGGAGGAGGCGTTGGGCTCGACGCAGGACTTCACCCTGGAGGCCTACGACTTCGACCAGCCGCTGGCCATTGGCACGGTGCCCATGCCCGGCACGTACGAGTTCTCGTAGTCGCATCCCGGGCTCGAGGTCCCAGGGCCGTCGCGGCCGCGGCGGCCGGGACCCCGGGGAGCCAAGGAGGGAGGAACCCCGTGCCCTCACCCGACCGGACCGCCGGACCAGCCTGCCGCCTGCTGCCGCTCGTCCGGGGGAGCGTGGGCGCTCTCCTGGTCTTCACCCTGCTGACCGCGGCCCCCACCCCCGCCCCGGCCGACACGCCCGATCCCCCCGCCGAGCAGGAGAAGTCCTTCGAGATCACCGACCACCTCCTGCTCGTCCCCATCCGAAACGGCGCCGAGAAGGCCCAGGTGTCCCTCTTCATCGACGGGAAGCGCGTCCGGCGCTTCAGCGCCGAGCTGGCCGGGGCCGAGGACGACGTCAGCTTCTGGACGTACTTCGACCTGAGTCGCTTCGAGGGCGGGGAGGCCCGGCTCGTGGCCAGCGGACCCAGGCCGGCGCGAGTGGAGCTCATTCGCCAGGGAGACACGTACCCCGGGGAGGAGGAGCTCTACGCGGAGACCTGGCGTCCGCAGTTCCACTTCACCTCGCGCCGTGGCTGGAACAACGACCCCAACGGGCTCGTGTACTTCGAGGGCGAGTGGCACCTGTTCTACCAGCACAACCCCGTGGGCTGGGCCTGGGACAACATGCACTGGGGGCACGCGGTCAGTGAGGACCTGGTGCACTGGCGGGAGCTGGGAGACACCTTGTTTCCCTGGAGCGACGACGCCCGGGGGCACGTCTTCTCCGGGGGCGGCTTTGTGGACTGGAAGAACATCTCCGGCTTCCAGGACGGCGACGAGCCGCCGCTGGTCGTGGCCTTCACCGACACCGAGGCCGGGGAATCCCTCGCCTACAGCAACGACCGGGGGCGGACCTTCACCGCCTACGATGGAAACCCCGTCGTCGCCCACGAGGGCCGCGACCCGAAGATCCTCTGGCACGAGCCCACGGGCCGATGGGTGATGATCGTCTACGACGAGAGCGAGGAGCGCGCCATCGACTTCTACTCCTCCGCCGACCTGAAGGAGTGGCGCTTCGAGTCGCGCCTGCCCGGGTTCTTCGAATGCCCCGAGCTCGCGGAGCTGCCCATCGACGGTGGCCCGGAGAGCCGCTGGGTCGTCTTCGCGGCCGACGGCGAGTACGTCCTGGGCTCCTTCGACGGCCGCGTGTTCAGCCCGGACCACGAGGGGAAGCACCGGCTGTGGCACGGCAACTTCTACGCCTCCCAGCTCTACAGCGATGCCCCGGACGGGCGGTGGGTCCAGATCGGCTGGGCCCGGGGGAACGACTACCCGGGGATGCCCTTCAACCAGGGCATGACCGTGCCGGTGGATCTCTCCCTGCGGCAAACGAAGGACGGCCCACGTCTCTTCGCCGAGCCCATCTCGGAGCTCGGGGCGCTGCGCGAAGAGCACCGCTCGCTGCCCACGGCCGCGTTGCCGGAGGGGGACAACGCGCTGGCTGGCCTCGCGGCGGATGTCTTCGAGATCGACAGCACGCTCCAGCTCGACGACACGGTGGTCGTCACCCTCACCATCGGCGGAGCGAAGGTCGTCCTGAACGGGGCGCGGCGGACGCTGCGTTGCGGCGCGGCGGAAGCACCGCTTCCGGTGGCCGAGGACGGCCGGGTGCGCGTTCAGGTGCTGGTGGACCGGGGCTCGATCGAGGTCTTTGCCGGAGACGGCCAGGTGGCCCTGGCCGAGGGGGTCCTGCTTCCTCGGGGCGACAAGGCGCTCATCCTGCACACCGCGTGGGGGACGGCCCGGATGGTGTCGTTCGACCTCTGGCGCCTGCAGAGCATCTGGCCGGAGCGCTGACGCTCGAGCCAGGGGGGCTCGAGCGCTGGCGAACGGCTAGGAGGGCGCTCCCTCGTAGGCCCCGGCCTCGGAAACGAAGCGCCTGGCCTCGTCCGCCTCCTGCGCTCGCTCCGTGGTGAGGATGAGATGACGACCCTGCACGCTCAGGCTGACAGCGTCGGCGAATCGTCGGGGGTGATGTCGGATGGTCGTTCCGAGGAAGCGCCAGTACTCGCGCCGGTACCGGCCGATGACTCCGTCGAGCCACAGCGAACGGACCAGGGCTCGAATCTCGGTGAGCCCCAACCGCTTTCCGGTGGGGGGCCTCCTCCGCTGATGGCGGAAGTTGGTCAGGCACCGTTCGAAGAAGCGCGCGGGGCTGTTGACCTCGGTCACGATCGACCGGTGACGGTCGAGAACCTCCTGGGGATCGATGAGCGGCACGAAGCTCAGATCCCGGCCGAAGATCCCCGAATCGCCCTTGTACCGGGCCGACTCGTTCAGGCGGCCCGCCCGCTGGAACCGCTTGTAGTCGGGGGTGTCCCGGAGGACTCCCAGGATGCCCACCATGGCCACGGTGATGCCGGCCTCCTGGAGGAACGAGACCATGCGCTCGGCGATGTCGTCGGGATCGGTGTCGAGGCCCACGATCATCCCCGCCTGCACCTCGAAGCCGTGCCCCTGGAGGATTCTCACCTTCTCGATGAGCGTCGTGTCGCCCTGGAGGTTCTTCTGCGCACCCATGAACTTGAGGCTCTCCTCGCTGGGTGACTCGATGCCGCAGAAGATCTTTCCGAAGCCGGCCTGGTTCATGGCCTGCAGGAGGGCCGGGTTGTCGCTCAACCGGACACTCACCTGGGTGTTGAACTGGAACGGATAGCCGCGCTCCCGCTGCCAGTCGACGACCTCTTCCTCGAGGGTGCGGCGGATCGCCTCCTGGTTTCCGACGAAGTTGTCGTCGACCACCATGACCGCACCGCGCCAGCCGATCTCGTAGAGCGCCTCGAGCTCCTGGACCATCCGGGTCCCGGACTTGAGGCGCGTCGTCCTGCCGTAAAGCGACGGGATGTTGCAGAAGGTGCAGCTCTCCGGACAGCCGCGGGTGATCTGGACCAGCATGGTGCTGTAGTCGTCGACGTCGATGAGATCCCACCGCGGGAGGGGAGTCTGGGCGAGGCTCCGGAACCCACCGCGCCGGTCGACGATCTCGCGACCTTCCGGAGCGGGACGAGCGAGAAGGCGCTCGAGAACATCCACGAAGCCGTTCTCCGCCTCGCCGCGGTAGAAGACGGCCTCGCCGCGGATCTCATCGCAGTACTGAGTGGGCAGGGGACCGCCGCAGAGGACGGGCACGCCCTTCGTGTTGCAGCGGGAGATCACGGTCTCGAGGGAGTCCCAGTGGATGATCATGGACGAGGTGATAACGACGTCGGCCCACTGGAGATCGCGGTCCGCGAGGGGCGCCACGTTCATGTCGACGAGACGCAGGTCGTAGTCTCCCGGCATCATGGCGCCGATGGTCAGCAATCCGAGGGGAGGGAAGGCCGACTTCTTGTCGATGAGCCGGAGGGTCTCCTCGAAGCTCCAGAAAGAGCGGGGTTGCTCCGGGTAGACGAGCAGCGCCTTCGGCATGGGACCGACCTTTCGGGTATCGCGGGCAACTGCCGCCCAGTGGGCGCGGCGGATGTCCTTGGGAAGAATGCCGGACGATACCTCACCGGGGCCTCTGATGCGAGTGCTGCGCCCGGTTCTCCTCTCGAGGAGGCGGGACGACGCCCCCGCGAACCCCCCGCCTCCGGAGGTCAGGTGGTCGCGGCCGGGCTTCAAGCTCCCCTGTCCGACCCGCCGTCTCCGGGATCCGGGGGGGGGGGCGCGGCGGGCGCGGCGTACCACTGGTCCTTCGGCACGACCTTGGGATCGGGGGGGTCGGCCCGGTAGGACGGCGTCATGATCTGGATGCCGTATTCGTTGAAGATGTCCTGGATGCTCCGGTGGAGGGCCGTGTAGAGCGAGTTCATCTGCCGGGGGTCGCTGCAGTACACGTTGAGCTCGTAGTTGACCGCGTAGTCGGCGAGGGCCCGCTGGAGGACGAAGGGGCGGGGCTCCTCCAGGAGTCCGGGGGTCCGCCCGGCCGCCAGCAGGAGCATGGCCTCCACCTGGCGCCAGGGGACCTCGTAGCCGATCCCGACCGTGGTGTGGAGGATGAGCCCCTTGTCGACGGCGAGGGAGGTGTAGTTGACGATCTCGCTGTTGAGGATCGTGGCGTTGGGGATCACCACCTCCTCGTTCTTGGGGGTCTTGACGGTGGTGACCTGGAGGCGGATGTCGGTGACGTCTCCGATCGTGCCACCGACCTTCACCCGGTCTCCCACCCGGAAGGCACGGCGGTAGGTCATCGTGTAGCCGGCGACGATGTTGGAGATGGCCGACGTGGACCCGAGGGAGAGGATGACGCCGGCGAACAGCGACACCCCCTTGAACGCCTCCGATCCCGACCCGGGGATGTAGGGATAGGCCACGACCACGGCGAAGGCGATGACCGCCATCCGTACGATCTTGTAGGTGGGCCAGGCCCACTCGGCCTCAAAGGCCGCGAGGGTGATGGAGCCGCGGGCGACCCCGTCGAAGAAGAGGCGCAGCAGCTTGAGCCCGTACCGGACGAGGAGGGCGAGGATCGCGAGGAACATCAGGTCCGGGATGTCGGCGAGGAAGGTTCTGCCCAGGGTCACCAGGGGGGTGACGACCCACGTGGTGAGCCGGACCGCGATGAAGCGCGTCCAGGGGAACAGGGCCAGGGTGAAGCTCAGGTAGAAGTAGACGAGCACCAGCAGGACGGCGGCCCGGATCGCGCTCAGCCCGCCCCTGGCCATCCCCTGGAGCCGGTCGGCCCGCAGGAGATCGAAGGACCTCTCTTCGAGCTCCTCGGCCTGATGCTTGAAGCGTCGGGCCACGAACCGATCGATGCGCCGAAAGAGGGGGAGCAGCACCGCCACCAGGAGGGCGAAGATGGCGGTTGCTGCGAAGGCCCGAGCCCCGTCGGTCCCGAGCCGGGTCGGCTTCCGCGCCTCCCGGTACCGCACGATCGCCGCCTTGACGGCTTCCCGCTGGGCGAGGGCCAGCTCGCGAGCGGTCAGCCCCTCGAGGCGAGCATCGGCCGAGAGCACGAGGCCGAGGAAGTGGCTGCCCGCCCTGACCGCTATCCCGTCCTCGGTCTCGACGATCTCCAGTGCGCTCGGGTCGACCTTCGGATCCCGTGCGGCCTCGACGATCATCGCGATACGTCGAGCGGCACGCTGCTCGGCCGGGAAGGCCGACGCGCCGCGCACCCGGTACAGGACGACCCCGTCGATCTCGACGGGCGCGGTCGGGATCCCCATCTCCGGACCGAGGGCTGCCTCCGGGCTCTGGGCCCGGGCTCCGGGGACGCCGGCCAGAAGGACCAGCAGAATGGCCATCGTGAACCCCGGGTGGCGGGATGAGGTCATGGCGTTGACTCCCTTTCCGTGAGATGCCATGAGGAGCGTACCGCCATTCTCGAAGTCGTTCCAGAGTCAGCGCGGAAGGCGAAGGTCCGAGGCCGGATCGAGGCGGTAATGTCAGCGGGCCCGGAGGCCGAGTCAGGTCGGGCGGTCCCGCCGAGAAGGAATGAGGCTAGAATCGCGACAGGGGGCCCCTCCAGATGAAGATCGCCATCGTCTACAACCGGAACAGCCAGAGTGTCATCAACCTCTTCGGCATGCCGAACCGCGAGAAGATCGGCATGAAGACGATCGAGCGCCTCGCCAACGCGCTCCGCAGGGGGGGGCACCAGGTGACGGCGTTCGAGGGGGACAAGGACCTCATCGCCAGGCTCGAGGACTTCATGCCCCGGGTGGTCCACGGCGAGCGCCCCGGGATGGTCTTCAACGTGTCCTACGGGCTCCAGGGACAGGCGCGCTACACCCACGTGCCCAGCATTCTGGAGATGGTGGGGATCCCCTACGTCGCCTCGGGGCCGATGGGGCACTCCCTCTCCCTGGACAAGGTCGTCACGAAGATGATCCTCAAGCAGAACGGCCTGCCCACGCCCGACTTCACGGTGATGCACGCACCGGACGCGCAGATTCCGGAGCTCCCGTACCCGATGATCGTCAAGCCTCGGAACGAGTCGGTCTCCTTCGGTCTCAAGGTCGTTCAAGACGAGAAGGAGCTGCGGGAGGCGGCCGGGGTGATCTTCGACGAGTACAACCAGCCGGTCCTCGTCGAACAGTACATCGAGGGCCGCGAGGTCAACGTCGGCCTCCTCGGCAACAACCCGCCGGAGGCCTTTCCGCCGGTGCAGCTCGACTTTGGCGACGGCCCGGCCGTGTACAGCTACGAGGACAAGACCGGCAAGAGCGGGCGGACCATCCAGCCCATCTGCCCGGCCCCGATCGGGGAGGCGCTCACTCGAAGAGCGCAGGAGATCGCGGTTGGCGCGTTCCAGGCCCTCGGGCTCCACGACTGCGCCCGCGTGGACATGCGCCTGGATGCCAACGACCAGCTCTACATTCTCGAGACCAACAGCCTCCCGAGCCTGGGCGAGCACGGCTCCTACCTCGTCGGGGCGGCGGCGGTTGGCCTGGACTTCACGGGCTTCGTCAACCGTCTGGTCGAGGTGGCGGCGGCCCGCTACTTTGGAACCCCCGAGCCCCCGGTGCTCGACCCGCGGGGGGTCGACACGCGGTCCCACGCCGTGGGCTTCGTGACCCAGCGACGCGAGGCGATGGAGCGCCGGCTGCGGGACTGGGTGGCGCTGTCGAGCCCGACGTCGGACCCGGTGGGAATCCAGCAGGCGGTGCAGCGGGCGGGGGCGGTCTTCGACGACCTGGGGATGGCGCAGGCGGGAGAGCTCACCGACGCGCCCCACGCCTACACCTGGCAGACGAGGGCGGGGCTGGACGGCGGGACCCTGCTCATCGCCCACCTCGACGTCTCCTCCATGGCGGCGACGCCTCACCAGCCGTTCCGACGCGATGCCGAGTGGCTGCACGGCGAGGGCATCGGCACCTCTCGCGCCCCCCTGGTCACCATCGAGTTCGCCCTGCGGGCCCTGCGGAGCATCCGTCGCCTGCGTCGCCTGCCCGTCGGCGTCCTGCTCTATGCCGACGAGGGCCGAGACGCCCGGGACAGCGCGGAGACGATCCGCGCCGCTGCCGCCCGGGCGAAGAGGGTCGTCGTGCTGCGCCCGGGCCTGCCCGACCAGGGGGCCATCCTGAAGCGCCGGGGCAACCGGCGCTTCCAGCTCCGCATCGCGGGCGACGCCGTGAGCCTCGGCCGGGCGAGCCGGAAGCCCGGCGTGCTCCGGTGGGCGTGGGACCGCCTCGAGGCCCTCTCCCATCTGGGATCGGCCCGGAGCCGGGTGTCGGTGTCGGTCCTGGCGATGGCGACGGAACGACACCCGATGCGCCTGCCCTACCGGGTCACGGCGACTCTCCTCATGACCTACCCCGACGCGAAGACGGCGGACCACACCGAGGAGCGGATGCGGACCATCCTGGGCAAGCGCGGGCCGAGGTGGGAGCTCGTCCGCGAGGCCGACCGTCCCCCGATGCGTGAGCGCCCGATCAACACCCGGCTCTACAGGGCGCTGGCCGGGGTGGCCGCGGAGCACGGAGTGACGCTCAAGAAGGACAGCTCGGCCTGGGCCTCGGTGGCCGGACTCGTACCCGCGAAGACGGCCACGGTCTGCGGCTTCGGTCCCACGACGATGGAGCGGGGCACGCCCCAGGAGGCGGTCTCACGGATGGCCCTCGTCCAGCACACCCTCATCCTCGCCGACTTCCTGGCTCGCGAGCTGGAGAAGAAGAAGGCGTAGCGGGCCGGGAGCGGTCGAGATCGAGCCGAGCCAGCGCATTCCAGAAGCGCTCTCGCAGCTCGCGAAGACGCTCGGGGTCCCCGCGGCGCCGGTCAGGGTCGAACCAGGGATCCGTGAGGTAGAGCGAGCGGTTCATCTCCACCTGGATCCAGGGCAGCGGATGGCGGCCGTGGCGCCGGGTGATGTAGCCACCCTTGAAGGGACGGTTGAGGGTGACGTCTCCAGGGCGGCACTCGAAGGCGTCGACGAGCCGGGCGGCCAGCTCTCTCAGCAGGCCGTCGTCGCAGGTCACCCCGTCGCCGTTGCTCACACAGAACAGCGGCCGCGGCCGGTCCGCGTCGGGTGCGACCGGCGGCGGCACCGCGGCCATGGAGTGACAGTCCAGGGCGAGGACGGCGCCGGCGTCCCGAGCCTCTTCTTCGAGCGCCGCGTGGTAGGTCCGGTGGTAGCGCGCCAGCAGGCGCTCGGTCGTCTCGTCGTCGAGGGACGCCGAGTAAATCGGCCGGTCGAAGCAGGTC
>JAJDNS010000130.1 GCA_022340585.1 Acidobacteriota bacterium
CGCGGTGGAGCCCGACGAGGAGGTGAGCGAGATGCTGCGGAGCCTCGGCTACCTCTCGGGCGCCACCAGCACGGGTGTCCGGGAAGGGACCCTGGATCCGAAGGACGGCATCGCGCTCGCCCGGGACTACGAGCAGGCACGGGCCCTGCTCAAGGCCGGGCACAGCGGGGAGGCCAGAGGAAAGCTGGAGCGGCTCGTCCAGCGCAGCCCGAACAGCGTCCCGTTCCTCACCGCGTACGCGGCGGCACTGCAGGCGGCTGGAGGGGACCAGGCGGCCATCGACGTCCTGCGCCAGGCCACCGAGCTCAATGCGGGCAACGATCTCCTGCAGCTTCAGCTCGGGGACGCCCATCTCCACGCCGGGAATCTGGAGGAGGCGCGTGCGCGGTACCAGCTCGTGCTCGAGCTGAATCCGCGCTCCGCTCGCGCCTGGCTCGGACTCGCCGACCTGGCCCACAGGAGGCAGGACCCCGCGGAGGAGCGTCGCCTGCTCGACCGCGCGCTCGCGGCGGGAACGAGCAGCGCCCTCATCCTCACCCGTCTGGGGCAGATCGAGCTGGCAACGCGAGAACTGGCGTCGGCCGAGCGGCATCTCGAGGAGGCGACCCACCTCGTGCCGGGACTGGCCTCGGCGTGGTGGGTGTGGGGTGAGGCGGCAGAGGCCGACGGACGCCTGGAGGTGGCCGCGGCTCGCTTCGCCAGGGCCGTCGCCGGTGCCGCCGAGGATGAGGCAGCCCTCCGACACCTGGGCCAGCTTCTCCGCGAGCTGGGTCGTGAGGCCGAAGCCGGCGTCTACCTCGATCGGGCCAAGGCCCTCGAAGAGCAGCGCCGACCCGGCACCGGGGCGTCTACTACAACCCCTTCGCCATCAGGTAGTACGCCTCGTTCCAGCGCAGCTCCTTCTTGAGCTCGCGGAGGCGGGTCTCCTTGTCGATCAGGACGAACTCGATCCCTGCCATCTCGGCGTAGTCCTCCAGGTGCTCGGGGGTGAGGGACTGGGTGAAGGCGGTGTGGTGTGCCCCGCCGGCGTGGATCCACGCCCCCGCCGCCACCTTGAGGTTGGGCTGGGGGACCCATACCGCCCGCGCGGTCGGGAGGTGCGGCAGCGCCCCGTCGGGCGCGACGACGTCCACGGCGTTCACGATGAGCCGGAAGCGGTTGCCCAGGTCGATCAGTGAGGCGTTGAGGGCGGGGCCGGCCCCGGCGCAGAAGACCAGCCGCGCGGGGTCGGCCTTGCCCCCGATGCCCAGGGGGTGGACCTCGAGGGAGGGCTTGCCCTCCGCGGTCGAGGGGCAGACCTCGAGCATGTGGGCCCCGAGGACCTTGGTGTTCCGGGGATCGAGGTGGTAGGTATAGTCCTCCATGAAGGATGTGCCGCCATCGAGCCCCTCCGCCATCACCTTCATGGCTCGGACGAGGGCCGCGGTCTTCCAGTCGCCCTCCGCTCCGAAGCCGTAGCCGGACGCCATGAGCCGCTGCACGGCGAGGCCCGGGAGCTGCTCGAGGCCGTGGAGGTTCTCGAAAGTCGTGGTGAAGGCGCCGAAGCCACCCTCCTCGAGGAACGCCCGCATGCCGAGCTCGATCCGGGCCTGTCCGCGCACGTTGTCGCGGGCGCTCGCCGCGACCTTGAGCTCGTACTCCCGCCCGTACTCCTCGACCAGGGCATCGACCGCGGCGTCCTTCACCGCGTCGATGCAGGCAACCAGGTCGCCCATCCCGTAGCCGTTCACGGAGTACCCGAACTGGCGCTGGGCCGAGACCTTGTTGCCCTCGGTGACCGCCACCTCGCGCATGTTGTCGCCGAACCGGGCCACCTTCAGGCGTCGCGTCTCGGCCCAGCCGCAGGCGGCCCGGGCCCAGGCCCCCACCCGGTCCTGGACCTCCGGGTCCTCCCAGTGACCGACGACGACCTTGCGCTCCTGGCGCAGCCGGGTGCAGATGAAGCCGAACTCGCGATCGCCGTGGGCGGCCTGGTTCAGGTTCATGAAGTCCATGTCGATCGCGTCCCACGGCAGGTCGCGATTGAACTGGGTGTGGAGGTGGAGGTAGGGCTTCTGCAGCGCCGTGAGACCGGCGATCCACATCTTCGCGGGAGAGAAGGTGTGCATCCACAAGACCAGGCCGACGCAGCGCTCGGCGGTGTTGGCCTCGGCCAGGAGACCGAGGATCTCGTCCGGGGTCTTGACCACGGGCTTGAAGACCACCCGGCACGGGATCTCCGGGGAGCCGTCGAGGGCGGCCGCGACCTTCTGAGAGTTCTCGGCCACCTGCCGGAGGGTCTCCGGGCCGTAGAGATTCTGGCTGCCGGTCACGAACCAGACTTCGGACTGCTTCAGCGCATCGCTCAAGATGGGCCTCCTCCCGGGCACCCCGGGGCACGCAGGAACCTCGAGCCGCGCCCCTGGCGCGGCCACTCACCCCGCTTCAGAGGATAACCGATCGCCCCGGATCGGGCGACGGAGGAGTCGTCCCCGTCCGCTCACCGGATCGTCAGAAGTTGCTCAGGAGGGGCTCAGGGCAGGGACGACCCGGGGGACGACCATGGGTCGAGGAGGGCCGGAGTCGCTGCGCGTCCGCGAGCGCTTGGCAATCCCGGCAGACCGATGGTAAAAATGCTCTCTGGCAGAATGAGCTCCGCACCCAACGAGATTCGCCTCGCCCTGAGTCCCAGCCGCCGCTTCGAAGCGATCGACGTGAACGAGAAGATCGCGGCCGAGGCCGGGGACATCCTGCAGCGCTATCGCAGGACGCTGTACTGCTCGCTCCACACGACCGCGGGCTACCTGGACCAGAGCCTGTCCGCCCGCATGCACCATCAGCACGGCCGGCTCGCGAAGTTCTTCGACGCGTTCCACTCGGTCTTCCCCCAGGACGCCGAGTACCGACACGACCAGATGGAGCTGCGGAGCGAGCTCACCGAGGAACAGAAGGAGGTGGAGCCTCGCAACGGGGACTCTCACCTGACCTTCATCGGCTCGGGAATGCGGAACTGCGTGACCTATCGCAACCAGCCGCCGGCTCCGGTCTTCTTCATCGACCTCGACGGCACGAACGCTGGCACCTGCCGCGAGCGGAGGACGACCATCCTGGCCTACGACGACGAGGAGGTCGTGGCCCGGGACACGCTCACGGTTCCGGTGTCACCGCACCCCCTCGACTCGGTGAACCTGGCCGACCCGAAGCTCGGGTTGATCGAGCGGGTCAACGATCTGCTCGCCCGGGCGGGTCTGGAGAAGGGTCGGGTGGACATCTCGCTTCCCCCGGCGGAACGGAACGTCGGACTCACGGTGAACGAGTACGAGACCATGCTCATGCGGCACGATCTCGTCGAGGTGCTCCAGGACCCGCTGAAGTTCGCCGCGCAGCGAGGGCGTCACATGATCGACGATCCCCTCGCCATCCCCAGCAAGACCATCAACTACGCCAAGTACGACGTTCCCCGACTCCTGAACTCGCTCCTCGACGCCCTCCACTGGGAGCAGTCGGTGCTCGAGCGGCTGGTCGCGAAGGTCATGGCCGTGCCCGCCCAGCGGCTGCTGCGCTCGCGACGGGTCACGTTCCTGGCTTCCGACGAGAACTCCGGGGGCCGCGCTCGCATGGTGCGCGGCACGTACCAGAGCCCGATCCTGGTGCAGTGGCGTCCGTCGGACAGCCGGTCCCGCAGCCTCGACGTCACCGTCGTCAGGCTGCGCTAGCGCTCCTCGGCCCAGACGGGGGCCTCGCGCCAGATGCGGGCGCGCCAGTCCCGGAGCCACGGCCAGAGGGTCCGCTCACCGAGATCGACCTCGGCCATGACGATCTCGGGGTCCTCGCGGGCGTCGGCGATGCGCTGCCCCCGGCGGTCGAAGATGCCGGTGCGGAAATCGTAGCCGCTGGCCACGATGTACACCTGGTTCTCCATGGCTCGGGCACTCACCAGCGCCTCCTCCCCTCCCCAGATCGGGAGGAAGATGACCTCGGCCCCCCGGGCGGCGAGCGCCCGAGCCACCTCGGGGTAGCTGGAGTCCCAGCAGATCATGATGCCCACGCGTCCGAAGTCGGTCTCGAATACCGGGGTGTCGGCGCCCGGAGTGAGCCCCCCCTCGATCTCCTCGTCGGGCAGGCTCATCTTGCGGTAGCGCCCCGCGAGCTTCCCGTCGCGACCGACGAGCACCGCGGTGTTGTAGACCCTGGTGCCCTCGCGCTCGTACACCCCGGCCACGACCCACACCTGGTGACGCCGGGCCAGCTTCCCGAGGAAGGTGGTGGTCGGCCCGGGGACGGGCTCGGCCGCTCCCGCGTAGGTGAAGCCGTTGCCGACCACGGTGATCCCCTCCGGCAGCACCACGACGTCCGCCCCCCGCTCGGCGGCCTGCTCGACCAGCCCGCCGAAGACCTGCCGGTTCTCCGCCGGCGATCTCGTCTCCTTCGGCTGGTGGTTCACCGCCGCGAGGCGGACTCGTCGAGGCTCGGGAGGGTCGGCCTCGCGCAGGGCCACGTCCCGCCAGAGCACCTCACCCTCCGCCGCCCAGCGGAGGTGGAGCTCCAGGCGGGCGCGGGTCGCCTCCTCCGGCGCTCGGTACACGCCCGAGACCACCGTCCACCCGCTCTCGTCCGGCGTGCCGGTCGCGGCCGGGTACTCCATCGCCCGCCGCGATCGGTCCGACCCGTCGATCCAGACGACGCGCGCGAGCACGCTGCGCTCGGGGTTCCCGACGCGGAGAGTGCGGTACGCGGCCTGGAACGCGTAGACCCGGTCGGGGTCGACCGGCACCTCGCGCACCCACCGACCATCGACGGCCGCGTCCCCCTTTCCGCCGAGCCCGAGCAGGAGCCGCCCCCCCGCGTCGCGCTCCGTCCAGGAGCGGGGCGCGATCTCGTCCCGCACGGCGTACGCCGTCCAGCCCTCCTCGTCGGCACCAGCGGGACCGGCGCCGAGCCCGGCGAGGACGGTCAGGAAGGCCAGGACGAGGCGTGGCATGGTGCCTCCGGTGGTGGCCGCCGGTCTAGCGCGGCTCCGGGCCGACCCCGCGTTTCTCCTGGAAGGACGTGGGCTGCCCGCTCCCCCCGCCCCCCTCCATGTGGATGTGACCCTCGAAGTGGCAGCCGTCGGCGAGGGCCACCGACCCCGCGGTGATGTCGCCTTCCACCCGGGCGGTGGCGCGCACCTCGAGCTTGCCCCGGACGATGAGGGGCCCCTTCAGCTCACCCTCGACGACCGCGTCGCCGGCGGTGACCGGGCCCACCACTCGGGCGGTGCGGTGCAGGTGACACAGTCCCTCGACGCTGATCGATCCTTCGACCCTCCCGGCCAGCTCCAGGGTCTGGGCCCCGACCAGGTCGCCCTCGAGGCGGATGCCGGCGGTGATCGATGTCATCGGACTGCGGTCGATGTCGGTGAAGCGGCGGGAGGGAGCGGCCTCAGGGGAAGGTGGTGTCTGAGCCATGGCTCAGATGATACCGGAGGCTCGCCGGATTCAGGAGCCGCTCCGCGGTCCCCCCGCCCGCCGACGCGGAGGCTTCCTCGACGCGGATCAGGGTTGCTCTTGCCGGCTGAGGTAGCCGAGGGCCCGGAGCTGCTCCAGCGTGCTGTCCTCCAGCTCCACGGCGTTCGTCGACGGAGGCGGCAGAAGGCCCCACCACTCCTCCACCGCCTGGCGGAGCTCCTCGACCCGGCGGGCCTCGGCCGGCGCGACATCCCGGGTCTCGAGGGGGTCGGCTTCGAGGTTGAAGAGGCGGACGCCGTCGAGCTTCCACGGACGCCGGCGATACGACACGCTGGGCGGGGTCGCGTCGAGCTCGGAGAGGGCCGGCCGGTCCTCGGAAGCAGAGCCCGGGGACCAGAGGGACCGGAGGCTCACCCCCTGGAAGGTCTCGGGGATTGGCACCCCCGCGAGATCGAGAATCGTGGGGGCGATGTCGAGGCTCCGCACGCTCGAAGACACCCGAGTGCCGGCGTGGGCGTTCCCCGGGAGCTTGACGATCAGGGGAACCCGGAGCAGCTCCTCGTACAGCGTGTGGCCGTGCCAGCCCACCGACCCGTGCTCCCCGAACTCCTCTCCGTGGTCGGAGGTGAGCACGATCAGAGCGTCTTCGAGGAAGTGCTGCCGGCGAAGGAACCGGTGGAGACGCCGAAAGCCGTCGTCGGTCGAACGCAGGTCGGTGTCGTACGCGTTGACGATGTGCCGCAGGTCCCGCTCGTCGATCGCCCGCGACCCGGAGTTGATCTCCTTGAGGAGCTCGACGGAGATGATCGGCGGCAGCGGGCCGTCGTAGTCACTCTCGAAGCCGGGCAGACCGCGGGCGACGTAGGGGTGGTGCGGCTCGTAGGTGTGGAGGAAGAGGAAGACCCGCTCCCCCCGATTCGCCCTCAGCCACTCGATCCCCAGGCCCGCCGTCTCGCGGAAGTTCTGGTTGAGCTCCGTCTCCTCGTACACCTGGAAGCCGCGGCCGAGGCCGAATCGGCGATCCAGCTGCCCCCCGCCGGTGAAAGCCACCGTCCGGTATCCGGCCGCGCGGAGCTGCCCGGCCAGGGTGGGCACGTCGGCCCCGAGGGCGTGACGCGCCGAGAACGAGGCGCCGTGGTGTCGCGGGATGCGCGACGTCAGGATCGACGCGTGCGAGGACAACGTCGCGCTCGCCTGGGCCACCGCGTCCTCGAAGACCACCGCGCTCGCGGCGAAGCGGTCGATGGCCGGCGAGGTCGGGCGATCGTATCCGTAGGTCCCCAGGTGGTCGGGTCGCACGGTGTCGAGCGAGATGAGGATGATGCGTTGGGGGCCCGTGCCCTCGTCCGGGACCGGGGGCGCGCCGCCGCGGCAGCCCGCCGAGAGGGCTCCGGCGAGCGCGAGGGGGAGCAGGGGGGGGACGTGGGATGCCATGAGGTGTCCTGGAGGCTCTGGGCGGCAGGGCTGACCATTCATACCAGCACGCCCGGGTGGGGGCAACCCCGCCGAGGAGATCGCCCGGCGGGCGCGATCTTCCGGTAGGATGGCCGGAATGCCCGCGCGCCCCGCCCCAAGGGGCCCGACGCGAGGAGGCCGAGAACCCGATGCAGATCCTCGAACGAGTCGTGAACGCCCTCAGCTACTCCATCTGGGGCTTCGGCATCCCCATCGGGGGCGAGACCGTGCCCCTGGTGGTCATCGCCCTCCTGGGCACCGGGCTCTTCATGACCCTGAGGCTGGGCTTCATCCAGGTGCGCCGGCTCGGCCACGGCTTCGCCGTGACCTCCGGGAAGTACGACGACCCCAACGAGCCCGGGGACGTCTCCCACTTCCAGGCGCTCACCACCGCGCTCAGCGCGACCGTCGGAATCGGCAACATCGCCGGGGTGGCCATCGCCATCCACTGGGGGGGACCGGGCGCGCTGTTCTGGATGTGGGTGACCGCGGCCCTGGGGATGGCGGTCAAGTACTCCGAGGTCACCCTCGCCCAGCGCTACCGCGACGTGACCACCGACCACGACCCGCGCAAGTGGGAGGGCTCGGTGTCGGGCGGACCCATGTACTACATCGAGCGTGGGCTTGGCCCCTTCTTCAAGCCCCTGGCCGTCTTCTTCGCCGGGGCTCTCGGCCTCACCGCCTTCCTGACCGGCAACGCGGTCCAGGCCAACACCGTCGCCGACACGCTGCAGACGACCTTCGGGGTGCCCCCGTGGATCACCGGCCTCGCCGCCGCCTCGGTCGTGGCCCTCGTCATCATCGGCGGCATCACTCGCATCGGACAGGTGACCGCGGTCCTGGCCCCCCTGATGGCCGCCATCTACGTGCTCGGGGCCGTGGTAATCCTGCTCCTGAACATCGGGGAGCTGGTCCCGAGTCTCCAGCTGATCTTCAAGGAAGCCTTCCAGCCCACCGCCGGGGTCGCGGGAACCGGAGCGGGCGTGTTCATGACCACGATGCTCTGGGGCGTCAAGCGGGGTCTCTTCTCCAACGAGGCGGGGCAGGGCTCGGCCCCCATCGCCCACGCCGCGGCCAAGACCGACGAGCCGGTCTCCGAGGGCGTGGTGGCCCTCGTCGAGCCCTTCGTCGACACCCTGGTGATCTGTACCATGACCGGGCTCGTCATCATCGCGACCGGGGCGTGGCAGGACCGCGTCCCCACCGAGATCTCCTTCCTGGGGGGCGACTCCTCCTACGTGGAGATCCAGGACCACGGCGGATACGCCGCGACGGCCGAGGTGCCGGCCGAGATCCGCGTCGAGGACGGCTTGGTCGGTTCCGGGTCGAACGGGGTGCGCCTCGCCTGGCACGAGGTCCCGGTGGAGCGGCTGTTCGTGGACGCGGCCCAGACCCGGTCCTTCACCGGGGTGATCCTCCCCGCCGACAACCAGGCCCGGGGTGACGATGGCGCCACCCACGCCACGCTGTTCGGGGATGCCGTCGAGAACGGGGCGCCGCTGACGATGGTGGCCTTCCGCAAGGGCCTGGGTGCCCTCGGCCCGATCATCGTGCTCCTCTCGGTTCTCCTGTTCGCGGTCTCGACCGCGATCTCGTGGAGCTACTACGGTGATCGTTGCGCCAACTACCTCTTCGGGCCACGGGCGATCCGACCCTACAAGGCGGCCTTCATCACCGCCCACTTCCTCGGGGCGGTGGTGTCGCTCTCGGTGGCGTGGACCCTGGGCGACGTGTTCCTGGGGATCGTGATCCTCCCCAACCTGCTCGGGCTCCTGCTGCTGTCGGGCCAGGTGAAGGAGATGACCGACAGCTACTTCGCGCGCAAGCCCTGGATCGAGAACGCCGAGGTCGCGCGCCGCGCCCGGGAGGCACGGAAGGCCGGACACCACAAGCCCCCGGTCAGCTGAGTCACCCACTCAGGCGAGGGCACGGTAGAGCCGCTCCTTGAAGCGGGCCACGTCGATCTCCCAGCAGACCGTCACGTGGGGGTCGCTTCCGGTGGCCTCGGTGCGCCAGCCCGCGGTGTCCCCCAGCCCACGGCGAACGGCGTCGAGCTGATCGACCACCGTCATCCCCCGAGTGAGCACGCCCTCGCACTCGACATCCACCGCGTGGCGGCTCCTCCGCGTGACGACCTCCGGGTCGAGGGCGACGGCCATGGCCACCGGGTCGGGCAGGGCGATCCCGGGCTCGCCGTAGGAGTCGCGGTTCGCCTCGAGGGCCCTGGCGTTGCAGCCGAGAGCGAAACGCGCGAGGGGCGTGTCCAGGGCCCGGACGCGGGCGATGTCCTCGTCGTCGAGGTTGGCCGGCCCCCGGCACAGCTCCCAGCCGACCATCTCGATGGGCAGCCCGGAGCGAAAGCAGAGGCGCGCCGCCTCGGGGTCGCACCAGATGTTGTACTCCGCGGCGGGGGTCATGTTGCCCACCGTGCAGGCGGCCCCGCCCATGACGACGCACCGCCCCACCTTCTCCACGATCTCCGGGGCCTGAGCCAGGGCGAGGGCGAGGTTGGTGAGCGGACCCAGGGTGACCACCACGATCCCGGGGTGGGCGCGAATCGTCTCGACCAGGACGCTCACCGCGTGGCCCTCGGCGGCCGACGCTCGGGGCGGGGGATAGCCCTGGTCCCCCAGGCCGTCCACGCCGTGGAAGAAGGACGCGGGCCTCGGCTCGCGGAGCAGCGGGCGGGCGGCACCTTCGTGGACGGGCACCGCGGCTCCGCACAGCTCGACGGTGTATCGGGCGTTTCGGCTGCCCTTCTCCATCGCGACGTTCCCGGCCACCACGGTGATGGCCTTGACGTCCACCCCGGGCTCGCGCAGGGCCATGATCAGCGCCACCGCGTCGTCGGAGGCGGTGTCGGTGTCGACGATCATCGGAACGGGCACGGGCTCACCTCGTCATTCTCCCAGGCGGGTGGCGAGACGCTCGAGGGCGGTCACCAGGTCGGGCTTCTCGTCCAGCACCGGGGCGAGCGGGTCGTGGTCGAACACCGCCATGCGCTCGGGCAGGGACTTGATCGTGAAGTCACGGAGATCGAGCGTCTCGTCGACCTCGTCCCAGAGCAGGGGGGCGGAGGCCAGCGCCCCGGGCACCGGGCGCGCCGTGAAGGGCGCCGCCAGCAGCTTGCCGTGCCCGTTCTGGAGGTAGTCCAGGTACACCCGCCCCCCTCGGGAGCCCGGGAGGCGCGCGGTGGTGGCGATGTCGGGGAGGCGCCCGGCCACGACCCGGGCCAGCAGCTCCCCGAGCTGCCGGCATTGCTCGAAGGTGCACTGCCCACCGAGGGGAATGAGCACGTGGAGCCCGGTCGAGCCCGAGGTCTTCGGGTGGGCGGGCAGACCGATCTCCTCGGCCAGATCGCGGATGGCCCGGGCGACACGCACGACGTGGGCGAAGGGCGCCGTCTTGGGGTCGAGGTCGAGGATGCACCAGTCAGGGCGAGCGAGGGTCTGGACGCGGCTGGCCCAGACGTGCAGCAGGATCGTCCCGAGGTTGATGATGTAGAGGAGCGTCTCCACGTCGTCGGCCACGAAGTAGTCGATCTCGCGCTCCGCGCTCTCGCTCCAGACCCGCTCCAGGCGGACCCAGCCCGGGGAGAAGCTGGGCGCGTCCTTCTGGAAGAAGCTCTTCCCGGTGATGCCGTCGGGGTGGCGGGTCATGACCAGTGGCCGGTCCTTCAGGTAGGGCAGCAGCCAGGGCGAGATGGCCCGGTAGTACTCGATGAGGTCCCCCTTGGTGTGCCCCTCCTCGGGCCAGAACACCTTGTCGAGGTTGGAGAAGGGGACCTTCTTCTCCACCGGCGCTTCGGCCAAGAGATCCGAAATCCCGGGGCCGGCGGTCTCGGCGGGAGGAGCGGGTGTGGTGGCGCCCGGTCTCGGGAGCACACACTCATCCAGGGGCTTGTCGTCGCGGAGCCGCAGGAACACAGGCTGGCGCAGGAGGCCCTCGGCGGTCCAGGTCAGGTAGCGCACCTCGGCCACGTGGCGCGGCTCGACCCAGACGTGTCCCCGGTCGGTCGGGATCGGGCCCGAGCACACCGGCGCGTCACGCCGGTCGACCTCCAGCAGGGCGCGCAGATCGACGAGCTGCTTCTCGCCGAAGCCGCTGCCGGCCCGGCCGCGGTACACCAGGTCGTCGCCGTCGAAGGCGGCGAGGTGAAGGGCGCCGAAGCCGGTGCGGTCGCCCTGGGGCTCGGTGAAGCCCACGACCACGAAGTCGTCCGTGCGCTCGGCCCGCAGCTTGAGCCAGTGAGGCGACCGGCCCCCGCGGTACGGGGCGTCGGCGCGCTTGGCGAGGAGCCCCTCGAGGCGGAGGCGCGTGACCTCGGCGTAGAACGCCTCGCCCTGCTCCGCGATGTGGTCGAGGAAGCGGATCGGCCCCGCCGCGGGAAGCAGCTTCTGCACGAGACGCTTGCGCTCGGCCAGGGGCAGGGGCCGCACGTCGAAGCCCTCGAACGCCAGGAGGTCGAAGACGTAGAGGGTGGCCGGGAGCTCGAGGGTGGCCCGCTGGATGTCGATGGTCCTCCTCTGCTGGGCCCGCCGCTGCAGGCGCTGGAAGCTGGGCCGCGACTCCTCGTCGAGGACCACCAGCTCGCCGTCGAGGACGAGGTCGCCGAACGGCAGGGCTCTCAGCGCGCGGGCCACGTCCGGGTAGAGGGAGGTGGCGTCGCTCCCGCGGCGGTATCTCAGGCGGGCCTCCTCGCCCTCCCTCTCGGCCAGGACCCGGTACCCGTCGTACTTGAGCTCGAAGAGCCAGTCGGGGTCGGTGAAGGCCTTCTCCGCGGTCTCCGCGAGCATCAGGCTCACGCCGGCCGCACGGACCACCTGCCGGGGTGCGCCGAGGCGCCCGAGCTCAGCGCGCACCTCGGCCGCGCGCTGGCTGCCGCTCTTGATCTCCTCGAGAGTGAGCCCGGAGTAGATGGACTCCGGAGGCAGGGTGCGGGAGTCGCTGGCCCAGCCGTCGTTCCGCTTGACGAGCATCCATTCCTTCGTCTCCTCGCCCCTCCTCTTCGACGTGCGGAAGAGGTGCCAGGCCCCGCGGAGCTTGTACCCCCGGAGCTCGAAGGTGAGCTTGCCTCGCGGGAGGGTCTCCTCGGGGTCCTCGAGGGGCACCCACAACCCCTTGTCCCAGACGATGACCTCGCCCGCTCCGTAGTTGCCCTCGGGGATCACTCCCTCGAACTCGGCGTACTCGACGGGGTGATCCTCCACCTGGACAGCGAGCCGCTTGTCGGCGGGGTTGAGCGAGGGGCCCATGGGCACCGCCCACGAGCGGAGCACCCCGCCGAGCTCGACGCGGAAGTCGTAGTGCAGTCGCCGGGCCGCGTGCTTCTGGACGCAGAACAGACGTGGACGGGCCCACGCGGGCGCCTCCTCGGAGGGAGACACCTCCACCGTGTCGGCCTCGGCGGCACCGCCGAAGGGCTCGGGAGTGCTCCCGGCGGAGCGCTTGTCCCGGTATCTCTTCAGCCGCTCGGAGGGCGCGCCGTCACCGTCTCGCTCGGGCTCGTCGGGCATGTCCTTCCGTGATGGTAATACGCGCGGCGGCTGACGCTCCGGCGGAGGTCGCGACTATACTCCGAGCATGACGCTGCCGGGCCTGAGCTTCACGGAGGAGGAGCGGGCCTTCCTCCAGCAGCGGGTGGCGCTGTTCTGGAAGGTCGTGTTCCTGATCGCCCTGATCCCCGACGCGATCGTCTTTCTCCTCGACCCGGCGGGGACGCTCTTCAAGTCGGGCGTCATCATGGACCGCCTCTCGACGCTGTTCTTCGGTCTGCTGTGGCTGGTCTGCCGGAGAGGCCGACGTCCGGCCTGGCTGGTCCTGGCGCTCGAGTGGGTCGGGCTGGGTGCCGTCTCCCTGGTGGTGGCCCTGACCGGTCGCTACCTCACCACCGAGGCCATCGCCTACTTCGCCGCCCAGACGCCGGGCACGGTGCCGGGCCCGGGCCTCGAGAGGGCGGCCGACGGCTACATGTCCATCATGTGCATAACCGGCGGCGGGCTGCTCTTCGCGCTCCGGGCCGCCCTCATTCCCTCGCCCCCTTCGCGCACGTTGGCCCTGAACCTTCTCCTCGGCCTTCCCTACGTCCTGGTCCCCTGGTTCTTCGGCCCGGCCTCCGACGGTGCCCCGCCGCTGCGCACCGCCGACTACCCGGTCGTGGGCACCGTGACCTATGCCATCTGGTGGGCGATCATCTCCGTGGGCACCACCGTCATCTCCCACGTGGTGTTCGGCCTGCGGGCGGAGGTCCGTCGGGCCCGCCAGCTGGGTCAATACACCCTGGAGGGAAAGCTCGGCGAGGGCGGAATGGGCGTCGTCTACCGCGCGCGGCACGGGATGATGCGCCGGCCGACCGCGGTCAAGCTCCTCAAGCCGGAGCACACCGCGGAGACAGACCTGAAGCGCTTCGAGCGCGAGGTTCAGCTCACCGCGCGGCTCACCCACCCCCACACGATCACGATCTACGACTACGGCCGGACACCCCAGGGCGTCTTCTACTACGCCATGGAGCTACTCGACGGGGCGGCCCTCGATCGAGTGGTCTCGCTCTGCGGGCCTCTGTCCGAGGCCCGGGTGGTCTCCCTGCTGTACAGCGTGGCCGGGGCCCTGGCCGAGGCCCACGACGTGGGCCTCATCCACCGGGACATCAAGCCCGCCAACGTCATCCTCTGCCGGCAGGGGGGGATGGACGACTTCCCCAAGGTGGTGGACTTCGGGCTGGTCAAGGACCTGGAGCACGCCGGGGGGGCGGGCCTCACGAGGGCCGACGTGGTGGCTGGAACGCCCCTGTACCTCGCCCCCGAGGCGGTCAGCGCCCCGGAGACCGTGGGCCCCCCCGCCGACCTGTATTCCCTCGGCGCCGTCGGCTACTTCGCGCTCACCGGCACGAACGTGTTCGGGGGGAGAACGCTCGTCGAGGTGTGCTCCCACCACCTCCACACGCCGCCCGAGCCTCCGTCGATTCGCCTCGGCCGCCCCGTCGACCCCGAGCTGGAGTCCCTGATCCTCGACTGCCTGGCCAAGGACCCCCTCCAGCGACCGGCGGGGGCTCACGCGCTGCGACGTCGCCTGGAACGCTGCGTGGCCTTCGGCGAGTGGACGCACGAAGACGCCCACGTCTGGTGGAAGGAGCACGGCCCGGACCTGTCCACCGCCTCCCAGGCCCTCGAGGACACCGACCTGACCCTCACCCGGCAGGGCAGCGACCCGCGAGCGAACGGGTGAGCTCTGCCGCGCCGGCGCCACGCCCGGTGGTCCTGTGGGTCCTGGCCCACCCCGGGGACCCGAGCCTCGACGCACTGGATCCGGCCCCCGAGGGGGTCAAGGTCGTGGCCGGCGCGGAGCCGACGGACTTCGACGGCGCGCCGCACCCCGACGTCGTCTTCGATTGCTTCTCGGGACCGGCCCGGGTCGCCGGCGTGGTGGCCCGGGTGCCGGACCTGGAGTGGTTCCACTCGCGCTCGGCGGGGCTCGAGGGCGTGCTGGTGCCCGATCTCCGGGCCAGCCCCGCCGTCGTGACCAACGGGCGGGGGGCCTTCAGCCATTCCCTGGCCGAGTTCGTCCTCGCCGCGCTGCTCTTCTTCGTCAAGGACTTCCGACGCCTGGTGAGGAGGCAGCGGGAGGGCGCCTGGGATCCCTTCGACATGGAGATGCTGCACGGGCGCACCCTGGGCATCGTCGGCTACGGCGACATCGGCCAGGCCACCGCGGCGCTCGCGCGGCCCCTGGGAATGAAGGTCCTCGCCCTGCGGCGGCGGCCGGAGCTCTCGGCGGACGATCCCCTGGTGGAGGAGGTGCTGCCGGCGGAGCGACTCCGCGAGCTGATGGCCCGCTCCGACGACGTCCTCGTGGCCGCCCCCCTCACTCCCGAGACCCGCGGCCTCGTCGACGCCGGGGCCCTCGCCGCCATGAGGCCCACCGCCGCCCTGGTCAACGTCGGCCGCGGGCCGGTGGTCGACGAGGCGGCCCTCGTCGACGCTCTCGAGCGGGGGCGCATCCGCGGCGCCGCCCTCGACGTCTTCGAGACCGAGCCCCTCCCGGGGGGACACCCCTTCTGGCGTCTCCCCAACGTGCTCCTCTCGCCCCACTGCGCCGACCACGTGCCCGGCTGGATCGAGGACGGCACCCGGGTGTTCCTGAAGAACCTCGAACGCTTCCAGCGGGGCGAGCCCCTCCGCAACGTCGTCGACAAGTCCCGGGGTTACTGAGCAGGACGACCGGCTCGGGCGGGCACCGCGAGTCACGGAAGCGGTTAAGATCGCGTCCCGATGCGTGAGTACCGCGTCGTCCCGCCGGTGCCGGGCCCGGAGGCCACCCGCCTCGCCCGCGAGCTGTACGGCCTCGAGGCCGAGGCCCGCGGTCTGCCCGGGGAGTACGACGCGAACTTCCACCTGACCACGGGCGAAGGCTCGGGCTTCGTCCTGAAGGTGATGCACCCCGAGCGGGACCGGGGGCTCATCGACCTCCAGTGCGCGGCGCTCCAGCACCTGGCGGAGCGCGCGCCCCAGCTGAGGCTGCCTCGTGTCCAGAGCACTCGGGAAGGTGACGCGCTCACGGTCGCCGAGGCCGGGGGCGTACCCCGGATCGTCTGGATGCTGACGTACGTGCCCGGGACCGTCCTGGCGAAGGCCCGGCCCCACTCACCCGAGCTGCTCGAGAGCCTGGGCCGGCTGCTGGGCGTGATGGACGCGGCCCTCGAGGGGTTCGCGCACCCGGCGGCGGACCGGGAGCTGAAGTGGGACCTCGCCCGGGCGGGATGGATCCGCGACCACCTCCACCAGATCGGCGATCCGGGGCGGCGCGCCCTGGTGGAGCGGTTCCTCGCCCTCCACGAGGACGAGGTCGTCCCGGCGCTGCCCCGTCTCCGGCGCAGTGTCATCCACGGGGATGCCAACGACCACAACGTGATCGCCGGCGATGCTCGCGCCTGGCCGCGGGAGATCGTGAGCGTGGTCGACTTCGGCGACATGCACCGTGGGCTCGTGGTCGCCGAGCCCGCGGTCGCCGCCGCCTACGCCATGATGGCGGAGCCCGACCCGGTCGCGGCCGCCGCCCGGGTGATCGCCGGGTATCACCAGGCCCATCCGCTCGACGAGAGCGAGATCGCGCTCCTGTACGCGCTCATCGGCACACGTCTCGCCGTGAGCGTGACCAACTCCGCTCACGCCAAGGACCTCAAGCCCGACGACCCGTACGTCACCATCAGCGAGGCGCCGGCGTGGGACGCCCTGGAGCGTCTCGCCGCGGCGCACCCGCGGCTCGCTCACTCCCGCTTCCGCGAGGCCTGCGGCCTGCAGGCGGTTCCCGCGGGGGCGGTGGTCGAGAGCTGGTTAGGCGCCCAGCGTGACACCGCGGCCCCGGTGCTGGACGTGGACCTGCGGACGGCCCCGAGCCTCGTCTTCGACCTGGGGGTGGGCAGCCGGCTCCTCGGCGCCGATCCCGGGAACCTGGAGGAGGAGGCTCTCACCGAGCGCCTCTTCGGCGACATGAGAGCGGCCGGGGTCGAGGTCGGGGTCGGGCGCTACGACGAGGCCCGGGGGATCTATCTCTCCGGGCTCTTCGGCGCGGGGGACCGCCCCACCGACGAACGCCGCACCGTCCACCTCGGCATCGACCTCTTCGTAGAGGCGGGCGCCGCCATCCACGCCCCCCTCGCGGGGATCGTCCACACGCTGGCCCACAACACCGCGCCCCAGGACTACGGGCCCCTGGTGATCCTGCGACACGAGACCGACGCCGGCGCGCCGTTCTTCACCCTGTACGGCCACCTGACCGAGGACACCCTCGACGGGCTCACCGTGGGCCAGGAGGTCGCGCGCGGTCAGACCATCGCCCGCGTGGGAGCGCCCCCGACGAACGGAGGGTGGACGCCGCACCTCCACTTTCAGGTCATCCTCGACCTGCTGGACAGGGACGCCGACTTCCCCGGCGTGGCCCCGGCCAGCGAGCGGGGCGTGTGGACGGCATTCTCTCCCGACCCCAACGCCCTCCTGGGTATTCCGGCCGAGCGGTTCCCGGCCTCGGAGCCACTCCCCCAGGACACACTCGCCGCCCGCAACCGCCGGCTCGTCCCCAGCCTCCGCGTCTCGTACCGTCGCCCGCTGAAGATCGTGCGCGGCTGGAAGCAGTACCTGTACGACGAGACGGGACGGGCCTTCCTGGACTGCTACAACAACGTCCCCCTGGTCGGACACAGCCATCCCCGGGTGGTGCGCGCGGCGCAGGAGCAGCTGGCGCTCTTGAACACCAACACGCGCTATCTCCACGACAACGTCGTGCGCTACGCCGAGCGGCTCGCCGCGCTGCTGCCCGAGCCCCTGAGTGTGTGCGCTCTGCTGAACTCGGGAAGCGAGGCCAACGAGCTGGCCCTGCGCCTGGCCCGGGCCCACACCGGCCACGAAGACGTGATCGTCCTGGAGCACGCCTACCACGGCCACACGACGACCCTGGTCGACGTGAGCCCCTACAAGTTCGACGGCCCGGGCGGGGGGGGCCGCCGTCCCTGGGTCCACGTGGCGCCTCTCCCCGACGACTATCGGGGTCCCCACCGGCGCACGGATCCCGACGCCGGGGTGATGTACGCGCGGCACGTGGGCCAGATCGTGGCCCGGCTGCAGCTCGAGGGGCGGGGACTGGCCGCGTTCCTGGCCGAGACCCTGCCGAGCGTGGCCGGCCAGATCGTCCTCCCCCGCGAGTACCTCAGGGAAGCGTACCGGCACGTGCGCGGGGCGGGTGGGGTGTGCATCGCGGACGAGGTCCAGTCCGGCTTCGGTCGCCTGGGCACCCACCGCTGGGGCTTCGAAGCCCAGGACGTCGTCCCCGACGTCGTGGTCCTCGGCAAGCCCATCGGAAACGCCTTCCCCCTCGCCGCGGTGGTGACCACGCCGGAGATCGCCGCCTCGTTCGACAACGGCATGGAGTTCTTCAGCACGTTCGGGGGCAACCCGGTGGCGGCCGCGGCGGGGCTCGCGGTGCTCGACGTCCTCGAGGACGAGGGCCTGCTCGAGAACGCCCGCCGCGTGGGGGCCCACCTGATCGCGGAGCTGCGTGGGCTCCAGGAGAGGCATCCCCTGATCGGGGACGTGCGGGGCTCGGGGCTCTTCCTCGGCATCGAGCTCGTCCGCGACCGCGAGACCCTCGAGCCCGCGGACGAGGAGGCCGCCTACGTCGTCGAGCGGCTCCGCGAACGGGGCATCCTCACCGGCACCGACGGCCCCCACCGCAACGTCCTCAAGCTGCGGCCGCCCCTGTGCTTCTCAACAGACGACGCCAACCTCTTCCTCGCGACGCTCCAGGAGGTCCTGGCCGAGGACGGCGCCCGGCCGGGGCGCACCGAGCAGGTCAGCGCTTCGCGAGGATGGCCCGGACGATCGCGGCGCCGTGGAAGCGGCCGGTCTCGATGAAGGTGCGGTTCGTCTCGCGGCCGGAGACGATAGAGCCGGCGAGGTAGACCCCGGGGACGTTGGTTTCGAAGGTCTCGGGATCGTGGTCGGGTTTCAGCAGGTCGTCGTCGATCCGGACGCCGAGGCCCAACAGCAGCTCCGGGGCCGGATGGTAGCCGGTCAGGAGAAAGACGGCGTCGGCCTCGATATCCTCCCGACCGGCCGACCCCTCGATCCTCACGTGGTCGGGGGTGATCTCGACCACCCGGGACTCGAAGCGCGCGGCGATCGCCCCCTCCTTGATCCGGTTCTTGATGTCCGGGCGAATCCAGTACTTGATCGAGCCGGAGAGCGTGTCGCGCCGGTGGACGAGGGTCACCGTGGCCCCCGCGCGGTACAGCTCGAGGGCGGCGATCGCCGCGGAGTTCTTTCCCCCCACCACGACGACGCGCTTTCGGTAGTAGGGGTGGGGCTCGTCGTAGTAGTGGCTGACGTGGGGCAGGTCTTCGCCGGGAATGCCAAGCCGGTTGGGATGGTCGTAGTAGCCGGTGGCGAAGACGAGGTTGCGGGCCCGGCGCACGCCCCTCGCGCTCGGTCCCGACGATCCGTTCGGCTCGGTGGTGATCCGGAAGGCACCGTCGTCGCGGTCCACCGCCACCACCTCTTCTCCGAGGGAGACCCGCAGGCCGAAGGTGTCGACGACGCGTCGGTAGTACTTCAGCGCCTCGAGCCGCGTGGGCTTCTCGTACGGTGTCACGAAGGGCAGGCCTCCGATCTCGAGGAGCTCCGGGGTGGTGAAGAAGGTCATCCCGTGGGGGAAGTGGTAGATCGAGTTGACGAGCACGCCCTTCTCCACGATCTCGCAGCTCAGCCCGCCCTGCTCCGCGGCAATGGCCACGGCGAGGCCGGCGGGCCCGGCCCCGATCACGACGACGTCGCTGGTGGCGTCCACGGAACCATGATAGCGATCATTCCCCGGCCACTGCCGGGGCCGCACCTCGACGGGTTGGGGGCGGTCGGAATCCAGGCCCAACATGTTGAGCACCCTCGGACACAACCCGTTCGTTCTCAGTGAGTTGCCGAGCTGTGGCACAATGCCTTCATGCCTGCCCGCTCGATCGGTACGGGAACCCTGTCCTTCGGGATGGTCTCCATCCCCATCCGCATGTACTCGGCCGGGGAGTCCTCCTCCGCGGTCTCGTTCAACATGCTTCACGGGAAGTGCAAGTCCCGCCTGAAGCAGCAGTACGTCTGCCCCAAGGACAACGAGATCGTGCCCCGGGATCAGATGGTGAAGGGCTACCAGTTCTCCAAGGACCAGTACGTCGCCTTCACGAAGGAGGAGCTGGACGCGATGGCCCAGGAGGCCCAGAAGGCCATCGAGATCACCGAGTTCGTGCCCGCCTCCGCCATCGACCCGGTCTACTTCGATCACCCCTACTACGTGGGCCCGGAGAAGGGTGGGGAGAAGGCCTACCGGCTGCTCAACGAGGCCATGAAGAAGACCGGCCGCTCCGCCCTGGCCAAGTGGGCGGCGCGCGGGAAGCAGCACCTGGTGCTGATCCGCCCGGTCGAGAAGGGCCTCGTGATGCAGCAGCTGCTCTACGCCGACGAGGTGCGGCCGATCTCCGAGGTGCCGATCGGCGACGCCGAGCTCACGGACTCCGAGCTGCAGCTCGCCGAGCAGCTCATCGAGCAGATCGCCTCCGACGAGTTCCACCCCGAGCACTACGAGGACGAGGTCAAGAAGCGCTACCTCGAGGCCATCCAGCGGAAGGTCGAGGGCCAGGAGATCACCGCCGCACCCGAGGCACCGAAGGCCCAGATCATCGACCTCATGGAGGCCCTCAAGGCGAGCCTGGCCGCGAAGGGGGAAGGGCCCGCGGAGGCCCCGGCGGCAACGGAGTCCGACGACAGGGCCACCGGCACCGAGGGGTAGCACCCCGCCACGGTCGGCCCGCGTCGCTGGCGAGCCGGAGCGGCACGGGGCGTTGGAGCCTCGAGCTGTCGCCCATCGAACCCCATCGCACTTGCTGGTAAGCTACCCACGCGGGGGAGGATTCGAGAATGAAGAGAATGGCTCTGGTCGCCTCGGTTTCGCTGGTCCTCGTTGCTGCGGGTATGGGTTGGTCGCAGACCGGACAGCCGGACATCAGGATCGCGATGATTGCCAAGAGCCGGGCCAACCCCGTGTTCGGCGCGGCTCACCGCGGGGCCCAGGACGCAGCGAAGTCCCTGAGCGCGAAGTTCGGGATCAGGGTCGAGGTCGCCATTCTCACTCCCGATCGCGAGGACACCGGCCTGCAGCTCGAGGCGATCGCGAAGGCGGTCCGGAGCCGCGTCCACGCGATCCTGATCGCCCCGACCGATGCCGCGCGGGTCGCGCCGGCCATCGACCAGGCCGTCGAGGCGGGCGTGGCGGTCATGACCTTCGACAACGACGCGCCGGAGTCGAAGCGCTTCGCCCACTACGGCCCCAACGACGTCGCGGTCGGCGAGCGAGTGATGGGTGAGCTGGCGAAGCAGGTCGGAGGCTCCGGGAAGGTGGCGCTTCTCGCCGGGAACCGGGACGCCGCGAACCTGAGAGCCCGTGCGAAGGGGGTCCAGAAGGCCGCGGCCAACCTCGCGGCCATCGAGCTCATCGGCCCCTTCTACCACGAGGAGACGGCCCACGTGGCGGCCGGCGAGATGCTCCGCGTCAACGAGGCCCACCCGGATCTGAAGGGCTGGGCGGTCCTCGGAGGCTGGCCCCTCTTCCGCTCCAGCCAGTCGCTGGCGTTGCTCGACGACCTCGCCCGGCGGAAGCTCAAGGTCGTCTGCGTCGACGCCCTCCCGGAACAGCTCGTCTACGTCGACAAGGGGCTGGCGGTGCTCCTGGCGCAGCCGGTCTACGACTGGGGCACCGTGGGGGTGACCACGATCGTGGACAAGCTGTACCGCAAGGCTGCGGTGCCTGAGCGGATCGAGATGGACCTGGTGCGCGTCGCACCGGACAACCTCGTCGAGTGGGCGGGTCGCCTGCGCGACTGGGGATTCCAGATCGACCCGTCCGCCTACCAGTAGCGCCCCGGGTCCGGGTGCCGCTCGTCCCGGGAAGGGCTCACGGATGCGGCCTGCTACGATAGGCGATCCATGCCTGACAGCCTGTCCCGGGTCAACCGTGAGGTGGTCGCCTGCGATCGGTGTCCCCGCCTGCGGGAGTGGTGCTCGAGGATCGCGCGGGAGAAGGTGAAGCGCTTCCGGGACCACGAGTACTGGGGCCGGCCGGTCCCGGGCTTCGGCGACCCGAAGGCGCGCCTTCTGGTCGTGGGTCTCGCCCCGGCGGCTCACGGGGCCAACCGCACCGGCCGCGTCTTCACCGGAGACCGGTCCGGTGATTTCCTCTTCGCGGCGCTGCACCGCGCCGGGTTCGCCAACCAGGCGCAGTCCACGGACGCCAGGGACGGGCTGCGCCTGAAGGACGCCTTCGTGACACCGATCGTCCGGTGCGCCCCCCCCGGTAACAAGCCGGCGCGCGACGAGATCCTGGGCTGTCGTGACTACCTGGCCCGGGAGTGGGCCCTTCTCTCCCCTCGCCTGCGGGCGGTGCTCGTGCTGGGGCGGGTGGGGATGGACGGCCTGCTGGCCATGCTCCGGGAGACGGGCCAGCTTCCGCCCGGCCGCCTCGCCTTCGGCCACGGCGTCACCCACGATCTGGCGCCGGGTCTGCGCCTCTTCTGCTCGTACCACCCGTCCCAGCAGAACACCTTCACCGGCCGCCTCACTCCCCGCAGCTTCGACGCGGTGCTGCGAAAGGTGGCGCGGCACCTGCGGGGGCCCAACCGTCAAGGAGGTCGCACCCCGTGAGGATCGCTCTCTTGCCCTTCGATGCGCGGCGGCCATGGCTGCGGTCGGCGCTCGCGCTGATGGTTCTTCTTGCCACGCCGGCGGCTGCAGAGGTCCGAACCGGCTCCTTCGAGTCGCCCGCCCTGGGCACCCGGGTCAGCTACGTCGTGGACCTGCCACCCTCCTACGACGACTCGGCCCAGAGCTACCCCGTGGTCTATGCCCTGCATGGACTCTTCGAGGGCGCCGGCTTCTGGGAGCGCCGGGGGCTCGCCCGCGAGCTCTCCCAGCTCCGGTCGAGCGGCGCGGTCCCGGACTTTCTCGTTGTCGCCGTCGACGGCGACAACTCCTTCTTCGTCAATGGTCCCAGCGGCCGGTACGAGGACCTGGTGACGAAGGACCTCATCGCCCACGTCGAGTCCACCTACCGGGTCGAGGCGGGCCCTCGTCACCGCGCCCTGCTCGGCATCTCCATGGGGGGCTACGCCGCACTGCGTCTCGCCTTCACCCGCCCCGATCTGTTCGCCGCGGTGGCCACCCACAGCGCCATGCTCCTCGAAGGCCCGCCGTCGGCCGCGCAGGGCGCGGGCCAGGGGCACATGCGCGCCTTTCACCGGGTGTTCGGCGACCCCATCGACGCCAAGCTCTGGACCGAGAACGACCCGCTCGTCCTGGCCCGGTCGGCCGACGCCTCGACCAGCCCTGCCCTCTTCATCGACTGCGGCGCACAGGATCGCTACGGCCTGGCCCGGGGGCACCGTACGCTCGCCCGCATCCTCGACGAGCGCGGGGTGCCCCACACCCTCGAGCTCCCCCCCGGCGACCACGGCTACGACTTCGTCCGCGGCCACCTCGCCCCGAGCCTCTCCTTCCTCGCCGCCGCCCTGAGATAATGGGGACATGGCAAGTCTGGCTCTCGTTCTGGTTCTGGCTCAGGCAGCGGCCCCGGTGGAGGAGCCGAAGCGGCCGGCGATCACCATACAGACGGTGGCGGCGCCGGGGGTGCGGGTGTTCTACCTGAACATGCCGTGGGGACCCGAGACCTTCGCGGCCATGGAGCGGCCCGGGGAGGGCTTCTACAACCGGCGGAGCTGGCCCTTCGCGCGAATGGAGACGACGAATCCCCTGAAGATCGCCGACACCGCGCTCCCCGCCGGCAACTACGCGCTGGTCTTCCATCCGAACACGCCGGAGAACGAGGGGATGACCCTCGAGGTCCGGAAGATCGCGCCCGGCGAGTTCCTCCAGAAGGGAAACGTCATGACCCGCACCCCCGAGGGGGAGACCGTCTGGCAGGCCCCGGTGGTGTTCGAGACCGGGGACACCACGGTCCCGGCCCTCGAGATCGGGCTCACACCGGGCTCCGCCGGCCTGCGGCTCGAGGTGCGCTACGGAGACCGCCGGACGCACGCGGTCTTCCAGGAGCCCTGAGACCTCCCGAGGACCGAACCGGCCTGCGGCCGGCTGCCTTGGCCCGAACCCTGAGGGCCTACTGACCGCCCGGGACCCCGGGGTAGCTGTACTCGGGCTGGTAGGTGCCGTCCGCCGGCGCGGGGTCCATCACGACCGCCTGGAGGCGAGGGGTCAGGCACTCGACGTAGCCACTGAGCTCGGGCGGGGGGGGCTCCAGCCGGTGCCGGTCCTGGGCATGCTGCACCGCGGCCCAGGCCAGATGGACCTTCGTCATCCGCCCTCCCTGCGCCTCGATGTGGAAGGCAAAGCTGACGGGATCGCGGAGGGGGTTGGTGAAGGAGCAGACGTACTGGCCCATCCGCATCTCGCGGAACACATAGCGCGCCACGCGGGCCAGGTCGGAGATGCCGGCCTCGGCGGGATCGGGCGCCCCCGGAGGCAGCGCGGACGGCGCGGTGGGCGCGGGCGGCGGGGTGGGGGCCACCGGGCGGACGTCCCGGACTGGATCGTCTCGAGTCGAGAGCGGGCGCGAAGCCGCGCCACCGGAGGAGGGCGCACCGCCGCCGGGCGTGGGTGTGGGGAGAACGCTGACCGGCCGGGGCGCGTCGGGGTCACGGCACGCAGCGAGCGCGACGAGCAGCAGCGGGACGGCGACGGGAGTGCGAAGGCGCATGGAATCAGCGATGATCGCCCGTCCCGGCGCCGCTGTCCACTCGCAGCCCCGTCGAAGGCGAGGGCGGCCACGAGTATATTACGGTCGATGCGCGGGTCTGCACCCGGGAGCGCCCGATGAGCTGGTGGCGTCGCTTCATCCGGGAACACGACGAGGAGAGGCAGGCCGAGCTGGGGGGCGTCCGGGAGAAGTTCGAGACCTTCATCGGGCTCCTCGACGCCAACAAGCGGGTGCTCAAGGTCGTCGCCGACATGGAGGAGAAGTCGCAGGGCGAGCACCTGTTCGACATCAACTACATCCGCTCGAGCCGGGACGAGGTCCGAGCGGCCGTGACCGACATCGTCGAGAAGATGATCGCCCTCGGTGGCGAGGAGTACGCCGCCCTCCGGGAGCGGCACGCCGCCATCGAGGCGGAGATCGACTCGATTCTCGAGGGCCGCCGTGGGATCCCCGAAGACGACTACACCATCCCCTTCCGAGAGCTCGACCAGTCCCGGGCCGGCAGCGTTGGTGGCAAGAACGCCCAGCTCGGAGAGCTCACGAGCCGCCTCGGGCTCCCGGTGCCCGAGGGCTTCGCCGTGTCGGCCTGGGCCTACAAGCGCTTCGTGGACGCCAACGATCTCCAGGTCCGCATCACCGGGCACATCCAGGCGCTCGACGTGCGGCGCCTCGAGGACCTCGAGGAGGCCAGCCGGGTGATCCAGCGCATGGTGTCCGAGGCCGAGATCCCGTCCGACCTGGCCGACGCCCTCGAGGCCGCCGCCGCCCAGCTCGAGGCACGCTCGGGATCGAACCACTTCGCCTTGCGGTCGAGCGCCCTCGGCGAGGACGCTCTTCTGAGCTTCGCGGGGCAGTACGCCACCTGTCTCGGCGTGTCTCGCCACGAGCTGCCAGACCGCTACCGGCGGGTCCTGGCCGGCAAGTTCTCTCCCCAGGCCATCTACTACCTCCTGAGCCACGACCTCCGGGAGACGGACATGGCGATGGGCGTGGCCTGCATGGTCATGGTCGACGCGGCGGCGAGCGGGGTCGTCTACACCCGCGACCCCCTTCGCCCCGACGAACCCGACGTGCTCGTCCACTCGGTGTTGGGCCTGGGCCAGTACCTCGTCGACGGCACGCTGACGCCCGACCTGTTCCGGGTGTCGCGCACCGACGGAGCGGTCCTGGAGTCCACGGTGGTCCCCCAGCCTGTCCGCCTGGCCGTCCAGCCCGACGGATCGATCGCCGAGGAGGGTGTGCCCGAGGCGGAGCGGGAGTCCGCTTCGCTCGACGAGAAGGCCATCGCCACGCTGGCGAAGTACGCGGCTGAGCTCGAGGAGCACTACGGAGGTCCCCAGGACATCGAGTGGGCGCGCGACCGGGAGGGTCGGATCCTTCTCCTCCAGACCCGCCCCCTGCGCGTCCTCCGCCCCACCGCGGGTGCCGACGACCTCGACGTCTCGGGGCTTCTGGAGCTGCGCTCCGGAGGCACCACCGTCTGCGGCGGCGCTGGAGCCGGTCCCGTCTGTCAGGTGCTCGGCGCAGCGGACCTCGACCGGGTCACCGAAGGGGCGGTGGTCGTCTCGGCGCGGCCCTTCCCCGGCCTGGTCACGGTCATGGGCAAGGCGAGCGCGATCGTCACTGCGGTCGGCGGAGTGGCCAGTCACATGGCCACCCTCGCCCGGGAATACCAGGTGCCCACGCTGGCCGGCATCGAGAATGCAGCCGGGATTCCGGAAGGAGACCGAGTGACAGTGGACGCCACCGGCGGGGCCATCTACGCCGGGGAACACCCCGAGCTGACCGAGGCCCGGCGTCCCGAGCATGAGTTCGAGGACGCCGCCATCTTCGAGCTTCTCGAGAGGGTGCTGGCCAGGGTCGTCCCCCTCAACCTCCTCCATCCCGGGGCCCCCGAGTTCCGTCCCGAGGGGTGCCGGACGCTGCACGACATCACCCGCCTCGCCCACCAGAAGGGCATGGAGGAGATGTTCTCCGGGGCCCTGGAGACCGGCCGCCGTCACCGCTTCGGGCTCCTGCTCGACACGACCATCCCCGTGGATGTCCGCCTGATCGACATGGACGGCGATGCCGATCGGCAGGACGGGAGGCGGAAGGTCGAGGCGGACGACCTGCGGTCGGCCCCGTTCAGGGCGTTCTGGAAGGGTGTGGAGGAGCAGGGCTGGCCCGCCCACGCCCGGCCGGTGAACCTGAGCGGGTTCGTGTCGGTGGTGACCACCCAGATGGGCACCGGCAGCCGCCAGGACTTCGGCGAGGCGAGCTTTGCCCTGCTGAGCGCGCCATACATGCTCCTCAGCCTGCACCTCGGCTACCACTTCACCACGATCGAGTCGATGCTGACCCCGGAGCCGAGCAAGAACTACATCCGCATGCAGTTCAAGGGAGGCGGGGCCTCTGCCGATCGTCGGGCGCGGCGCATCCGACTGGTGATGGACCTGCTGTCGAAGGCGGGCTTTGAGCACGTGAGCCGGGGGGACTTCCTCGACACCAGCTACGCGTACGCGGACGAGGCCGCCACCGCCGAACGGCTGCGCCTCCTCGGCCGCCTCACGATGCTCACCAAGCAGCTGGACATGGCGCTCTCGAACGACAGCATCGCGCAGTGGTACACGGAGGAGTTTGCCCTGAAGCTCGGGCTCGACGAGGAGCCTGACGGAGCGAGCTCGCCATGAAGACTCCTCGCGGCCGGCTGCTCGGACGGGCCGGGCTGGTGGGCACGTCGCCCCGTCTGGCCCTCGGGGCGATGGCGCTCCTCTTCGCCGCCCTGGGAGTGGCGGTGTTTCTGGTCTACCAGAACGCCGGCATCATGCTCAAGCAGATCCGCGACGATTTCAACCGGCAGCAGCTCATCCTCGCCCGCCAGGCCGCCGCTCAGGTCGACGCCGACCTCGACGACATCGCGGTGGCCATCGAGAGCCTGGCCGACAACCTCCCGGCGACGGCCAGGGACGGGTACGGTGTGCGGGCCTTCTACGAGTGGGGACATCCGAAGGGAGTCCTGGCGGTCACCGTGGTCTCCCCCGACGCGGGGGTGCTGGCCTCCCACCGCGACCCGTCCGTCGACGCCAGTGCGGTGCCCCCCGCGCCGACCAGCTGCCCCACGGGAAACACGCACCCCGCTGTTCTCGGCGCCTTGCGGCGCGTGGACCGGAGCCCGGAGTCGGTGACGGTCACCGCCGACATCTGCCGCCCCCTGGGCCCCACCGAGAACGCGGGCCTCCTCCAGGCAACGCTCGACGTCACCCGTCTGATCTCCCGGGCCCTCGGCCCGATCCGCTCCGGGCGTACCGGCTACGCCTGGGCCATCGACGCCGACGGCCGGTTCCTCTACCACCCGGACCAGGAGTTCGTGGGACGAAGTGCCTTCGAGGCTCGGCACGAGCGGAAGCCCTACATCAGCTTCCGCGAGATCGACCACATCATGCGCGACCGGATGCTCCAGGGCGAGGAGGGCATGGGGGTGTACGAGAGTGGCTGGCACCGGGGGGTCGAGGGCCAGATCGAGAAGCTGATCGCCTTCACCCCGGTGCCGAGCGAGGTGCTCGGCGGGACCCACGTCTGGTCGGTGGCCGTGGTTGCCCCCACCACCGAGGTGGCGGAGGCGGTGAGGAGGGTGTACCGGCGCCAGTACGCGGCCGAGGGGGCCCTCATCGTCGGCATGCTCGTCCTGGGGGGCCTGGCCGTCGCCGACCAGCGCCGCCGCGCCACGGCCCTGGCCCGGCAGATGGGGCGTCAGGAAGAGTACATGCTGAGCATCCTCAAGAGCTCGGCCGACGCCATCGTCTTCGTGGACAACGACAATCACGTCCAGGTCTGGAACCGGGGGGCGGAGCTGCTGTTCGGGTACACCGCCGAGGAGATGGTCGGGCACACCTTCCGTCGCCTCATCCCCCCGGAGATCGAAGCCGAGACGGAGCTGCGCCGCATCCAGGAGGAGGCCGCCCGCAAGGGTTTCGTTCGGGACTACGTGGCCACTCGCATCACCAAGGGGGGGCAGCGAGTCAAGGTCGACATCACCCGCACGCCGGTCCACTCGGAGAAGGGCGAGGTGATCGGAAGCACCGTCATCATCCGCGACGTGACCGCGAAGATGGAGTGGGAGCAGCGCATCTACAACACCGAGAAGCTCGCCTCCATCGGGAACCTGGCCGCCGGAGTGGCCCACGAGATCAACAACCCCCTGGCGGTGATGCTGGGGTTCACCGACCTGCTTCTCGAGCGGGCCCAGCCCGGGACCACGGACTACGAGGATCTCCAGGCCATCGCGGACAGCGGCAAGAGTGCCCGCAAGATCGTGGAGAACCTCCTCGGCTTCGCCCGGGTCACCGAGGGTCTCGAGGACACGGTGGATGTCTCCCACTGCATTCGCACCGTCGCCGGCATCGTGAAGAACACACTGATGACGGCCAAGGTCGAGCTGGTGAACGACGTTCCCGCAGGCCTGCCCCGGGTCTGCGGGGACCCTCGGGAGTACCAGCAGGTGGTCTTCAATCTCATCAACAACGCGGTGGCGGTGATGAAGGACGAGGGAGGCACGTTGACGCTCTCGGCGGAGGCCGAGGACGGCCGGGTCCTCCTCCGGGTGAGCGACACCGGACCGGGGATCCCGGACCGGATCAAGAGGAGGGTCTTCGATCCGTTCTTCACCACCAAGAAGGTGGGCGAAGGCACCGGGCTGGGGCTCTCGCTCTGCTACGGGATCGTCACCAAGTACGGGGGTAGTATGAGCTTCACCAGTTCGAGCCTGGAGGACGACCCCGACCAGACCTCCGGCACGACCTTCACGGTTTCCATGCCGGTGTGCGAGCGCCCACGGAGCACCAGCGGGGACGTGAAGGCCCCGGACGATCGGGAGGACGAAGGAGGAACCCAGTGACGCAGCGCATTCTCGCCGTCGACGACGAGGTCCACATGCTGAGGCTCCTCGAGAGGATCATCTCCGAGAAGACTCCCTACTCCATCGTCACCACCAACAGCTCCCTCGAGGTGCCGAAGCTCCTGGAGAGGGAGCGCTTCGACCTGATCCTCACCGACCTGAAGATGCCGGGAATGGATGGCCTCGACATCCTGCGCACAGTCAGGGACCAGGGCCGCGACGAGGAGATCATCATCCTCACCGCCTTCGGGTCCCTGGAGACGGCCATCGAGGCGCTCAGCAACGGCGTCTTCGACTACGTCACCAAGCCGTTCAAGAAGGAGCAGATCCTGCACACCGTGAACAGGGCCATGCGCTGGCAACGGCTGAAGCGCGAGTCGGCGGTCACGGCGGCGCTCTTCGAGCGCGAGCCCTACACCGAGGCCGAGCACTGCTTCCGGGCCGAGTACCTGCGGCGCCTGGCCGAGCGGTGCGACGACGATCCCGGGAAGATGGTGCAGAGGTCGGGTCTGCCCGACGCCGTCGTGGCCGAGGCCCGCTCGGGGGCCGGCGGCGAGAGCAGCTGAGACTGGATCCTCCCAGAGAAGGGAACGCGATGGAGAGCAAGCGCGCGAGCGATCTGATGATCCCGCTGAGCGACTACCCGCACATGCCCTATTGGTTCACCCTGCGCCAGGCCATGGCCACCCTGCGCAGCTCGCGAATCGAGGTCGCCGGCAAGGTATCCCTGCCCCGGGCCTTTCTTGTCTTCAACGAGGCCTACGAGCTGCTCGGGGTGGTGCGCCGGCGCGACATCCTGCGGGGTCTCGAGCCGCAGTTCCTCGAGCAGAAGAGGCAGACCTATCCCCGAAAGCTCTTCCCCGTCAAGACCGACCCCGACCTCCTCGAGCTCGGCGACGGCAAGGTGGCGGACCGGATCAAGGAGCGGGCGGAGAGGCCGGTGGGCGACGTGATGCAGCCCATCAAGGTCACCCTGGAGCACGACGACCACCTGATGAAGATCATCTACGAGATGGTCGAGAACAACCTGAGCATGATCCCGGTCCTCCAGGACGGCAGCGTCGTCGGGGTCGTCCGCTCGGTCGACGTCCTCGACGAGGTGTCCAAGCTTGTCCTCTAACGCCCCCGCCCCCCCGGGGGGCGGCCTCCCCCCGATGCCGGAGCACGTGCGCCTCGCCCGCTCCGGGCGCTACGTGGACTGGCGCCGGATCTTCTTCATCTTCCTGGGACTGGGGCTCTTCCTGGCGGTATTGCTGTCACCGGCGTGGCCCGACGCGGTGGACCCCATGGGCGAGGCGTTCGAGCTGACCCGGGAAGGGAAGGCCTCGATCGCCCTGTTCGTCCTGGCCCTCGTCTGGTGGGTCTTCGAGGTCGTGCCCATAGGGGTCACTGCCATCGCCATCGGTGCCGTCCAGGCCCTGCTGCTGATCCGTCCCGCGAAGATGGCGTTTGGCGACTTCATGGAGCCCTCGGTCTGGTTCATCATCGGGTCCCTGGTCATCGGGATGGTCTTCACCCGCACCGGACTCACCAGGCGCATGGCCTACCGCGTCCTCGTGCTGGTGGGCGAGCGCACGAGCATGATCTACCTGGGCTGCTTCCTGATGACGGCGGCGATGACCCACATCATGGCCCACACCGCGGTGGCGGCCGCGGTCTTCCCCCTCCTCATGGCGATCTACTCCCTGTACGGGGAGGAGGACCGGCCCACGCGCTTCGGCAAGGGCCTCTTCATCGGGATGGCCTTCGTGGCCGGCGCCGGGAGCATCGTCACGCTCCTGGGGGCGGCCCGGGGCGCGGTCGCCATCGGCTTCTTCAACGACATCGCCGGGCGCGAGATCTCCTTCTTCGAGCTCACCTGGTACATGTTCCCGGTGGGTTGGGCCATGGTCCTTCTCCTCTGGGGCCTGTGCATGGTGCTCTTCCCACCGGAGCAGAAGACCATCCCGGGGCTGCGGGAGCGGGCCCGGCACCTGCACTCGCGCCTGGGACCGATCTCGCGGGACGAGATCCTCGCCCTGCTGATTGTCCTCGCCACCGTGGGCGTGATGATGGCGCGCTCCTTCGTCCCCGCCCTCGAGCCCCTGAACAAGAGCGCCATAATCCTGGTGTCCACGATTCTCTTCTTTCTGCTGAGGATCCTCACCCTGGACGACCTCGAGCAGATCCCGTGGAACATCGTGCTCCTCTTCGGCGGAGCGATGAGCATCGGGTTGTGCCTGTGGCAGACCGGGGCCGCCAGCTGGATGGCCGTCCACTGGCTGGTGCTCTTCCAGGGGGCGCACTGGTTCATCTTCGTGATGGGGGTGGCCCTGTTCGTCCTGACCATGACGAACGTCATCATGAACGTGGCCGCCATCGCCATCTGCCTGCCGGTGGCCCTGGTGATCGCCGGCTACCTCGGAGTGGCCCCGGAGGTCATCCTCTACGCCTCCCTGGTGACCGCGGGCATGCCCTTCCTGCTGCTGATCGGGGCGGCCCCGAACGCCATCGCCTACGGCAGTGGCCAGTTCACCTCCGGGGAGTTCCTCAAGGCGGGAATCCCGGCGAGCGTCCTCCTGATGATCGTACTGGGCGTCTTCGTCTGGCTGATCTGGCCCCTCATGGGGATGCCCATCCTGGCCCCGTAGCCGGGTGGGCCGCCTCCCCCGGGCGGCCAATGGGAGAAGATCAGGGCGCCGACGACCGCGCCCTGAAGGTCTCCCACGCCTCCAGGAGATCCTCGACCAGGTGCCGCGCCACCGCCCGCATGCGGGGCTCCATGACCTCGAGCCACTCGAGCTTCTGCGCTCGGAGCGCTTCTCCCGGATCATCCTCGGGTGTCCACGCGTGACCGGTCCCGAGCTGGGCAGCGGCATCGTGAACGATCTCGGCCAGCTCCTCGGGAGAGGCGAGATCGTCGAGCCGGAGCTCCCGGTACGAGGGCTCCCAGCTCCGGGCCCACCACTCCCGGGCATCGGGATCCGGCTCGGGCGGGCCCGGGATCACGAGCACGATGTCGTGGCGGATCCGGCCGATGCGGCCGTATCCCTCCAGGATCCGGGCCGCGCGCTCCGAATGGGAGGTGTCGACACAGGGCACCTCCCTGAGGTCGCTCAGCTCCCGGGCCTCGAGAAGGAAGTCGTCCCCGGCGGCCCGGGTGAGGCCCTCGCACCGCAGGAGGAGCTTCGGCGTGAGCGCGCTGCCCACGCCCATCCGCAGCCAGCCGATCCGTTTCGGGTCGAGGAAGAACGGCGGGAGCCCGGGCCGCTCCGAGGCGATGAGCTCGGCCAGGCGGCGGCGCCCCTCCTCGACCGCCTGATCGTCCACACCCTCGACGGGCGCCATCAGCGACTCCGCCCACGCGAGGAACTCGGGCCCCCCCATCGGCTGCGCCGCGAGTCGCTCCCGCATCCGCCACACGTACGACGGGACCGGCGGCTGGTAGTCGCGGTCCATCAGCGCCGCCCGGTACCCGCGGAAGAACTCGTCGACCAGGGTCTCGCGGTGCGCGGTCCAACCCCGGGCCCGCGTGGCCAGGTCCACCGAGCCCAGGAAGCGCACGATATCGAGAGCCGCGGGGCCCCTGATGGAGTCGTCCAGGTCGTCCAGACCGTTGTCGGTGAGGGTGTAGGCGTACTGCCCCACGTGAGCGTCGCCGTGCAGGTGGACGTGCGGCAACGCGGCGAGCTCGGCCCCGAGCTCCTCGCAGGTGGCCCGGGCCCAGGGCCGATTGACGAAGCGGAAGTAGACGAAGGGATCGGACTGGAGGTTCTGGAGGAGCTTCTGCGCCTGCGGACCGAGGTCGGCCTCCTCGACCAGCAGGCGCGCAGCGCCGGGTGAGAGACCGACGGGCTCCTCGGCTGCGCGCGGGCTGCACGCGGCGAGCCAGGCCAGCACGCAAGCCCGGACCCCGAGGGCTCGCATCCGTCGGAAGGACATGCCGTGATTCTACCGGGCGGCGACCCGCTCGCCGACCCACTCGGTCGGGGAGGTGGCGACCGGCCTCACGCGAAGCGGCCCTCCCGGCGTGGTGCCGAGAGGGCCGCGGGCCATACGGGCCTGGGCATGAGCGCCTAGGGGGCCACGGTGAAGACGCGGGCGGTGGTGTTGTTGGCCTCGTCGGACTCGGCCACGTCGTCCAGGTCGTCGGCCCAGCCCGTCACCTGGTAGTTCTGGGCCACGCTCAGCGTCACCTTCCGCGTGAACCGGTACTCCTCGTCGGGGTCCAGAGCCGGCACACCGACCACCGGGGGATAGGTCTCGCCGCCCACCTTGAACCGCAGGCTCGACGCCGTCGCCGGGGCGTCTCCGACGTTCTTGACGAAGACCCAGAAGGTGATCTCGTCGCCCGCCTTCGGGGCTCCCGGCGAGAAGTTGATGTTGGACACGATCAGGTCGGGCTGCCCCAGGAGGGTCGCGGGCAGCGGCTCGATGGCGGGAATGATCTGGGGCTGCACCTCGGCCGGGGGCTCGGGCTCGGGCATCGGCGTGGGCCCGGTGACCGCGTCGCTCGAGCAGCCGACGCCGAGGGTCATCGCCACGATCGCCAGGGTGGCGAGGGCAGCGAGGCGGCCGGTGTACGAGAAGGGCTTGATCTCAAAGTGCGTCATGGTTCCATCCTCCGTCTGGTGAGGCCGGCCACGGAGGGTTGACGCTGGCCTCTCGTCTCTGCCTGTCTCGCGCCTGACTGGTGTCGAGCCCGCGCATCTTGCCGGTACATACGGCGGGGGAGAAGCGCGGAGTCGTGAGAACGCACACACACCGGGGCCCGGAAGGCGCGTCCGGCACCGGCTTCGTGACCCACGTCACCCGACCGCCGGTCGCATCCGGCCGAGTCCACGTCCTTGGTGGCGACGTGAGCTCCGGAACGTGACGGATCTCACGTCCTGCATCAAGCACGAGCGAGGCCGCGAGGCCAGGCACCGTGGTGCCCGCGCGCCGCAGGTATTGCAGAACTGTGACACGGCGGGGTCGGCTTCGAGTGGTAGGCTGCGGCCGACCTCGAGCCCATGAGCACCCAGGCCTCTTCTCCTCGAACGTCGACCAGCGCCCCGGAGGAGCCCGCCGTTCACCCGCTGGGCTCGAGAGCGAAGGTGCTCCTCACCAGCGTCTTCGGACCCTACGCCCAGGACGACGATTACGGGAGCCGCGCCATCAACCCGATGGAGCTCTACCAGAACCAGGTCACCCGCGAGCAGGGCCCGTTCTCGCTGAGGTTGTTCCACCGCTCCTGGGGCCTGATGCTGATCCAGCACAACATCGGCGCCCCCTCGACGCTTCTGGACTTCCCGACCCGCGAGCGCTTCGTGCGCGAGCTCGGAAGCCACCGGTACGACGTGGTGGGCATCTCCTCCATCATCGTGAACGTGGGGAAGGTCCGGGAGATGTGTCGCCTGGTGCGCGAGCACTCTCCAGGCTCGCGGATCGTGGTCGGCGGACACGTGGCGGCCATCCCGGAGATCGAGACGATGGTGGACGCGGACCACATCGTGAGGGGCGACGGCGTGCGCTGGTTCCGCGAGTACCTGGGAGAGCCGACGGACCGGGCGGTCCACCACCCACCGATCCCGTCCTCGTTCTCCTTCCGGGTGATGGGGCTGCCCGCTCCCCGCGGGGGTGGTGACGCCTCGGCGACGATCATCCCGTCGGTGGGCTGCCCCATGGGGTGCAACTTCTGCACCACCTCGGCCTTCTTCGGAGGGAAGGGGAAGGTCGTCAACTTCTTCGAGACCGGCGCGGAGCTCTTCGAGATCATGTGCCGCTCCGAAGCCAGCCTCGGCGTCGCGTCCTTCTTCATCATGGACGAGAACTTCCTTCTCCAGCGGAAGCGCGCCCTCGAGCTTCTGGACCTGATGAAGGCCCACGGCAAGTCCTGGGCCCTGTACGTCTTTTCCTCGGCCAACGCCCTGGCAAAGTACACCACGCGCGAGCTCGTGGAGCTGGGAGTCAACTGGGTCTGGCTCGGCCTCGAGTCGGCCCAGAGCTCCTACGGCAAGCTCCGCGGCGCCGACACCCGGGCCTTGACGAGGGAGCTTCAGGAGCACGGGATCCACGTCCTCGGCTCCACCATCATCGGCCTGGAGCACCACACCCAAGAGAACGTCGAGGAGGAGATCGCCGACGCGGTGGCCCACGACGTGGACTGCCACCAGTTCATGCTGTACACCCCGGTGCCAGGGACGCCGCTGCACCGGGAGATGGCCGAGCAGGGCCGTCTCCTGGACGACGTGGACCTGGCCGACACCCACGGGCAGTACAAGCTCAACTTCCGTCACCCCGCGCTCAGCCGCGACGCCTCCAAGGAGCTTCTGGACGCGGCCTTCCGGCGCGACTACGAGAGCAACGGCCCCAGCCTCTACCGCATCGCGCGGACCATGCTGCAGGGTTGGCGGCGGTATCGGAACGACCCCGACTCTCGTGTCCGGGACCGGGTCGCGAGGACCGCGGGCCAGCTCCGCACCGTCCACGGGGCCACCCTCTGGGCCATGGAGCGGTACCTGCGTCGGGCCAACCGTGACGTGAGCGACCGGATTCGCGCCCTGCGCCTCGAGGTGCGGCGCGAGCTGGGGGGCCTGTCGTGGCTCGTCCCCAGCCTGCTGGGGCCGCTCCTGCTGTGGACGTCCCGGCGCGAGGAGCGCCGGCATCCCCGGGGCCGGCCTCTCGAGCCCCGGACCTTCGTCGAGCGGCGGAACTGGCCCGAGCCCACCGCCTGATACGGTAGGGCGATGAGGATCGCCATCGTCGTGACCCTCGGCCCGGCTTCGGCCAGCCCCGCGGCGGTCGCCGCCCTCCGGGACGCCGGGGCCGACGCGGTGCGCCTCAATGGATCCCACCTCGACGCCGAGGGATTGCGCCGATTCGTCACCTGGGCAGCGCAAGGGGGCTTCGAGAGCGCCCGGATCGTCCTCGATCTCCAGGGAGGCAAGACGCGCATCGACGGCCTGGGGCCTCCGGCGGAGGTGGACGAGGGACGTGACGTCCTCCTGATGTCTGCCTCCCGGACCGGGCCCCGGAGACCCGAGCTCGTGCTTCCCGTGGATCGGCCCGAGTTCGTCGAGGCGCTCGAGCCGGGGGACACGGTCCGGGTCGACGACGGCCGCGTGGGCCTGCAGATCATCGAGAGCACCGGCACCACGGTCAGGGCCCGCGTGCTGGGAGCCGGCCAGATCTCCGACCGGAAGGGTCTCGCCCTCGTGGGACGGGAGGTGGGGCTGCCTCCCCGCCTCCTCGACGCCGACCGGAAGCTCATCCAGGTCGCCCTCGAGCTCGGGATCGGGACCCTGGCCGTCTCCTACGCGGCGGTGCCGGGAATCCTCCCGGCGACCCGCGAGGCCGCGGTCCCGGGCGGAGGGGCGGTCGCCCCGGCGCTGGTGGCGAAGCTCGAGCAGCCCGAGGCTCTCGATCGGATCGGTGACATCCTGGCGAACTCCGATGGCGTGTGGCTCTGCCGGGGGGATCTCGGCGCCGAGGTGGGGCTCGCTGCGCTCCCGTCGCTTCAGCGGCGCCTCCTCGGCGCCACCCTCGGACGCGCGACGGTCCTGGTGGCGGGCCAGGTCCTCCACCACATGACCGTGAGCCCCCGGCCCACTCGCTCCGAGGCCTGCCACGTCGGCGACCTCGTCGCCCAGGGAGTCGCTGGCTTCGTCCTCTCCGACGAGACCGCCACCGGCCCCCACGGCCCCGAGGCCGTCCGGGCCCTGCGCCGGATCGCGGACGACGGACGATGAGCTCTCACGGGTTGCGGGAGGGCGCCACGGCGAACTTGAGGGCCACCGCGCAGTGATAGAGCATGGTGTTGATCCGTACCGAACGGATCTCACGTTGCTCTTCTCTCCGCAGTTGCTACCGATGGAGACGATCGATGCCGACCGATCCGACGAATGACTATCGCTTCGGCTACAGCCAGGACGAGCTGAAGCGGCTGGGGGACCAGCACCGCGTCTGGGCCGCGGACAACCGACGGTTCCTCTCTCGGGCCGCCTTCGGCGAGGGCGCGACCGTGGTCGACCTCGGCTGTGGTCCCGGATACACCACACTGGATCTGGCGCGCGCGGTGGGGCCGGAAGGGCGGGTCATCGCCGTCGATCGAGACGGCGAACGATCGCTCTCGCTGCTGAGAGAACGCGCGGAGGAGGCCGGCTTCTCGAACGTCGAGACGCGAGTCGCCGAGCTGGAGGTCTTTGATCTGCCGCAGGCGAGCGTTGACGGAGTGTACGGTCGGTGGGTGCTCATGTACCTACCCGAGAGAGCTGTCGCGCCACTGATCGAACGCGTGGCAGGATGGCTCAAGCCGAGCGCCGTCTGTGCCCTGGCCGAGCTCTGCAATTACCGCCACATCCACATCCACCCGCCGAGCGCGCATCTGCCAGCGATCGCTGAGGCCCTCATGCGGGCGGTCGCCGGTGACCGAGGCTGCAACCCGGAGATAGGGAACCTGCTCCCCGGGCTGCTCCACCGCTCCGGCCTGCGCGTCGAGCTCCATGTCTCCACGAAGGCCGTCCGGGCCACAACCCCGGAATGGCTCTGGCCGGACGTCCTCTTCCGGGATCACCTGCCCGCGCTGGTGGACGAAGGCCTCCTCTCTCGTGAGATGCTCGACGCATTCCTTGCCGAATGGAACGAGCGGTCACGGGATCCCGGTGCCGTGTTCTTTGGTTCACCCATGATGGAAGTGGTGGGGAGGCGCCCATGAAGGCCTTGATCCTCGGGGCCGGACCGATTCACGTCCCGCGGCCACAACGGGGCACGGACCGACGGGAGGTGTCCCCATGACGCGCGTTCTCGTCGCCGGGGCCACCGGCTACCTGGGCGGTTTCGTCGCCCGAGAGCTCAAGGCCCGAGGCCACTTCGTTCGGGCCCTGGCCCGCTCCCCGGCAAAGTTGGAGTCCGTGAAGGATTCTCTGGACGAGGTCACCGAGGCCCAGGTGACTCAACCCGGGACACTCGAGCATATCTGCAGCGGCATGGACGGCGTCTTCTCGTCCATCGGAATCACGAGGCAGAGAGACGGGCTGACCTTCCGCGACGTCGACTACCAGGGGAACAAGAACCTCCTCGACGCCGCTCTTCGGGCCGGTGTCGGGAGATTCGTCTACGTGTCGGCCTTCAACGGGCCGCGGCTGCGCCATCTCGAAATCGTGGACGCCCACGAGGCCTTCGTCGACGAGTTGAAGGCGTCGGGCATCGAATACGCGGTCATGCGGCCCACCGGATACTTCTCGGACATGGGCGAGTTCTTCGAGATGGCCCGGAACGGCCGGATCTGGCTCATCGGCTCCGGCGAGAATCGCGTGAACCCGATCCACGGCGCGGATCTGGCGGTGCGCTGCGCCGACGCCATCGAAGGAGACCTGCGGGAGATCGACCTCGGCGGCCCCGAGACCCTGAGCTGGAACCAGGTGGCCGCCCTGGCCTTCGCCGTCCTCGACCGGCCGGCTCGGGTCACACGGGCACCGGAGTGGCTGGTCTGGGCGGTGGTGCGCCTCGTGCGCCTCTTCAATCGGCACCAGGGGGAGCTGCTGGCGTTCTTCACGACCATGGCCACCACCGACGTGGTGGCCCCGCCCACGGGCGCCCGCACCCTGGGGGCGTACTTCCAGGAGCTGAAGGGAAAGGAGAGGGCATGATGGACGATCATGCACCGGAGCTCGCGGCCCGCATCTCGGTCGACGAGCAGACCTGCGCCGCGGCCACTGTGGGGTACCCGCGCGTCAGGCTGCACAGCGTGCCCCAGCGAGAGGCCCGGGCGCACTGGGTGTGGGGCTGATCCCCGGGGACGGGCCGGTGCGAGGCCTACCCGACGAGGGCCGCGGTGGTCGCCTTCATGCTCTCGAGGCCCCGCGCGGCGAGGGTCGCGGCGTCGAGGCGATTCCAGTAGCCCTCGTTGAAGAGCTCGAGGGAGAGGACCGGAGAGCACCCGTTGTCCCGCAACGTCTCCAGGATCCTGGCGAGCGGCGCGATCCCCTCGCCGGGCAGGACCCGGTCCTTGTCGGCAATCTGCTCCCGCGGGATCGCGGGGTAGTCGTTCAGGTGGAACACCTGGAGGGCGTGGGGGCTGAGCTGGCGGAGGCCCTCGAAGCCCGAGCCGCCCTTGTACAGGTGGTAGACGTCGGGCAGGAGGCAGGCGTCGGGGTGGCCGGACTCGATCGCCACGTAGGTGGACTCGGAGAGACGGGACAGGTTCCTCGCGAAGCCCCAGACCTCCAGCTGGGGGACGACCCCGATCTCCCTACCTGCCTCGAGGAGCGCTCGGTAACGGTCGGCGATTGCGTCGAGGTCCAGTCCCGGGCCGCGAACCGCTCCCGCCGGAGGGGCGGCGATCCGGGTTCCGCCGATCCGTGACACGAGCTCCATGTCCCGGCGGGCCTGCTCGAGCCCTGCCGCGCGCTGAGCAGGGTCTTCAGCGATCCACTCCGCGAAGCCGATGGCGCTCTCGACGGTGAGGCCGAGGTCGGCGATCCGCCTCCTCAGCTCGTCCGGCGACCCTCCGGACGCCACGAAACGCTCGAGGTCGGCGATCCAGGGCTCGATGCCGTCGTAGCCGGCCCGTCCCGCGATCTCCGCCTGCTCGACCACTCCGAGCTCATACCCGCGCAGGAGCCCGGTGTTCAGGCAGTACCGGAAGGGGGCAGCCTCCAACGTCCGGAGGTCGAGGGCGAGGGCCGCCCCGACGGCGGCCGCTCCGCCGGTGAGAACCCGGCGTCTCGAGATCGTGGGTGTCATGCCGTGCTCCTGACGTTCGCGGCGCGGCCTCAGGCCTCCCGCAGGGCGGTGGTGATGGGGAGCCGTGCCCCCCGCAGGGCCGGGAGCAGGCCCCCGATGATGCCCATGACCACCGCGAAGACGAGCCCGATGGCGATGATCTCCGGGGTGATCCGGAAGGAGAACGCGATCTCGCTGAAGCTCTGGGTCTGCCCGGTGGCGGTGGAGAAGCCGTTCATGGGAAAGGCGAGGAGACAGCCGATCACCCCGCCGACGAACGACAGGAGCACCGACTCGATCAGGAACGAGATCAGGATCGACCGTCGCGAGAACCCTAGAGCACGGAGGGTCCCGATCTCCCGGGTCCGGGCGGCGACGATCGCGTACATGGTGTTCATGGCCCCGAAGACCGCCCCCACGCCCATGACGAACGCGACGAAGGTCGCGAGGCTCCGCAGGATCATGGCCAGCGAGCCCGCCTGCTCCTCGTAGTACTCGCGCTCCCCGAGCGCCTGGAGCTGCATCTGGGGCTGGTCTCGGATCCACCGGTCGAGCTCGGGGATGGCGGCAGGGTCCTTCATCCGGACCACGAGCGAGTTGCTGCCCGCACCCCGCTGGAAGATCGCCCCGAAGGTGTCGAAGTCCCCCCAGATCTCGCTCTCGAAGGCCCCGCCCTGGGACTCGAAGATCCCCACGATGTCGAAGCTCTTCTGCTGGTACTGGACGCGACCCCCGACTTCCATGCCCTCGATCCGCTGGACGAGCTTCTTCCCCACGATCACCTCGTCGAGGCCGGGGGTGAAGGACCGCCCTTCGACCACGTGGATCCCGCCTCGGACCTCGAAGGCCCGGGGGGTGACGGCGCGGAGGGTGATGTTCGCGGGCATCCCGTCGCTCAGCCGGTTGAGGCCGATGACCACCACCCACTCCCAGGAGGCCAGGGCGCGACCCTGGGAATCACGGGCGATCCGCTCGTCCACGATGATCTTGTTGCGGTCGTCGAGAGGAACCGCCGACGTGAGCTCCGAGGCCGACCCCCGCTGGACGATCATGGCGTTGTCGGTGCGACCGGTGGACCTCAGCGCCGCCTTGAAGCCCTCGGACATGGACATGAGGACCGCGAAGACCGCGACCACGAGGGCGATGCCGCCGACCGCGAGCAGGGTGACCTGCCAGCGCACACGCACGTTGCGGACGTTGTAGGAGAGCGGAAGCGCCATCAGACCGTCCTCAGCATGTCGGTGATCCGCGCCCGGTAGGCCCCCAGCGCCGGGACGAATCCGGCCGCGAACCCGAGGAGCACCGCCACCCCGAACCCGAGGGCGGCCACGAGGGGCTGGAGGTTGATCTCGCTGAGCCCGATCCCGGTGAGAGCATCGCTGAGGCCCGGGGCGTGGGTCAGCATCCACATGATGGCGTGGCTGCCCCCGATGCCGAGGGCGCCCCCGATGACCCCGAGGAGGAGGGCCTCCGACACCACCAGGCCCATGACCTGGGCGCTCTTGAACCCCAGCGTCTTGAGAACCGCGATCTCCGTGCGTCGCTCCCGCACCGCCATGCTCATCGTGTTCGCCGTGACCAGGAGGATGGTGAAGGTCACGGCGAGGCCGATGCCGTTCAGGAGAAGGGCGAGGTTGCCGGCCATGGAGATGAAGCCGGCGGCAAAGGCCTTCTCGGTCTCGGTGTGGGTCGCGGCGTCGCTGTTGGCGAACAGGTCGTCGATGGCCTGGCTGATCTCCCCCGCCCGGTCCGGGTCGTCGATCTCGACGTAGTAGATCCCGGCCCCCAGGTTTCGGCCGGTGGCCTCGTAGAGGTACTTGAAGTTGAACAGCATCATGTTGGTGTCGGTGCCCGGGTAACGGGCCTCGTCGGTGTCGAAGATCCCCCTCACCACGAACTCGAAGGGACCGTCCGGCTTGCGGTAGGGCGGGATGAAGCTCTCGAGGAAGAAAGTGTCCCCCACCTTCCAGCCGAAGCGGTTGGCGAGCTTTCGCCCGATGACCGCGCCGCGCAGGTCCTGGAGGAAGGCCTGGTACTGGTCGGGGGGAAGCTCGTACTCGGGGTACATGGCGAGGAAGGGTTCCGGCTCGACCGCCATGTTCGGGAAGAAGTTGCTGAAGCTGGTGGTCGAAGAAGAGCTCTCGGCATCCAGCTCCTCCTTCTCGGCCGGCAGCGTGCCCCCGAACCAGGCAGCGACCGAGACGCGTTTGACCCCGTCGAGACCCTCGATGCGGGCCTTGTAGGCCAGGGGCAGGTTGAAGACCAGGCTCACCGCGTGGCGGGTCACGAGGCGGTTGGCGCTCGAGCTCTCGAGCAGCGAGTTGATCGTGGCCAGGACCGACTGCACGGTACAGAACAGAAAGATGCAGAGCGCGATGGCGAGGACGGTGCTGGTGGTGCGGACCCAGTTCCGCCGGAGGTGCTTGATGAGATAGGGAACGTACCTCATGTCTTGCCTCCCCCTAGTCCTTCAAGACGCCCTTGTCGAGGTGGTGCTGGGTGTGGGCCCGCTCCGCCGCTCTCGGGTCGTGAGTGACCATCACGATCGTCTTCTTGAACTCCCGGTTGAGCGTTTCCATGAGCTCGAGGATCTCGGTGGCGCTCGTCGCGTCGAGATCCCCCGTCGGCTCGTCCGCCACCAGCACCTTGGGATCCGTCACGAAGGCCCGGGCGATGGCCACCCGCTGCTCCTGCCCCCCGGAGAGCTGACGGGGGTAGTGGTCGGCGCGGTCAGCCAGACCCACGACCTTGAGCGCGGTGAGCGCCCGCTCCCGCCGCTCCTTCCTGGAGAGGCTGGTGAGGAGGAGGGGCAGGGCCACATTCTCGGTGGCGGTGAGCACCGGGATCAGGTTGTAGAACTGGAAGATGAAGCCGACGTTGTGGCTCCGGTAGTCGGCGAGCTGGCTCTCGCTGAGCCGCCCCACGTCGATCCCCGCCACCACGACTTGTCCCGACGTGGGCTTGTCGATCCCGGCGATGAGGTTGAGGAGCGTCGTCTTCCCCGAGCCGGAGGGGCCCATGAGGGCGGCGAAGTCGCCCTCCTCCACCTGCAGGCTGAGGCCGTCGAGGACCACGAGCTCCTCCGAGCCTCGCCGGTAGACCTTGCGAACGTCCCTGACGTCGACCATGGCCATGTCGAGAGCACTCCCGCGTGGAGCCGGCACCCGATCTCGGGGGCAGCTCGACGCTCGATTCAATATCTGCGGATCGGCTAGGCCTTGATTCTAACCGTGTCGCCGTCGGCGAGGCCATCGGGGGGCCTCGCCACCAGCGTCTCGCCGCCGGCGAGGCCGTCCTCGACGATGACCTGGCCCTTGCGGGCGGTTCCCAGCACCACCGGGCGCTCCTGGACCTTGCCCTCGCGCACCAGGTACACGACCGATCGGCTGTCGCGGGACACCACCGCCTCCCGGGGCACCAGGACCACCGCCGGCGCCTCCTCCGGCGGCACGTCCCCGGTCTCCGGCTCCGGCTCGAGGAAGGTGACCTTGGCGCTCATCTCGGGCTTCAGGTCCTCGTCCTGGTCGAGGATGGTGACCTTGACCATGACCGTGGCCTTGGTCCGGTCGGCGGTGGGGATCACCTGCCGGAGCACCGCCTCGTAGCGGCGGTCGGGGATGGCCTCGACCGTCACCTCGGCCGGCTGGCCGTGGCCGACCTTGGCCACGTTGGCCTCGGCCACGTCGGCCTCCACCTCGAGGGTGGCGAGATCGGCCAGGGCCACGATGGCACCGGACGCGGTGGAGATGTTCACCCCGGGCGGGATGGGGGCCACGCTCTCCCCCACCTCGGCCATCTTCTTGATGACGACGCCGGCGAAGGGGGCGCGGATGACGGTGTTCTGCAGCTGGGCCTCGACGAAGGCGAGATCGGCCTCCTGCTGGGCGAGCCCGGCTTTGGCGATCCGGACCCGGCTCTCCGCGGCCTCCCGTTCGTCTTCGGCCAGGATCTGCTCCGCCGTGAGCTTCTCGGCCACCCGGAGGAGGCGCTCCTGCTCGGCGAGGTCGGCCTCCGCGCGCTGGACGGCGGCGCGGGCCCGGTTGACCGCGGCCTCGAAGTCGTACGCCTCGAGGCGGGCGAGGATGTCGCCCTTCTTCACCTCGCTGCCCTCCTCGACCCGGAGCTCCTCGAGCCGGCCCTGGATCTTGGCCGAGACCACCGCCTGGCGACGCGCCACCACGTAGCCGGAGGCAGTGAGGATGGGAGTGCCGGCGCTGGGCTGGACGTCGCGGCTCACCGCCACCGTGACCGTCTCCACCTCGGGGGCGGAGAGGGCCTGCCGGGCGCGGAGCGCGTAGAGCACACCCAGGGCCACCACCACGGGCAGGAGCAGCAGCAGGGGCCACCGCCAGGGGCTCCGCTTCGGCCGAGTGCGGTCGATCTTCAGCGTGGCCAGCTCGCCTTTCAGGTCCGCCACTTTCGTCCCTCCTTGGTGGTCCCGGTCCCGTCCAACTCACTGTACGAATTCGACGGCCCCCGAGCCCGTGAAAATCGGTGAACCGCCGGCGCCCATCGGCGAACGGGCGGTCCGCCGACCCTGCCCAAGGACACGATCGCCGTGGCCGGGGCGTGTGCTTGGCCAGGGCAGCCGGCCGCGGGCCGGCTCGGTCCTCAGAAGAGCCGGGACACGTACTCGTTCATCTGCCGCTTCCAGAACGGCCAGTCGTGGCCGCCGTCCGGTCCCCAGTCGTCCACCGAGTGGCGGATGCCCCGCGCCGAGAGCACCTCCGACATCCGGTACGTCGGCCCCGCGTCCTCCCACGGGCCGGTGCCGGTCGCGAGACGGATGTCGTCCCTCGCGAGCTCGCCCAGGGCCCACGGGTCGGAGATGCCGGGGACGTAGTCCACGGGGTTGTTGAAGTAGAAGTTGTCGTCGTAGTCGCCGCCCATGTAGCGCCGGAGGTCGTAGACCCCGGACAGGGCCAGGCACCGGCGGAACAGATGCGGGTGCTTCAGGAGGCTGTTGGCGGCGTGGTACGCGCCGAAGGACGCGCCGGTGGTGGTGATGGCGATCCCCGGACTCCGGCAGTGGCCGTGCACGAAGGGAACGACCTCCTCGGCGATGTAGGCGTCGTACATGGCCTGGACGTACGAGCGATGCCGGGGGTGGGCGGCGTCGTTGAGCCAGCCGTCGTTGTTGACCGAGCCCACGCAGAAGAGCTTGATCCTCCCGGCGTCCACGTGGTGGCCGAGAGTCTCGATCATTCCCTGGCGCTCGTACTCCCACTCGTCCCCCCCACTGGTGGGAAAGACGAGGATCGGCGACCCGTAGTGCCCGTAGACACGAACCCCCAGCCCCCGACCCAGACGCCCGGAGTGCCAGCCGTGGTGCTCGATCTGCATCGGGACGGTCCCGGCGCGGGCCTAGCGGTAGCGGCGAGCCGCCGAGTCGGACGACGGGGCCACGAGGTTGGAGAGGAAGACCTCGTTGGACGGCGTCTTCTGGAGCTTGTCGATGAGGAACTGGGCGGCCTCGACCGGGGACAGATCGGCGAGGGCACGCCGCAGCAGGTGACGTTTCTGAAGCTCCTGGGGCGACACGAGGAGCTCCTCGCGACGCGTCCCGGACCTCAGGACGTCCACCGCCGGGTAGATGCGGCGGTCGGCGATCGCCCGGTCGAGGATGAGCTCCATGTTGCCGGTGCCCTTGAACTCCTGGAAGATGACCTCGTCCATCCGGGAGCCGGTCTCGATGAGGGCGGTGGCGAGGATGGTGAGGCTCCCCGACCCCTCGCAGTTGCGGGCGGCCCCGAAGAACTGCCGCGGAAACTGGAGGGCCCGGTTGTCGATCCCGCCGCTCATGGTGCGACCGCCCGGACCCATCTCCCGGTTCGACGCCCGGCCGAGCCTCGTGAGGCTGTCGAGCAGGATCACGACGTCGCGACCCGCTTCGACCAGTCGCTTGGCCCGCTCGATCGCCAGGCGGGCGAGCTTGATGTGGGCGTCGGCGGCCGAGTCCGAGGTGGAAGCCAGGACCTCCGCGTCCACCACGCGCCGGAAGTGGGTCACCTCCTCCGGCCGCTCGTCGATGAGGAGCAGGATGAGGTGGACGTCCGGGTGGTTGGTGGCGATCGAGACGCCCAGGTGCTCGAGCAGCGTCGTCTTGCCGGCCTTGGGCGGAGAGACGATCATCCCCCGCTGCCCGTGACCGACGGGGGCAATCAGGTCGATCACGCGCAGGCTGATCTCCGAGTCCTCGCCCGACAGGGCGAAGGCCTCGTCGGGGTTGACCGAGATCAGGTCCTGGAAGTGCGGGAGGGCCTTGTACTCCTCGGGAGTGAGGCCTCCTGCCTTCTCGACTTCTACGAGTATCCGGCGTCCGTTCGCACCATCGCGGGTGAGTCCTTCGACTTCCGTCCCGTCACGCAGACCGTTGTCCCGAGCGACGACGTAGGGAACGACCACGTCGTCCTTCTGTGGCAGATAGTTCTGTGCAGCCTGCCTGACGTATCCCCCCGCCCCCTCGGCTAGCTCGACCACTCCCTGAATCGGCGTGGTCGGCCCCTCTGTCGGAATCGGGGCCTGGCGGGGATCTCTCGGTCCCTTCGAACCCTGGGGTCCTCCGGGCCTGTCGTTGCGATGGTGACGACGGCGCCGCGAGTGCCGCGGCCCTCGCCTCAAGGCAGGGCCACCCACTGCGACTGGGTCATCGTCTCCTCCGGTCTTCGACTATGGGGCCTCCGCCCCTCGGTTGTCAAGCCGCCGGCGCCAGCATCCTCAGGGCTGCTCGCCCGGCAGCAAGGGCCTGAATGTCACCACGTAGCGTCGGCCATCCACGCAGACCGACGCGGGGTCGGATCCCGTCGGCCAGCGCTCGACGTCGGCCACGGGGATCCGCGTTGGCCCGGCCAGCACCCGGTCGAAGGGAAGCTCCAGGAGCCAGGCGCGGCACCCCCCCACGAGCTCGCCCTCGCGCGCCGACACCGCGTACTCGGCAGGCGACCAGGGCCGCAGGTGCGGGTGGTCGAAGCGCAGCAGGTCGGTGACCAGGGCCGCCAGACCCTGCAAGGCGGGGGGGGCGGAGGCGGGATCGCCGGTGATCAACAGGTCGCGCTCCCCCTCCCGGGGCAGTCGCAGCCGATACCGCGTGTCGGTGTCGCCGCCGAACGAGGCCGGGGCGTCGAGCACACCCGACCTGGCGAGGGCCTCGACCCGGCGCTCGATGGCCTTCGCCTCGTCCTTCTCGAGGAGCCCCGAGTAGATCTTCTCGCTGCCCCCGACGAACACCCGGCGGTCCCGCCGCAGCACGAAGCGCGGCGGGGCCGCGGACGGCACGCTGTCGGGGAGGCCGTCCCCCGCCTCGAAGACGACGACGGCGTCGGGGATCTCGCCCCCGCGGGCGGACGGGACCACGAAGGCAACGACGAGCGCGACGAGGGCCAGGGCGCGGGTCACGAGCCCAGCCCCTCTGGTCCGACGGTGCGGTTGCGGCCGGCCTCCTTGGCCTCGTAGAGCCGAGCGTCGGCGGACTTGATGAGGGCGAGGTCGTCCTGGGCGTCGACGGGGAAGGTCGCGACGCCCCCACTGACCGTGATGTGGTCGGGGGACGCGCCTCCCTCGCCCCCGAAGACCTGGGCCGCCACCACCCCGCGGAAGGTCTCGGCGAGCCGCCAGGCGTCGGAGGCAGAGGCGCCGTACAGGAGCGTGACGAACTCCTCGCCACCGTAGCGGGCCACCACGTCGCCCCGCCGTCCCGACTTCTTGAGCATCTCCGCGACCTTCACCAGGACCTTGTTTCCTTCCTGGTGGCCGTGGGTGTCGTTGTAGTCCTTGAAGTGGTCGATGTCGAACATCACCAGGGCCACCGGGTCCCCGGTCAGCTGGGCCCGCTCGAGCTCCATGGCGAGCCGCTCGCGAAAGAAGCCGTAGTTGTACAGCCCGGTGAGGGGATCGGTGATGGCGCGGTGGTGAGTCCGGCTCACCCGCCAGGTCAGGCTGCGGACACGCTCGAGCTGCAGCCAGAAGAGCTGCTCGAGGACGTCGGGCCGCCCCCTCAGGAACTGCCGGAATCGGGACGCGGGGATGAGGAGGACCCGGGAGGCGCTGCGGGCCCGCACCGTGGCCGATCGGTTCTGGCCGTCGAGAGCCGCCATCTCCCCCGCCACCGCCCCCGGGTAGAGGTGCCTCAGGACGATCTCCTCACCGTCGGGGGTCTGGTGGGACACCTCCAGGCGGCCCTCCAGCAGCAGCACGACGTGGTCGCCCGGGTCTCCCTCCTGCCAGAGCGTGGCTCCGGATTCGAGGGCCCGCTCGCGCCCGAGCGCGCCGAGGTCGCCGAAGGACCCCGGCAGGGTCTGGACGACATTGGCCGGTCCGTTGTCGCTGGGCTCGCTCACCGCAGCCTCATGATAGCCCCGGTCGGGGGCAACTGGGTGTTTCGTCCTCCCTGGCTGCCGCTGGCTGCCTCGCGTCTCCTCAGTGAGCGGCTGCGGTCGGCCACCCGGCTGCGGGCCCCACAGCAACGAAGTCAAGCAGGGTCCTCGCCGGGGCCCGGCCGCCGCAGCCTCGACGGCCAGGGAGCTCGGTCAACAGCGGCAGCCGAACTCGACTAGTCGGGAGCTGGGCGGGTGTAGAGGTCGATGACGCGCTCGAGGGCGTGGCGGCACACCGCGCAGAACCTCGAGGTGCGCGTGAACATCATGCAGTTGGCCTGGGGACGGTAGTAGCCCCGGGCTTCGTACATCGCCCCCTCGAAGGCCCCCACCGCCTCCGCGTAGTCCCCCCGGGCCAGGAGGGCGTCCATCCTCTTCTGCTCGTCGTGGAAGAGCGCCTCCATCTCCTCCTCGGGCCGCCCCGCGGCGCGGATCTCGCGCCGGCGCGCCTGGATCTCCTCTTGGGCCTCCTCGAAGGCCTGCTTCTCCCATGGAGTCGGGAGGGGGGTGCCGGGGGTCACGAGGTCACGCCACTTCGGAGAGGTCGCGCTCGCGGTGGCGTTCAGCTCCCAGGGCTCGGGACGCGCCGAGGTGCTCTCGTAGGCCACGTCCGACGTGTAGTACTCGTCGGCGAGCCCGGCGAAATGGTGACCGAACTCGTGAACCAGGACGTAGGGCGTGAAGGCATTGTCCGACGCCACCGTGGCGTAGAGGTTGAAGATGCCGCCGCCGCCGTACTTGCGGCCGTTGGCCACGAGGACCATGAAGTCGTACGGGGCCGCCGCCGCCACCTCGCGCAGACGGCGGTTGTCGAAAGCGAGGACGTACCGCTCGGAGCCGAAGGCGTCGTAGGTCACGCGGAGCGCGGAGCGACGGTGCACACCGTCGGAAGGGCGGGCGACGCCGGTGAGCCGAGACGGTGTGTCGATGGCCCACACGTTGAAGTCGTCACGGCGCTCCTTGAACGGCGAGGTCGCGAAGAGCAGGTCGGCCATCCGCCGGGCGTCCCGGTGCCACTTCTCCATCTCCTCCGCGGTGTAGCCGTCGCCCATGAGCAGGAGATCCACCTTCGACGCCGGGGGTCCGCTCTCCAGCACGGCCCAGACGTGGTCGGCGGGCGGGGGCCCGGTCCGATCCACGGTGGGGTCGGCCGGGTCCACCGCCACCGACCAGACCTCGTGGAAGAGCCCGTCGCCTCCGCGCTTCTTGAGCACCACGTACGCCGGGCCCTCGGGCTCCGGGAAGCGGAGCGACTCGTGGAAGGTCCGGTGGGCGCGCCGCGCCTCTCCGGTGACCTCCCACTCTCCACAGATGCTGGCGAAGCCGCGAGAGTAGAGCGCGCGGTTCGTGGCGCGGTCCACCACCTCGAAGCGGTACTTCCCGAGGTCGAGATCGTCCAGGGGGCGGTCCGGGTTGCCGGGCCACGGACCCTCCAGGACCACCGCGTCGAGGGCAAAGAGCTCCTCGTCGGCGCCTGCGGTGTGGAAGTAGTCGAGCCGCAGGGTGGCCGGCGCCTCCGCCGGAGAGGGAGGCGGGGCCAGCACCGCCAGGGCCAGGAGGAAGAGGGCAGCACGTGACATGGGTTCACCTCGATCGCCGCGCATCACACCACAAACGTGGCGGGACTGGAAGCGCTTCGCCCCCGATGGTAGCGTTCCGGTACCGGCCCGGCGCCGGCGGGGGGAGCCGCCCGCGCTCGGCGTGGCCGCCGCACGGAGGAGCTTCCAATGAAGGCACGCACCCTGACGCTCGTGCTGGTGCTGGGATCGGTCGGTCTCGCCGAGGCCGGCTCCGTGCCCGTTCGGGCACGCAACAGCATGGTCGTCTCCCAGAACGCCATCGCCTCGCAGGTCGGGGCCTCCATGCTGATCGGCGAAGGGAACGCCATGGACGCGGCGGTGGCGACGGCATTCGCCCTGGCCGTGGTCCACCCTTCCGCCGGCAACATCGGAGGCGGCGGCTTCCTGGTCTACCGTTCGGCGAGCGGCCAGGCCGTCGCCTACGACTTCCGCGAGACCGCCCCGGCGAGATCCAGCGCCGAGATGTTCCTGCGCGACGGCGAGTACGACCCGCGCCTCCATCACGACTCGTACCTCGCGGTGGGCGTGCCGGGCACGGTGGCCGGACTGCACCAGGCCTGGAGGGAGCACGGGAAGCTGCCCTGGGAGCAGCTGCTCGAGCCGGCGATTGCCCTCGCCCGCGAGGGCTTCATGGTCACCGACGGGTTGGCCCGGTCGCTGCGCACCGCCCTCCCGCAGATGTCACGGTACCCCGCGTCGATGGCGCAGTTCTCGCACGAGGGAGACCTCTACGAGGCGGGCGACATTCTCCGGCAGGGAGACCTCGCCGACACCCTCGAGCGCATCGCGACGGAGGGCCCCAGGGGCTTCTACGAGGGCCACACCGCGGGGCTCATCGAGAAGGAGATGCAGCGGCACGGCGGGCTCATCACCCGCGAGGACCTGAAGGCTTACCGGGCGGTCCGCCGCACGCCGCTCCGCGGCACGTACTTCGACGCCGAGGTCCTCACCATGCCTCCCCCGAGCTCGGGTGGCGTGGTGCTCCTGCAGGCCCTGAACATCCTCGAGAGGTACGACCTTCCCGGGATGGGCTTCGGGTCGGCGGCCTACCTCCATCACCTCACCGAGGCCCTCCGGCGGGCGTTCGCCGACCGGGCTCGCTACCTTGGCGATCCCGACTTCGTGAAGGACATGCCGGTGGAGCGCCTCATCTCCAAGGAGTACGCCGACCAGCTCCGGAGCACCATCGCCCCCCGCCGCGCATCGGTGTCCACGCCATCCAGCTTCGAGTGGCGGGCGGAGGGGGCGGAGACGACCCACGTCTCGGTCGTGGACAACGAGCGCAATGCGGTCTCCCTGACGTACACCCTGGAGAACGGCTACGGCTCCAAGATCGTGGTCCCGGGGGCGGGCTTCCTCCTGAACAACGAGATGGGCGACTTCAACGCCGGCCCCGGGCTCACCGACGAGAGCGGGCTCATCGGCACCGAGCCCAACCTCGCCGCTCCCGGCAAGCGCATGCTCTCGAACATGACACCCACGATCCTCGTGCACGGCGGGCAGCCCCTCCTCGTCGTGGGCAGCCCCGGTGGCCGGCGGATTCCGGGGACCGTGCTCCAGACGATCGTGAACGTCCTGAGCTTCCGCATGAACGTCCAGGAGGCGATCGACGCGCCTCGGATCCACCACCAGTGGCTGCCCGATCTGCTGCACTACGAGCGCAACGGCTTCTCTCCGGACACCCTCGACATCTTGCGAGAGTGGGGTCACAACGTGAACGAGGAGGACTCCTGGGGCGCGGTGCAGGCGATCGGTATCCGTGAGAACGGTCGCTGGCTCGAGGGAGGCTCCGACCGGCGGCAGCCCGACGGAGCGGCGATCGGGCGCTAGGCCAGGGCTAGGCCATCGAGGGCGGCGGGCCGTCGCGCTCGGGCCGCTCGGTGACGAGCTCGGGGTGCTCCCGGCGGAAGCTCTCGGCCAGGTGGCAGTCCCAACACACGGGCTTATGGCTCTCCAGCACGTCGATCACCTGCTCCGGCCTGAACGCCCCCCAGGTCACGAGCGCGCCGTCGGGCGCCAGCAGCGCCGGCTTGTGGTCATGCCAGTGGATCTCTCCGAACGTCTTGCCGCAGAAGGCACAGGGCTGGGTCTTGTACCAGTCGGTGAGGATGGTGCGCACGCGGCAGGCCTCGGGCGACGACTCGATCTGGCTCAGGCACTCCTGGCCGCAGCCCGCCTTCTCCGGCCACCTGGTGCAGTCCTCGAGTCGCAGGTCCGGACGACCCTGGGAAGCGCTCCACGCCGCGTGGGGGGCGTCGACCTCGACCGCAACCGCCTCCCGGTTCTCGGGACAGACGACGACCCGGGTGTCCCGGTACCGGAGCCAGGCGCCCAGCGCCTGCCGGCCGTAAAGGAAGAGAACGCCCAGGCCCACGAGGGCGGCGACGCCGAGAACGAGCTGAACTGGAGTCGGCATGGAAGCCTCCCTTGATACCGATTTACGCCTCGGGGGCCTCGAATGGAATAGTTCGTTTGTTTCAGACAGAGGGAGGGCCCTGGCCACCGCCTCGGCGCCGGGATAGAGTCGCGAAGGACCGAGCCGGCCTCCGGCCGGATGCCTTGGCAGGGGAAACCGATGAAGCTCGCCACCTGGAACGTGAACTCGATCCGCGCCCGGGAAGAGCGTCTGCTCCGCTGGCTGGACGCTCACCGGCCCGACGTGCTGTGCCTCCAGGAGCTCAAGGTCACGAACGAGGCCTTCCCCTTCGAGGCCCTGCGGGACGCGGGCTTCCACGCCGCGGTCCACGGCCAGAAGACCTACAACGGCGTGGCCATCCTCTCCCGCCTCGCGCCGGAGGCGGTGGAGCGGGGCTTCGGTGACGGCGGTGACGACGTCCAGTCCCGCCTCGTCACCGCACGTGTCGGGGAGGTCCACGTGGTCTGCGTCTACGTCCCGAATGGCGCCGAGGTGGGCTCGGAGAAGTGGGCCTACAAGCTCGAGTGGCTGAAGCGCCTCCGAGCCTGGCTCGAACGGCGTTTCGACAGGGGCGACCTCGTCGCCCTCTGCGGCGACATCAACGTGGCCCCGGAGGCACGCGACGTCCACGATCCCGGGGCGTGGGAGGCGAGCGTTCTCTTCCACCCCGAGGCTCGAGCCGCCTTCGCGGAGGTGCGGGCCGTCGGGCTGGTCGACGCCTTTCGTCTCCACCACCAGGAGCCCGGTTTCTATTCGTGGTGGGACTATCGTATGCTGGCCTTTCCCAGGAACAGGGGCCTGCGCATCGATCATATCGACTTGAGCGAGCCGCTGGCCGATCGTTGCACGGGGGCGTCCATCGACCGCGACGAGCGGAAGGGCAAGCAGCCCTCGGATCACGCGCCGGTGGTCGTGGAGCTGGACGTCTGATCGAGCCGACAGGGAGGCCTTCGATGTCGCGCACTCGCGGTTTCGCGGTGGTCTGTGCCCTCGGCGTCACGGCCATCCTCGTCGCCGCGCCCGCGGGGGCGGATCCAGCGGGGCGGGCCCAGGCCACGGACAGCCTGGTGGCGTTCGATGCCCAGCTGGAGACGCTCGCCCGGCAGGTGGCCCCCTCGGTGGTCCAGGTGGTGGCCTCGGGCTACGCCCCGGGAGGGGGGACGCTGCTGTCTCGCGCCCGCTCGTACGGCTCGGGAGCGATCGTCGACGGGGACGGCTGGATCGTCACCAACGCCCACGTCGTCGAGGGCGCCCAAGCCGTGCACATCGAGCTGCTCCGCCTGCGGGAGCCGGGGGGGACGGGATCGATTCTCCGCCCCCGCAGCCGCCGGCTGCCAGCGCGGGTCGTGGGCGTCGACCTCGAAACCGACCTCGCCGTCCTGAAGGTCGAGGCCGGTGGCCTCCCGGCCCTGCCCCTGGCCGACTCCGAGCAGCTCCACCAGGGCCAGCTCGTCCTCGCCTTCGGCAGCCCTCTCGGACTCGAGAACTCGGCGAGCCTGGGGGTCGTGAGCTCGGTGGCCCGCCAGCTCCAGCCTGACTCACCGATGATCTACGTACAGACCGACGCCGCCATCAACCCCGGCAACAGCGGGGGCCCCCTGGTGGACGTACAGGGGCGCCTGGTGGGGCTCAACACCCTGATCGCCTCCCAGTCGGGAGGAGACGACGGAATCGGGTTCGCCGCTCCCAGCAACATCGTGCGAGCGGTCTACGCGCAACTCCGCGAGCAGGGGCGGGTCCGGCGCGGAGTGATCGGCGTGCGGGCCCAGTCCATCACTCACGCCCTGGGCAACGGGCTGGGCCTGGGGGTGCACAGCGGGGTCGTGCTCTCGGACGTCCGCCCCGGCGGACCGGCCGACGCGGCCGGCTTGCGCCCCGGCGACATCGTCGTCTCCCTCGACGGCAAGCCGATGCAGAACGCGCGCCAGCTCGACGTGAACGTCTACCAGCGAGCCCTGGGGGACACGGTCACTCTGGAGGTCCTGCGCAGCGGGGCGCGACACAGCTTCCCGGTCACCGTCGTCGAGCGGCCCCGGGACCCGGACCGCTTTGCCTCTCTGGTGACACCCGAGCGCAACCTCGTGTCACGCCTCGGCGTGCTCGCCATCGAGCTCGACGAAGATCTCGTCCACGCCGCCGGCCCCCTGCGACGAAGCGAAGGCGTGCTCGTGGCGGCGCGGTCCGGAGGAGTGGTGGGGGTGGACGACGACCTGCGCCCCGGCGACGTCATCTACGCCGTCAACGGCGTCTCGGTTCGCGGACTCGCCGAGCTGCGCTCGGCGGTTCAGAGCCCGGCGTCAGGCGAGCCCCTCGTCTTCCACGTCGAGCGCGCCGGCCGGCTCCTCTACGTGGTGGTCGAGCTGGAGTAGGAGGTCCCGGGGGGGAAGCCGGGATCGCACCGGGCGCCTTTCAGGAGCGGAGAAGGCGCTTCAGGAGCTGGATCTGGCCCGCATGGTAGAGGTCGTGGGCGGCGATGCCCCGCACCAGCCGCCCGATCGGCTCCTTGCCGCCGGGCGCGCGACGGCGCAGGTCGGTGTCCCTCAGTCCGGCCACCGCCTCGCGCAGCCTCCGATGGAACCCACCGAGGAGCGTCAGCTCGTCTCGCCACTGCCCGCTCGTCGGCGAGGTCGGGCTCGGGATCCAGTTGCTGCCCTTGTGGGGAAAGGCGCCCCGCTTCTCGCCGGTGAGCCGACGCCACGCCGCGTACTTCCAGTACGCCGCGTGGGTCACGATCTCCCAGATGCTGTGGCGGTCCGGGACCGGTCTCCAGAGCGCCTCGTCGACGCTCAGTCCCCGGAGCGAGCCCCGCAGGTTGGTGCCATGCCAGGACTGGCGATCGTACGCCTCGTCGAGCTGCTCGAGAAGAGAGCCCACCGCCGCCCGGCTTCCACGCTTCGTGCTCGCCATTCACCTTTCTCCTTCCCGGATCGCGGTCAGGGCCAGGGCTGGCCGCGGCGCGCCGCCTCCCGCACCGCCTGGGCCGCCGGGCGGTCGTCGAGGACCGTGGGGTCGAGCCGCAGCGCCTCGTCGAAGGCCTTCGTCGCTTCCTCATGGCGGCCCAGCGAGTGGAGGGCGATGGCGAGCAGGCAGCGCGTGACGGCGTCGGCGGGATCGAGCCGGACCGCCTCCTCGAACGCGGCGAGGGCCTCCGCCGGCTCGTTCAGCGCGAAGAGGAGCGTGGTCCCGAGCCTGACCCAGGCCTCGGCGTCCTCGGGAGCGAGGCGGACGTCTTCCCGGTAGTGGTCGGCGAGCTCGCTCCACCGCTCGACGTCGACGAGATGCCGGGCGAGGACCTCCCGCACGGGTCCCCGGCGCTCGGGGCCCAGGCCGAGGGCCAGGGCCGCACGGCAGGCCTCGATCCCCTCATTCTCGTCGAGTCGCTCGCACAACCGGGCCTGCTCGCGCGCCTCCGGTGTCTCCTCGGGGGGTGGAGTCTGCCCCCCGGGGGACGGGATCGCGAGCCCAATCAGCAGGGCCCACGCCACCGCCACGGCACGAAGACGGGGGCGCTGGGGCAGGATGAGCTCGGGCATGGAAGGGGACCCCGGGAGCGGGAGCCTCACTCGCCATTATTCACCAGAAACCGCGCGACGAGAGCTCCGGCGACCCCGGGAATCGCACGAGTGGGTCGTTTGCCTCATCATCGCGGGGGCGTGACCCGGGAGAATAGGGAGGCGACGCTCGCGCGTCGCGCTACTGCGCACGCCACGTGCGGGGAGGAACTGATGTCCATCGCTTTCGGCCCCAGGCGGGCCGAGTGGATCAAGGTGGCGGGGTCCGAGCCGGGGCCCCTCACCTCCGAGGAGCTCGCTCGGTTCGAGGCCTTCGACCTCGTGTACCGCTCGTTGTGCGCCCTCCTCTACAACTACGTCCCCCAGTCGGGGCACCCCGGGGGGTCGATCTCCTCGGGCCGCATCGTGACCGGCGTCGTCTTCGACGCCATGGACTACGAGCTGGCGCGCCCCGACCGTGAGGACGCCGACATCATCTCGTACGCGGCCGGGCACAAGGCCATGGGCCTGTACGCGATGTGGGCGCTCAGGGACGAGGTCGCGCGGGTGGCCCGCCCCGAGCTCCTCCCGCCTGACATCGCTCACCGCCTGCGGCTGGAGGACCTCCTCGGCTTCCGCCGCAACCCCCTCACCTCGACCCCCCTGTTCGTGAAGCACCAGGCCAGGCCCCTCGACGGGCACCCCACGCCGGCCACACCCTTTGTCCGCCTCTCCACCGGCGCTTCCGGCGTCGGTGTGGCGAGCTCGATCGGCCTCGCCTTCGGCGCTCGCGACTACTACGGGAAGGGCGCCCCGAGAGTGCACGTCATCGAGGGCGAAGGCGGCCTCACCCCCGGGCGCGCCGCCGAGGCCCTCGCCGCGGCCGGCACCGCGCGGCTCGACAACCTCGTCTTCCACGTCGACTGGAACCAGGCCTCCATCGACTCCAACCGCGTGTGCCGCGACGGCGACGCGCCCGGCGAGTACGTCCAGTGGACGCCCATGGAGCTCTTCCATCTCCACGACTGGAACGTGGTCGAGGTGGAAGACGGCCGGGACTTTCAGCAGGTCCTCGCCGCCCAGCGCCGGGCCGCCTCCTTCGACAACGGCCAGCCCACCGCTGTCGTCTACCGAACGACCAAGGGCTGGCTCTATGGCATCGAGGGCCGAGCCTCGCACGGGGCCGGGCACAAGCTCTGCTCCGACGCCTTCCACAACGCCCTCGCCCCGCTCTCCAGCCGCGGCACCATCGCGCTGCCCACCTGCGAGGCCTCGAGCCACCGCTGCGAGATGGGAGGTGACGGCAGCGCCACCATGGAGGAGTGCTTCCACGAGGCGCTCCTCCTGGTGCGCCAGGCGGTGGAGGGCGACCGCCCCACCGCCGAGATCCTCGCCGCACGCCTCGCCGCCGCGCGGAAGCGCCTCGACGAGCAGGACCGTCGGCCGCGGCAAGGCGCGCCCCGGGTCGATGCCGTCTACGAGCTCGCGGACGGCGACCAGACGCCGCCCGCGCTGCGACTGGCGCCGGGGTTGCCGGCCACGCTCCGCGCCCAGCTCGGCAAGGCGCTCGGGTTGTACAACAAGGCCTCGGGAGGAGCGCTCCTGGTCGGGGCCGCAGACCTCCTCGCCTCCACCAGCGTCAACGCCGTGGCCGCCGACCTCGGTGAGGGCTACTGGAACGCGTCCGACAACCCCACCGCGCGCACCCTCTCGATCGGCGGCATCTGCGAGGACGCCATGGCGGGGATCCTCTCCGGGCTCTCGTCGTTCGGTCGGCACATTGGGGTCGGGTCTTCGTACGGGGCGTTTCTCGCGCCTCTCAGCCACGTGGCGGCACGGCTCCACGCCATCGGTTGCCAGGCGAAGGCCCCGCACGGACCGTGGCCGCCCATGATTCTCGTCTGCGCCCACGCGGGTCTGAAGACCGGGGAGGACGGTCCCACCCATGCCGACCCCCAGGCTCTGCAGCTCCTGCAGGAGAACTTCCCCCGGGGCACGTCCGTCACCCTCACCCCCTGGGACCCCCAGGAGATCTGGCCCCTCCTGGCCGCGGCGCTCCGTCACCGCCCCGCGGTCCTCGCCCCCTTCGTCACCCGCCCGAGCGAGACCGTTCCCGACCGGGCCCGGCTCGGCCTCGCGCCGCCGGAGGCGGCGATCACCGGCGTCTACCTCCTCAGGAAGCCGAGGGGTGAGGGCCGGGGCACGGTGGTCCTCCAGGAGAGCGCCGTCTCCTTTGCCTTCGTCGAGGAGGCGCTGCCGCGGCTGGAGAAGGACGGCCTCGACCCCTGGGTGTACTCCGTCGTGAGCGCCGAGCTCTTCGACCTCCTCCCCGCCGAGCAGCAGCGCGACATCTTCCCCGAAGAGCGCGCGGACGAGGCCATGGGCATCACCGGCTTCACCCTGCCCACGATGTTTCGCTGGATCCGCTCCGACCTCGGGCGGGCCCACACCCTGCACCCCTACCGCAAAGGCCACTACCTGGGCAGCGGACAGGGGCCGATGGTCCTGGCCGAGGCGGGCCTCGACGGCGAGAGCCAGGCCGGCGCCGTCAAGGAGTACGTCAAGGCGCTCTCGAGGGCCTGACGCCTTCTGGACCTCCCCCGGCAGTCCTCCCCCCTATCCTCTGGCCTGGCGCCGCAGGAAGGCGTCAGGAAGGGGTTTCGACGATGGTGAATGGTCCCCCAGCCCGGCATCCCGGGGAGGCCAGGGTTCCCCTCGATGTCCTCACACCCCCCTGGTGGCTCCGGAAGTCGAAGGCCTTCCGAGGCTCCACCTCCGTGCGGACACCGCGCCCGCCCGGCCGCGCCGCCCCCGAGACGCACCGCGGTGATGCGGCCGCGGCCCACGCCCTCGTCGAGCGTGTCCGCGAGGCGATTCGCGCGCGCCACTACAGCCGCCGGACCGAGAAGTCCTACGTCGGATGGGTGCGTCGTTTCCTGGCGTTTCATGCCTACGGGGACGCCACACGCATGGGAGCCACCGAGGTGCGCGCGTATCTCACCCACCTGGCGACGCGTCGACGCGTCAGCGCCTCGACCCAGAATCAGGCCTTCAGCGCACTCCTGTTCCTCTTTCGGCAGGTGCTCGGCCGGGACCTGGAGGCGCTCGAGGACACCCCCCGCGCCAAGCGGCCGACCCGGCTCCCGGTGGTCCTGAGCCGAGCCGAGGCCGCGGCCCTCATCAGCCACCTGCCGGGTCGCCTCTGGTTGGTCGGGTCTCTCATCTACGGCGCGGGGCTCCGCCTCCAGGAGTGCCTCTCCCTGCGCGTGAAGGACGTGGACTTCGACCGGCGCGTGCTCACGGTGCGAGACGGCAAGGGTCGCAAGGACCGGGAGACCGTTCTCCCCGACGCGCTCGAAGAGCCGCTGCGAGGGCACCTCCGAAGGATCCGCAAAACCCACGAGAAGGAGGTGGCCGATGGCCGGGGCGCCGTGACCCTCCCCGATGCCCTGGAGAGGAAGTACCCCCGAGCCCAATGGGAGCTCGGCTGGCAATGGGTCTTCCCGGCCGGCCGGGAGTACGTCGACAGGAGCACCGGCGTCCTGCGGAGGCACCATCTCCATCCAAGTGCCGTCCAGCGGGCCTTCCGGACGGCCGCGGAGGAAGCGGGCCTCGCCAAGCGGGCCACGAGCCACAGTCTCCGGCACTCCTTCGCCACCCACATGCTCGAAGCCGGCTACGACATCCGCACCGTCCAGGAGCTCATGGGCCACCGCGAGCTCAATACGACGATGATCTACACCCACGTCACAACCGTGGGAAGCAAGGGGGTGCGGAGCCCCCTGGACCACCGGGTCCTCCCCCCCCTCTCGCAAGGCAACCCAATTGGCCAGAACAAGCCATCCCAACGACGGCCCCTCCGGCAGGAAGACGACTAACACGAGGAGGTCGAGCGAGTTGCCGACCGCATCCCCCGCCGGACGATCGCTTCCACCTCTCGACAACCTCCGATACTCGAGCGTAAGCTTCAATTCGCGAGTTGTGGAGACTAACTGTTCGACCGACAGTGGAGTCCCACCAGCACGTCTCAAGACGGCGTCCTGAATGAACGCACTGCTGTTCCTCGCCGCTGCGTTGGCGCT
>JAJDNS010000082.1 GCA_022340585.1 Acidobacteriota bacterium
CGAGGCTGGCCCCAGACTCTACTACGCCCGACGGACCGACGTCGAAATCGCTCCGTTCTGGATCCGGGGGATTTCTACGGCTTCGGGGCCAGGGCCAGGCCCGTCTGCCACTCCTCGCCCTTCTTGCCGGCGTAGAGCATGCACCAGGTGTCGCCGCTCTCCACGATCTGGGCGGTGAGGACGCCGTCGGCGTCCCAGGCGTCGGGATTCCCCGAAGGCGAGAACACCGGGTTGTGGGGGTTGGGCTCGAAGGTCACGAAGTCGCGAGTGCGGACGTGCCCGATCCGCCAGGTCTCGCCGTCGAATCCGCCGTAGAGGATGTGGAAGTACTGCGGGCCCTTGAACAGCTCGGTCTCGCGAACCGCCCGGCTGTCCCAGATCTCGCCGCTGCCCGTGAAGACGGGGTTGGCCGGGCTCTTCGTCACCGCCGCCGGGTCGCTCGTCGGCGCGGTGGCGTGGCACATGGTGAGGCCGTCGTGGTAAGACTCCGTGGCCTTCCCGGTGTAGACGATGTGGATGGTGTCGCCGTCGATGGCCACCGAGGGATGGGTCGAGCCGTCGGCCTCGTGCTCGAGCTCGGCGGGGATCACGGGGTCGGTCCGGACCCGGGTCCAGCGCCCCAGGTCGCCATCGCTCACGAGGAGACCCGTCTGCTCCGGCACTCCCCTCCCCTTGCCCCGGTAGTACATGTAGTACCGGTCGTCGAAGGGGTTCCGGAAGGGAAAGGGGTACTCCACCGCCGTGTCGTCGAAGCCGCTGTCCGAGGGGACCACGATGGGGTTGCGGGCGTCCTGGGTGATGTCGGTGAGGTCGCCCGTGGGTGCGGTGGCGTGCATGAGCAGCCAGCGCCGGTCCACCGTGCGCTCGCACCAGTAGTAGTGGACCACGTCGTCGACCACGAGGGCGTGGGTGGCCGCCGCCCACCGGGGTGGCTCGAGGGCGAGGATGGGGTTGCTCTCCTCGACCCGCTGGAAGCGGGTGAAGGCCTCGAAGGGGATGGCGGCGTTCTCTTCCATCGCGCCCTCGCGGGACTCCACCGTGGTCTCGTCCGAGGGCGGCGAGGCACAGGAGACGGCCAGCACCAGGGCTCCGGACAGCAGTGCGAGCTTCATGTTGATTCCTCCTCCCGGAGTTGCGTCGACCCGAATGCGCCGGCTAGAACCTCACGAGGAGTCCGGCGGTCACGTGAAGATCGTGCTCGCTCTTTCCCGAGAGGAAGTGGTCGAGAACGAGGTGATCGATGACGTCGACCCGCCCCCCCACGCGGCCGAACAGGATCTTCAGCCCGGCGCCAAAGCGCAGCTCGAAGTCGGTCTCGCTCTCCCCCGAGCCGCTCCACGAGGCGCCCCCGGCCCCGAAGACGACCACCGGGCGCACCTCGCCCCCGGTGATGTCGTAGGCGAGCCCGCCGCCGTACTGCCACGCGGTGACGGTCTGGTCGCCCCACCGCCCCAGTCCCCCGGGCGGCCGCACGCCCATGGAGCCGAAGTCCCCGGACCCGAAGCAGCGGCCGTCCAGGCAGAGCTCGCCGTTGGGGCTCAGGTCGTGGCCGGGCGCCACCGCCACGTCGATCTCCACCGCCAGCCGGTCCTTCACGTATCGCGAATACCGGGCCCCGAAGACCGCGCTGTTGCCGAGAGACATGCTCGCGGTGACCTCGAGGTCGGGGAACCGGTCGGTTCGGACGCCGCGAATAGAGCCCGGCCACCCGGGGAAGCCAGGGTACCCCGGACCCCAGGACCAGCCGTAGGTCCGTGTGGCGTCCAGGATCGACACGCCGCCGAAGACCACGACCTGGTTCTTCAGGTCGGACGCGTCGTCGGCCCTCGCGGGCGCCGCGGCGACGGCGAGGCCGAGAATGGCGAGAGCAATGGGCGCGCGGGCAGAAGGCATGCGTTTCTCCTCGCTCCATGATGACATGGGGACGGAGCATAGAATGAGCCTGCGAGCGACGAGAGGAGAGTGAGCGTGAGGGCGTCCCGTCGCAACGGCGCCGCCGTTCTGGTGGTGGCGATCGCCAGCCTGGTCGGCTTCACCTACGTCCGACCCGTCACCGTCCTCGAGACGGCGGGCGAGACCCTTCTCCGCGTCCGGGGCGTCCGGAGCGCCCACGTCCAGGCCGGGCCCTACCGTCTCCACTACCTGGAGGCGGGCTCGGGGCCTCCCCTGGTCCTCGTGCACGGCCTCGGCAGCAATGGCATGCAGGACTGGGGCCGGCTCGTGGCTTCACTGAGCCGCCAGTTCCACGTCTACGCTCCGGACCTGCCGGGCTACGGCCGGTCGGACCGACCGCCCGACGCCGACTACTCGATCCCCTTTCAGGTCGACGCCGTTCGCGCCTTCATGGATGCGGTGGGCGTCGATCGGGCCCGCGTGGCCGGAATCTCCATGGGGGGCTGGATCGTCTCGCGTCTGGCCGCCGAATCTCCCGAGAGGGTGCAGCGGCTGGTGGTCGTGGACGCGGCGGGAATGCGACCCGACGGTCCCCCCATCCCCGCCGAGGTCCTGCTCCCCCGCAACGAGGTGGACGTGCGTCAGCTCATCGGCGCGGTGCGCCACAAGGCGCCTGACCTGCCCTCCTTCGTGGTGCGTGCCATCCTGGCCCGCCGCCTCCAGGAGGAGTGGGTCGTCCGCCGGGCCCTCGAGTCCATGCGGGACGGAGGGGACTGGCTGAACGGGACCCTCGCCCGGGCCGACATGCCCGTCCTCGTCATGTGGGGGAAGCAGGACGCCCTCATCTCGGTCGACTACGCCGCGGCCCTCCAGGCCGAGTTCCCCCGGGCCGAGCTCGAGGTTCTCGACGGCTGCGGGCACGTCCTCATGGCCGACTGCCCGGAGGCGTTCGACCGCGTGTTCCTGGAGTTTCTGGGCGCGACTCCCTGAGCGACACGGCCTCAGTGCACCCGCACCGCACGCTGGATCGGGACGGGGGGATCGAGCTGCTGGCCGTTGGCCGGTGAGGAGTGGATGGCGCGGACGAGGTCCATGCCCTCCACCACCCGGCCGAAGGCGGCGAAGCCCTGTCCGTCGGAGTTCCGCCGCCCCCCGAAGTCCAGCTCGGGCTGGTCGCCCACACAGATGAAGAAGGACTGGGTGGCGGTGTCGGGGCCCAGTCGGGCCATCGAGATCGTGCCGTCCCGGTGCCGGAGGCCGGTGTCACGGGTACGCTCGAGGGTGATGGCCGGGTACTCCTCGGCCTCCTTCGTCGGGTCGGCTCCCGCCTGGACGACGGCGATCCGGATCTCGTCGTCGGGCTGGTTCTCCGCGGTCACGGTGCGGAAGAACGAGCCGTCCGAGTAGAAGCCGTCCAGCACGTACCGCAGGAAGTTCCGGGTCGTGATCGGCGCGTGGACGGCGTCCAGCTCCACCGTGATGCTGCCCCGGGGGGTGTCGATCTGCACCCGGGGGGCGTCGGTGATCGGGTACTCCCGCCACCGGAAGTGCGGCGCCGTGGCCGGGTCGAGCTCACCGAGGTGGGCGCGGTCGGCGGGGCTCCGGTCGGCGGGCCTGGCGTAGCGCCACTCCCCGTCGCCGAAGACCTCGTCGCACAGGGCGGCGAGGGCCGGGTCGTACGCCTTCAGCTCGGCCCGGGTGTTCACGTCGTTGTGGAGCGAGTCGTTCTCGCGGTTGTCGTCGAACCAGCTCTGGACCCCCTCGGCCCAGTACTCGGATGGCTCGGTCACTCCGTAGGTTCCGGCCCACAGGCCGCCTTCCTTCGCAGCCGCGTGAGCCGCGCGCAGCCGCCCGTCGAACGTGGGATCGACGCGGTTCATCCCCATCGTGTGGATCGCGTGGGCGAGCTCGTGGATGAGGATGTTCTCCGCGGCGTAGGGATCACCGGGGAACCCCAGGAGGTTCTCCTCGGCCCCGCTGACCGCCGGGGCCTCGGGCGTCGCTCCCAGCCCCCGGGCGCGACGGTCCCAGTACACGGCGGGCTCGAGGGCGCTGTGCTCGGGGATGTCGGTGGTGAACTCGTTCCAGGCCATCACCGCGACTCGCACGCCCTGGTCGGCCATGGCCTCGAGGACGTCGTCCCGCTCGGCCAGCATGTGACGCACGATCCACGCCGCCTCCCGCAACGCCTCGTCCGACACGTTGGCCGAGCCCAGGACGGGGAGCGCCCCGACCATCACGTTCTTCTGGTAGAAGGGCGCGAGGGAGAACTCTCGGCGGAGCGCGTCGGACACCTCCCCCACCCCGAGCGAAGCCGTGGTCGAGGAGAGCGCCTCCCGCACGGCCACGACCTGCTCCAGCTGCCCGGCCGCCAGCGACCCGATGGGCCCCGCCTGCGGGTCCCAGTTCGGCCCGAGGTCGAGGGTCACGACTCCCTCCCGGTCCGTGACCGCTCGGACCCACCCCACCCAGCGCCTGGTGGGATGGCGGGTGTCCCGGGCGGACCAACGGGAGCCGAGGTACGTCAGCGCGTGCCACTGCGAGCCCTCGACCCAACGCGAGGTGGGGAGCACGTCGAAGGGGTCGACCAGCTCCCCCGCCGTGTAGCTCTCGGTCCGGGTCCAGCGTTTGAGCCCGACGCCCGGGTTGAACGTCAGGATGGCCCGGGGGTTGCCCCGCCGGGCCGCTTCGGCGTAGATCTCCGCGATCTCTTCATTGAATCCGACCCATTCGTAGCCCCCGTCGAACCACCAGCCCGTGACCCGTTCGCCGTAGCGCACCGACCAGTCCGCGATCACCTCGGCCCATCGCTGGGCGAACTCCAGGTCGATCGGCTGGTCGTCGGGTCCTTCCCGCAGTCCGAACGCCCTCTGCGCGCTTGGGTCCCGGTTGGGCGCCTGGCAAGGGAGATAGAGCATCAGCCTGATGCCCCTGGGCTCCAGCGCCTGCTGAAGGTCCAGCGGCAGGTCCCGTGCCGAGGTCCGCTCCCCCGGGGCGTAGCCCGTGATCCGGTCGTAGGTGGGGTTGGGTGCGTTGAAGAACCCGGAGTTCTGCCCCAGCGTCAGGACCAGGTACCCGGCGCCGGCCGACTCGAGCTGACGGGCCAGCGTCTCCACGTCGAAGTCTCGGACCCGTGCCAGCCCGCCAGCATCTTCGGGGAGGAAGTGCACGAACACGCCGTAGCGGGCGTCCCTGAACCAGTCGGTGTGGGGATCTCCGGCATCGGCGGCAATACCGGACGCCCCAGGCAGAAGCAGAAGGAGGCCGACGACGAGAGCGATCGCGTGCTTCGCGGATCTGTGGACATGCCGCATGGTCACCTCAACGCGCGGAGCTCATACCCGCCGCCCCGCTGCTCCCTCTCGCGCCGCATCGCAGCTCCCCCCTGTTGCGAGCCCCAGTATTGCCCGAGCGCTCCCCCGCGGCACCCCGTTCCGCGATCGGAGAGATTTCAGGCCCCGTGGCGGGTTTCTCGCGAGCCTGCGTGATTCAGGGCAGGAGCGAGAGGATGGCCGACGCCGGAGTGATTCGCAACAGACTGAAGACGCAGGATTTGCCGGCCGGCGCATCGCGCCCCGGGCCCGGGAAGGAGGTCCCCATGTCCTCGGTGAGCTGTCCCGTCGACCTGGACACGCAGAAGCTGCACAACGCGGTCCACGACATGTACACCCGCGTCGCCACCGAGCCGGACGGCGACTTCCACTTCCACCGCGGGCCCGAGTACGCGACCCGGGCGCTCGGCTACGACCCGGACGAGCTCGCGGCCCTGCCGGAGCGCAGCACCCGGTCCTTCGCCGGGGTCGGCAACCCCCACGCCATCGCCACCGTGCGGCCCGGCGAGACGGTCCTCGACATCGGGAGCGGGGCGGGCACGGATCTCCTCCTGGCCGCCCGCCGCGTCGGCCCGCGCGGCCGAGCCATCGGCGTCGACATGACCGAGAGCATGCGGGAGACCTGCCGGGAAGGGGCCCGCGAGGCCGGCCTGGCCAACGTCGAGGTCCGGGACGGCGACATCCACGATCTCCCGGTGGAGGACATGAGCGTGGACGTCGTGATCTCCAACGGGGTGCTGAACCTGGCCCACGACAAGCGGGTCGCCTTCGCCGAGGCCTTCCGGGCCCTCCGCCCGGGCGGGCGCCTGCAGCTCGCGGACATCGTGGTGAAGGAGGAGCTGAGCGACTCGATCCGACGGGACTACGAGCTCTGGGCCACTTGAATCGGCGGCGCTCTCCCGGTGGGAGAGCTCGTCGCCGTCCTGAGCGCGGTCGGGTTCACTGATATCCGGGTGACCGAGAGCTTCGATCCCTTCCTCGGCACCAGCAAGGAGAAGACCGCCCGCCACTTCGACGTGCAGGGCGTGAACGTCGCCGCCGTGAAGCCCTCCTGAGGACCGAACCGGCCTGCGGCCGGATGCCCTGGCCAAGGACACTATTCCGCCATGGCGATCGTGTCCTTGGCGGCCGCTCCGGCTCTCGCTTCGCATCCCGGGCGACGCTTGGTTCAGCTAGAGTAGGGCCATGTGCGAGCCATCGGACGGGCGGCCCAACCTCCGCGAGCACTGGGAATCGATCTACGCGAGGCGGTCCCCGGACGAGGTCAGCTGGTTCGAGCCCTCCCCGGGCACGTGACTCGACCTGATCGGCGCGGTCGCGCCGGACGCCGACACCGCGGTGCTCGAGGTCGGGGGCGGGGCCTCGGCCCTCGTCGACGGCCTGCTGGACCGGGGCTACACGGACGTCACGGTGGTGGACCTCTCGGAGAGAGCTCTGGCAGAGGTGCGGGAGCGGCTGGGCGCGCGGGCGTCGGTCACCTTTCGGGAGCTCCTGAGACCAGTATAGAGGCGGTGGGCGCCGCCGCGCTCAGGGCTCAGCTCGTGGCGGCGGGGGCGTCCTCCGGTGCTCGCGTGTCCCGCTCCAGGCGACCCGCCCACCAGAAGCTCACGCCCCCAAGGGCCACGATGGCCAGGGCGGCGCCCGAGGCCGCGCCAGGGTAGGCCCCGAGGGCCGCCTCTCGGGCGAGGGCGAGCACCGTCATGGCCGCGGTCGCGATCGGCACCAACGAGGGCTCGAAGCGGAGCACCAGCTCGTACGACAGCCACAGGGTCGCGCCAGCGAGGAGGCCCGAGACCAGCCAGGTGCTGAAGGGCTGCGGGCCGCCCGCCCCGAACAGGATCAGCCCGGAGCCGATCAACAGAAGCGGGGAGGCCAGGCGTCGTGCGCCCCCCCCGCGGGAGAGCGCGCTCGCCCCGCCGACCAGCAGGAGCAGGAGCAGCGTCTGCATCACCCAGCTCCGGAGGGCCTCGAGGGCGGTGCCGATCCACGGGAGTGCGCCCCCGGCGGCGGTGAGAGAGCTCCACAGCGGCGCCCGGGAGGGAGCCACCGCGAGGGCCACCGCGGCCAGCCCCGCCCAGACCGCGCCGAGGGCGGCACCACGCAGGAGCGTCGTCGCCCGGGATGTCGGGACCGTGGGCGGCAGCCACCGGTGAACGAAGCCGGCGACGAGCCCCAGCAGGGCCGCGAAGAACACGGCACCGATCAGCCCGGCGCCGACACCCATGAGGGCCTGGGTCGTCCACGGCTGGCTGGTGCTGAAGCCGGCCGACATCACCGGCCAGGCGTTGAGCACGCTGAGGGCCAGCACGGCGGCGAGACCGAGGAAGACCGCGACAAAGGTGGGGCGAGCGAAGCGCCCCCGGCTCCACCGGACGAGCCCCGCGACCGCGGCCGCGAGCAGGCCCAGGCCGACGGGAAAGCCGCAGACGTTCGAGATGAGGGTGCTCAGCGCGAGGTGCTCCTGCTCGCCGCGCTGCCACTCCTCGGGCACGTGGACGTGGCGGAAGACGTCCACCACCTCGTCACCGGCGATAGTGACCGCCAGGCGGGCCTCCCCGTCGCCGCCGACACTCACCGCCGGATCCTCGAAGGTGAACGTCCAGTCACGCCTCGCGGGATGCTCGGACGGCTCGGCCGAGACCTCGCGCAGGGCCGACGGATCGAGGCCGAGGGTGGACCGGATCGCGTCTGCGGCGAGGACACGGGCATCCTCTCGCGGCAACGACGCGCCGGGACGTCTCTCCGGGAGCCGGTGCTGGACTCGGAAAACCTGCCCGTTCGAGTCGACGTGGACGAGGTACTCCTCTGCTCGCTCGACGACATCGCCCTCGAAGCGTGCGTAGCGCACCTGCCAGTGCGGGGCCTCGATGTGGCTGCCGATCACCGACCGATAGGTCTCGGGCCCTCCCTCCTGCCAGACGAACAGGTCCGCCAGGCCCACGTCGCCCCCGACCGAGGGAAGCTGCTTCCACGAGCCGTCCAGCGTCACTCCTCTCTCTTCGAGGGCCGCCCGGGCCGCGGCAACGGCGTTCGCCCTGGTGATGCCAATCGGGGGAGCGTCCGCGTGGAACGGCGTGAGGAACCCCCAGAGCAACAATCCGAGGACCCCGGCGGCGGCCAGGCCGGTCGCCGTGCGCCGCCCCACGGACCCGCGGGCAACGGGTTCCGGCTTCTCCAACGCCTCTTCCGTCACCGGCAGGGGCGACCACCCACCGTTGCGGAGCGCGTCGGGCAGATCGATCCAGCGGCCGTGGCGGAGCCGCGCGTACAGGACCACCCACAGCGGCACCAGGGCGAGGAGGACGACGAGGGCCCGGTCGAGCCAGACCCCCGGGGCCGACGAGGCGAACAGCGGCAGCGAGAACATCACCACGTCGAAGCCGAAGTGCATGACGATGGCCGGAAGCAGGCCGAAGACCAGGTAGATCGCTCCGATGAAGACGAAGGGGACGGCGATCTCCACGAGGCGGGCCCAGGCGGGCTGGGCGGGGTAGTCGGCATGCGCTGCCCCGAACACGATCGCCTGGAGGAGCAGGGCTCCGGCCACCCAGTAGCGCTGGCCCCCGAAACGCCGGCCCAGGAGGACGGCCCCGGCGAGGGGAATGGCCCGGAAGACCGCCTCCTCCACGACCCCGGCCTGGAGCGACAGGGCCAGGGGAAACAGCCAGGGCACGAAGGAGGCGACCACGTTGGGATCCGTCAGGGAGGCGGACGGCAGCCACCACCCCAGGTGCTCGCGGGCAAAGGCGTAGAGCACGGTCAGGTACGCCAGCATCACCCCGACCAGGAGGAAGGCGCCCACGGTGCGGCCGAGCACCGCGCGGCTGCGAGCCCCGTCGGGAGACCAGAGCTTCCAGAGCTGCGGATGCCGGGGAAAGGCCCGGCGGGTGAGGGACTCCCCCGCCACGAGGGCCACCAGGGCCAGGATCCCCAGGAACAGGCCGTTGAGGATCGAGTAGATGATCCGCTGGGCCGCGAAGCTCGCGGCGGAGACCGCCGTGTCGTACTCCATCCACTCCAGGGGCCACTGGGTGAGGAAGGCTCCGGCGGTGAGGAGTGCGATGGCGCCGGCAAGGTAGACCGCCGGCTTCCACACCACCCAGCGCCTTTTCAGGAGCAGGAAGAGGCCCAGGATGGCCCCGCCCCCGTAGAGCACCAGGACCACGCCGCTGCTGACCCCGGCCACGAGGCTGTTCTTCGAGCGCATCTCCTCGAAGCGCCGCTCGAAGGCCTCGGGGACCTTCACGAAGTGGGTCAGCTCGGTGAAGCGGTCGCCGCTCACCACGAGGCGGAGGCGGTAGCGCTCGTCGGCCAGCCGGCCCGCGTCCTCGGGGCGCTCGTAGACAAACGTGTGATCGACGCGTCCCCCGGGACGGGTCTCCTGCGACGCCTCCAGAGGAGAGAACGCGCTCAGGTCGACGGACCACACCTCGACGGCGGCGGTCTCCGCGATCCGACGGGCCTCGGGCTCCGCGAGGGCCGCTCCGGGGGCATCCTCGGCCAGCTTCTCGCTGAAGCCGTACGCCTCGCCCTCGGGCGTGAAGCGGACGAGAGTCTCGTTCGGCTCGTGCTCCCGGAAGTGTCGGACCTGCCAGGTGTAGGGACGGTACAGGTCCCCGCGCAGCAGCCGGGCGAAGGCCTCGTTGCCTCCGCCTTCCAGCTCGACATAGGCCTGGACCATCTCGCTCGAGCGGAAGGCCGCGGCCTCGCGATGGCCCTCCGGTCCCCAGCCGTGCCGAGTGGCCAGATCGCGTGCCGCCGCCAGGGCCGCGTCGCGGTCCATCTTCAGGTCCAGCGTCACGAAGGGCATGGCCACCGGGAACAGATGAACGGCGACCGCGACTCCGACGAGCGCCGCGACGACGAACGCGACCCAGAAGACAGGCTTGCGGAACATCACACCCTCCTGTTCGCCGACCGAGCGCCCATCATTTCACAGCAGGGCCAATAACATACCGGACCGGTGGGGAATGCGGGGTTGCCGGCCGACGGCGCGGTGGAGGTACACTGGGGAGGGTCTTGTCCTTCGTCGAACCAGGAGGGAAGATGTCTGACGAGCTTCGACAGATTCTCCGACGCCACAGCACCTCGATCGCGGCCCACCTGGCGGCGGAGCTCGTCAAGGGGTCGGAGTCCCGCTTCCAGAAGATCGACTCGGAGGTCCTGTCGGAGCGCTGCGCCATGCTCGTGGAGGCTCTGGTCGCCTCGGCGTGGCAGGGCGCGGACCAGCTGGCCCAACGGGTGACCATGATCGCCCAGCAGCGGTTCAAGGAGGGCTTCCTCCTCGAGGACCTTCAGCAGGCCCTGCGGATCCTCGAGGTCGACGCCTGGCGGATCATCGCCAACGAGTCCGGTCAGGATTCGGTCGTCACGAACCTGGGCACTCTCACCATCGCGATGGGCTACGCCCGGGACGAGCTGGCCCGCATCGCCCAGCTCTACGCGTTCGCCCCCGCCTCCTGAACCCCGCGGTCCGGATCTCCCGACGTCGCTATCGGTCCTTGGGCGGGCCCAGGGCCGCCCGCAGCCTGGCCTCGAGGTCCTGCAGGGTGAACGGCTTCTGGAGAAAGCCGGCGAGCCGCTTCCCCACGAAACGGCTGGTCGTATCCTGCTCGTTGTAGCCGCTCATCAAGATCACACGCACATCGGGGTCCAGCCGGCGCAGCTCGCGAAAGGTCTCCTCGCCATCCATGCGGGGCATGGTCATGTCGAGGAGGATGAGGACGATCTGCCCCTGGCGCTCTCGGAAGACCTCGATCGCCTCGGCCCCGTCCCCCGCGGTGAGGACCTCGAGGCCGTCCCGCTCCAGCATCTCCCGGGTGACCTCCCGCACGACCTCCTCGTCGTCGACCACCAGCACCGTTCCCCGCAGCGGCCCCGCGGGTTCCTCTTCCGGGGCAGGCTCCGCGACCGTGGGCGCTTCGCCTCGCCCCACCGGAAACAGCACCTTGACCGATGAGCCCTGGCCCGGCTCGCTGTCGACCTTGACCGTCCCGCGGTGGCCCCGGACGATGCCCAGCACGGCGGCGAGGCCGAGCCCGCGGCCCTGGAACTTGGTGGTGAAGAACGGCTCGAAGAGGCGCTCGCGCGTCGCCGCATCCATGCCGCAGCCGTCGTCCGACACCTCGAGGTACACGTAGTCGCCCCCGGGCAGGTTTTCCTGGGAGAACGCGCTCCGAAGGTACTCCGGCGAAGCCTGCTGCTGACCGGTGGCCAGGGTGATCGTCCCCCTGCCCTCGCCGATGGCCTCGGCGGCGTTGGTCACGAGATTCATGACCACCTGCCGAAGCTGGGCGACGTCGGCCTCCACCGCGGGCAGGTCCCTGGCCAGACGATAGCGGAGGCCCACCTTCTTGGGGATCGCGGCCTCGAGCAGGTGTCCCATCTCGGAGACCACCTCGCCGAGCTGCAGGCTGCGAACCACGAAACGTCCCTTTCCCGAGTAGGCGAGCATCTGGTTGGTGAGCTCCCGAGCACGCCGGGCGGCGGTACGGATCTCCTCCACGTGCTGGTGGGCCCCCGCCCCCGGGGGCAGGTCCGCCAGGGCCAGGTCGGCGTGACCCAGCATTGCCACCAGCAGGTTGTTGAAGTCGTGAGCGATGCCCCCGGCGAGGATCCCGAGGCTCTCGAGCTTCTGCGCGTGCAGCATCTGCGCCTCGAGGCTTCGTTGCTCGGCCTCGGCCCGCTTGCTGGCGGTGATGTCCTCGTAGGTGCCGAGCACGCCGATGACCTCCCCCTCGAGGTCGTGCAGGGGCATCTTGCTCGTGCGCAGCCAGATCTGCTCGCCGTCCGGTGTCGTCTGCGGCTCCTCGTACCCGAGCTTGCTTTGATTCGTGTCCATGACCTGACGGTCGTCGGCCCGGTAGAGGTCGGCCTGCTCCGACCAGCCGAGATCGTGGTCCGACTTGCCGACGATGTCGTCCGGCCGTTCGAGGCCGGCATCGCGTGCGAACAGCAGGTTGCAGCCAAGATAGACGCTGTTCAGGTCTTTCCAGAAGACCCGCACGGGGATGCCGTCCAGCACGGTCTGGAGCATGAGCCGGGTCTCGCGAAGATCGATCTCCTGAAGCCGCCGATCGGTCACGTCGGTGCAGAGGCCAATGATCCCGATGACTCTTCCCTCGTCGTCGCGCAGCGGCTCCTTGCTGGTCTCGCACCACAGACGGGTGCCGTCAGCCTGCTGCAGGGGTTCGAGGATGGCCCGCTTGGCCGTCCCGCTCTCGATGACCTCCTGGTCGTCGGCGCGGTAGGCGTCGGCGTCGGCCCGGGGCCAGTGCAGGTCGTAGTCGGTCTTTCCGATGATCTCGCTGGGATGGTCGAGTCCCACCGCGGTCGCGAAGGCGGCGTTGCAGCCGAGATAGACCGATGCGCGGTCCTTCCAGAACACGCCCTGGTGGACGGTATCGAGGATGCGCGAGGCGACGATCGGTCCGGGGCCGCCGGCCTTCCCTCGGCGGTCTCGCAGGAGCTTCCGGAGCGCCCATCCTCCGGCCACCGCCAGGGCGAGCCCGACCGCGAGGTTTCTGACGATCTCGCTCCCGGTTCTCAGCTCTCCCGGCTCCATCATGCGGTTGCCCCGATCGGCTCGCACCCGAGGGTTCGTGTCGCCGCTCAGATGGTAGCGTCTCGTCGGCTCAATCGCACGTGCCGGGGGAAGGCAGACGCCTCGCGGCAGCGCAGGACAGGCACGCTGGGGACCTCACTCCTCCGGCACGATCCCGTCCCGGGAGCGCCCTCGCTCCTCGCCCTCATTCGGCGACGTCCCAGGCCAGGCGAGCGATGCGGATGCCGTCCAGCTCCCGGCGCAGAGCGGCGATGTACCACTGCCCCTCGTGCTGGATGAGCTCGGGGGCGGCCACGGGCAGCGAGCAGACCCAGGTCTCCTCGTCGCCCTCGACACCGAAGTCCATGGGATTCCTCGAGCGGAAGACGTTGGTCTCGGGGGCACCCTTGTAGTTCTTGGTCAGGAACAGGTAGTAGTGGCCGTCGACGAAGGCAACGAAGGGGCATTCGGCGTGCCACCACCTCGTGGCCACGTGACCACCGCGCGAGACGAGTGTGGACTCCGACCAGTCGGTGAGGTGGGCGGAGGTGCGGCAGTAGACGCCGCCCACCTCGTCGATCGTGGCGACGTAGTAGCAGTAGTAGATGTCGCCGATCTTGACGACCATGGGATCACGAGTATTGGCGTGAGGCCGTTCGTCGAACATCCCCGTGACTCGTCCGAGGCCCTGGAGCTGGCGCTGGAACAGCTTGCCGTCGCGTGATGTGGCGCGACAGATGTGCTGCCAGTCGCCGTAGAGCATGTGGTAGGTGTCGCCGACGAGGGTGACGTGGGGGGCCTGCAGGCCGCCTCGCGTCTCTCCGACCTCGGGGTTGCCCTGCATCCGGATACCCAGGGGTCGCCAGTCGGGCGACGTGAGAGAAGGGCCTTCCCACCCGTGGAAGAGACGGGTCTTGCCGGGTTCCCGGGTCTTGCGGATGCAGGACCAGAGCTGCCAGGTCCCATCGGCGGCCGCCCAGATCCCGAAGTCGACCGGCTCCTGCTCGTCGGAGCCGAGGACCCCGAGATCGGGATTGCCGGCCACCTGCCACCACTCGCCCTCGATGAGGGGGATGCGTTTGACGGCGTTCGGTTGCCGGGCGGAGACGGAGGCCGCGAGCAAGACGGCAGCCGCTGCGGCCACGACACGCTTTGCGGTGGAGAGCGGAGACACCATCCGGTCGCGCTTCCTTCTCAGCGACACTTCGTTCCGATCATCAGGCTGGCCGGGCCCGGCAGATCGCGGCGCACGATGTCGGCGAAGCCGACTTTCCGAAGCCAGCCGGCATACTCGGACTCCGTGTAGCAGTCTCCGGAAGGCGTCCCGACGAGCATGTTGATGGAGAACAGCGCCGCCTGCGGAGGGGAGGCGCGATCCTCGGCGAGCAGGAAGTCGGAGATCACGACGCGGCCATCGGGCACGAGGGCAGCGAACACGCGGCTCAGCAGGTCGCGGTTCTCGTCGCCGCTGAGCATGTGGCAGATCGAGGACAGGAGCGCGAGGTCGAAGCCCGTTCCGAAGTCGTCGCTTCGGAGGTCGCCCGCACGTGTGGCAATCCGTCCAACGAGGCCGGCGTCGGCGATGTGACGCTCCGCGATCGGCAACACGGCGGGGAGGTCGACGATCTCTGCCGAGAGCGCGGGGCTCGCCTGGGCGAAGGCGATCGAGTAGGCGCCGGAGCCACCGCCCACGTCCAGCAGTCGCCGAGCGCCTTCGACGCCGGCCGCCTCGACGAGCAGCGGCGCCCTCTGGGCGGCGCGGCGGTGCATCGCGGCGATGAAGGGGACGGTCCAGTCGTCGCCTCGCGCGGCGGCTTCCCGCCGCGGGGTCGGGTCTCCGGTACGGACGGCCTCCGTGAGCCCGGACCACGTCTCCCACAGCGACGACTGGTGAAGGAGCGCGTCCACGGAGTCGTCCCTCGCGCCGCGCACGAGGAAGCGCGCCGCCACCGGCGTCGGCGAGAAGCTGCTGCCCTCCTTGACCAGCAGGCCCAGGGCCACGAGGGCGTTCAGGAGCCGGGCGGTGGCTCCCGGGTCGGTGCGGCCCGAGGCCGCGACCTCGGCGGCGGTGCCGCCTCCGCCCAGACGCGTGAACACGTCGAGCTCGAGTGCGGTGAGCAGCACACGGCTCTCCATGAACGCCCGAGCCGTGCCCATGACGTCGACGGGCACGCTCTCGCCCGCGAGATCGGGCGACGGTTTCACGCTGTTGGTCATCGAATCGCCGGTGTCCGGATTCTACACGAGCCTTCCGCCGAAGGCCCGGTGGGAGCGCACGGCCCTCCAGGTGGCGCTGAAGCCCCGGGGAGGACCGCGATCTCCACGAGTTTTGCGTCTGTTGACATCACGGCCCGGGCGTTCAGGGTATCGTCATCAGATATGCGAAGAGGCATCGAGCTGGGCGTCATCCTTCTCCTGGTGACGGCGGGGGCGGAAGCGGAGGCCGGGCCGGCGACAGCGGGGCGGCACGTCCGGGCGTCTCTCGTGGCGGAGGCCGACGCCGCTCAGCCCGGTCGGCCGCTGCTCGTGGGCTTTCGCCTGGAGATGGAGCCGGGCTGGCACACCTACTGGCGCAACCCCGGCGACTCTGGACTCCCGACCAAGGTGCGCTGGGAGCTGCCGGAGGGCTTCTCCGCGGGCGAGCTGCAATGGCCCCGTCCGATCCGGTTCGCGACGGGTCCCCTCGTCAGCTACGGCTACGAGCGCGAGGTGCTCCACCCGGTCCGGATCCGCGTGCCGAGCTCGCTCCAGGGGGGCGAGGTCCGCCTGGCCGCTCGACTGACCTGGCTCGAGTGCCGCGACGTCTGTCTTCCCGGGAAGGCCGACCTCGCGCTCACGTTGCCGGTGAGGGCGAGCGCGCAGCCGGGACTGGCGGCTCCCCTCTTCGCCGAAGCTCACCGGGAGATGGCGCAACGGGACCCGGGGTGGTCGATCACCGCCGCGGCCCGGGAAGGGGCCATCCATCTGGTGGTCCGCCCCCCGAGCGCAACAAGCCTTACCGAGGCCTACTTCTACCCAATTCCCCGCCGCGTTCTCGACTACTCGAAGCCGCAAGAGCTCGTTCCGGAGAAGGCGGGCTACCGGATCGCGCTGGTGCCCGATCCGAACGGCGCGTCCACCGTCGAGCGTCTGAGCGGGGTTCTCGTCGCGAGGACACCCGCCGGTGAGAGGGCGATCGAGGTGGACGTGCCCGTCGAGGCGTCTGCCGACGCCCTCGCGGTCGGCGACTCGGTCTCGAGCCCACAGCAGAGAAAGCCATGAACGCACGTTTCTCGCTTGTCGTCGTCTGTGTCACCTCTGCTGTCGCCCTGGCGCCAGCGTCCGCGTCTGCGGGGGCAGTGGTGGGTCAGCCGGCACCGGCCTTCACCCTCGCCGACAGCAACGGCAGCAGCCACACCCTGTCGGACTTCAAGGGCAAGCTGGTCGTCCTGGAGTGGTGGAACTACCAGTGCCCCTTCGTGAACAAGCACTATGGCGGCGGCAACATGCAGAAGCTCCAGAAGGAGTGGACGGACAAGGGCGTCGTGTGGCTCACGATCAGTTCCTCCGGACCGGGCAAGCAGGGCTACGTGGACGAGGCGTCCGCGAACTCCATCATGAAGGAGAAGGGCGGAGCCCCCACCGCCATCCTCCTCGATCACGACGGCAAGGTGGGCCGCGCCTACGGCGCAAAGACGACCCCCCACATGTTCGTGATCGACGAGACGGGGGCGCTCGCCTACGCCGGTGGCATCGACGACAAGCCGTCCACCGACCAGGCGGACCTCGCGACCGCCACGAACTACGTCCAGGCCGCGCTGGAGCAGCTGTCGGCGGGCGAGGCGGTGACCGTGCCCACGAGCGACTCCTACGGGTGCGGCGTCAAGTACGCCGACTGACGCGACCCGAGCCGCGCCTCGCGGCGGAAGGTCACGTTAGAGGATCAGGCGCACGCCCCCCAGCTGCTCGATCCGGTGGGGGAAGCGGTCCCCCGGCGTGCCGATGAACATGTAGTTCTTGGGGACACCGAGGCGCTGGGACAGGAGCTCGATCACCTCGGGCCCGAAGGTTCCCTTCACGGCGAGGAAGTCGATTCGCAGGCGCGGGTAGAGGTGGTCGATCGCCTTGAGCTGCCGGGCGAGACCCGCGGGGATCTCCTCCTCGTCCTCGTAGACGTGGACGACCTGGAGATGATTCGTCGGCTCGTTCTCGAGCACGTACAGGGCGGCGCGGTTGAGCTCGGCGGGATCCGCGTCCTTCGTGAAGTAGACGACCCGTCGGCTGTTGATGTCCTCGATCTTCCCGAGGACGGCGGTGCTCACCCTCTCGTTCAGGGACTTCACCTTCTCCACGACGGCCCGGGAGATCGCCAGCAGGGCCTTGAGGATCTGCACCCGCAGGAACATCGCCCCGACGATGGCGACCGCCCCGGCGAAGTAGATGCTGAACACGCGGACGTACTCGGGATCCAGGAGCACGTTGCCGAGCAGACCCACGAGGACGGCGCCGAGGGCCACGATCACCGTCGGCCAGCTCGCCCGGACCGCGCGAGGCAGGCGACCCCGGCTGATCTTGAGCAGCATGTTGCCCACGGCGTAGAGCGCCATCACGGCGAGGAAGGAGAGCGTGTAGACACCGGCGAGGGTGCCCACGTCGCCCCCGGTCAGCGCGAGGATGGAGCAGCAGACCGCGAAGAACCCGAGGATGATCCAGTGGTTCGTCCCCCGCCACTTGTTCTCCGCGAGCAGGCGCTGGGGCAGGCACTGATCGAGGCTCATGCGGCGCACGAGGCCGGTCACGCCCACGTACGAGGTCAGCACGGCGCCGGACAGGACCAGGACCGCGTCGACGCTCACCCAGGTCCGGAGCGCCGGACCGAGGGAGTGCTCGCCCATGCGGGCGAGGAGATCGGGCGGCACGCTCTGGATCTCGGCCAGGGGGAGCAGGCCCAGGGAGAGGAGGCTGATCAGGGGGTTGAAGACCGCCACCGCGATCCACATGTTGCGCAGGGTGAGCGGGAAGACACCCGGCTTCTGCTCTTCGATGAAGTTGGCCGAGCTCTCGAACCCGCTGATACCGAGCATGGCCGCGGAGAAGCCGAAGAACAGCGCGCGCCCCAGGCCCTGCGTCGTCGGGGCGGACCAGTTTGCGGCGAGCAGGGACGGGTCCCGCAGCACCGCCGTCCCCGACGTGACGCAGAGCACGGTGAGAGTCAGGAGGTGGAGGGTGAAGATGCCCAGGGCGACGGCCGCGGACTCGGCGATCCCGATGACGTTGAGCAGCGCGAACAGGCCGAGAAGAACTATGGTTGCCCCGAAGACATGGAGGCCGGACCAGAGGTTGTGAGCGTAGTGCATGGCCTCGCCGGCGCTGATGACGGCGGTGGCCACGTAGGACAGCAGGGTCAGGCAGGCGGCGGCCGCGGCCAGCTTCTTGTTCGTGGTGTTGAGGAGGACGGTGTAGGTCCCGCCGTTCAGGGGAAGCGCGCTGCCGACCTCGGCGTAGATCTTCCGGAAGAGGTACAAGACCGCGGCAACGAGGGCGAGCGCGATGGGAGCGTAGGCCCCGGCCTGGGCCGCGCACAGCGCCGAGACGTAGAGGCAGCTCGAGGTGATGTCGTTGCCGCAGATCGCCGTCGAGCGCCATTGGCCGAGCAGGTGCTTGGGCTGGTCCAGATGGCGGACCTGCACCCCCTTGGTGTCGAGGTCCTTCAGGCGGCGCGCGGTGCCCCAGCCGGGGAACTCCCAGTCTTCGAGCGAGGCGGGGGGGGTGCTGTCGGCCATTCTCAGGGGATGTGCGACTCCGTGAGGCGCCACTATAGCGGCTCATCCTCCGGCGGCAAAACGCCCGGAGGGGTCAGATCTCAGTTTCGGAAGTTCCCCAGCGGGGCCGCGTCCCTGGAGTCGCGCCGTGCGGGCGGAGGGGTCAGATCTCGTTTTCGGAAGTTCTCCAGCGGGCCTCGTCCCTGGAGTCGCACCGTGCGTCGGCCATCCGGCTTGGTGCGCAGGAGCACATTCGGGAAGCCCTCCGAGGGCTAGACTTCCCACCATGAAGACGCTCCGCAGAGGGGCGTGCGGGGGGCCGAGCCGCCACAGCCCGGGAGCACTCCCCGGGATCGCCCGGGCGGGAGCAGCGCTCCTCCTGGTGGGCGCGGCAGGCGTCGCGGCGACGGACCCCGTGGACCACTGCCCCCCGCTCGCGCCGCCGAGTGGGCCCACCGTGCGTGTCGACTCCGTCGGCGGACTGCTGGCCGCCATCGGGAGCGCCGCCCCCGGCATCACGATCCTGGTCGCCGACGGCGTCTACGACCTCGACGGCACGTCCCTCCGAATCGGGACGCCGAACGTCACCCTTCGCTCGGAGAGCGGTAGCCGGGAAGCGGTGATCCTGGACGGGAATTACGCGACCAGCGAGATCATCCAGATCACCGCCTCCAGCGTGACCATCGCCGACATCACCCTGCGCGAGGCCTACGATCACCCGATCCACGTGATGTCGACCTCGAGCGCCCCGACGGACGGCACCCTGATCTACAACGTCCACATCATGGACCCGGGCCAGCAGGCCATCAAGATCAACCCCGTCGATAGCACCCACTTCGTCGACGACGGGGTCGTGGCCTGCTCCCGTATCGAGCTGACCAGCGCGGGCCGCCCCCACATTCGGGACAACTGCTACACCGGAGGGGTGGACGCCCACGCCGCCGAGGGCTGGGCGGTCCGCGACAACGAGATCGAGGGCTTCTGGTGCGACGCCGGCCTGTCGGAGCATGCCGTGCACTTCTGGCGGGCGAGCCGCGACACCCGGGTCGAGCGCAACCGCCTCCGGAACAACGCCCGGGGAGTGGGCTTCGGGCTCGCCTCCGACGGGAGCGGGCGAAGCTACCCCGACGCTCCGTGCCCCGCCGCCGGGGGCGCCTACATCGGCCACTACGGGGGAGCAATCGAGAACAACTTCATCGGCGCCTCCGACCCGGCGCTCTTCGCGTCGGCCTACGGGTTCGACTGCGGCATCTGCCTGTGGCAGGCCTGCGAGGCCACCGCCACCCACAACACGATCCACTCGAGCGACACCGGCGCGACCTTCTCGTCCATCGAGTGGCGGTTCTCTCGCACCGTCGCCACCCTCACCAACAACCTGGCCAACCACACCATGCGCGAGCGCGACGGCGCCACCGGCGCCCTGGCCGGCAATGTCACGAGCGCCGACGGAACCTGGTACGTGGACGCCCCCGCCGGCGACCTTCATTTGCAGCCGGACGCGATGGGAGCCATCGATCAAGGGGTGGCCACCGCCCTCACCGCCGACATCGACGCTGACAGCCGGCCCTACGGGCCCGCTCCGGACGTGGGCGCCGACGAGCACGTTCCGCTCCCCTCCCTAAGCGTGGGGGACCTGTCGGTGACCGAGGGGGACGATGGCACGGTGATGGCCACGTTCACGGTCACGCTGTCGGACAGCGATTAGGGCGCCCGGCCTTCCCCGTTGGCGCCGTGGGGAGCAGGATCCTCGGGTATCAGCCCTGCTCGAAGACGACCTTGTCGATGGCGGCCTTGGTCCACCGGACGGCCTGCCACTCGTCCCTCATGATGGCCGAGGGCGAGGTCGGAGCCGCATCCCGGCCTCGGCGGATGCTCGACTCGATGCCCCAGAAGCCGGTGTACCCGGAGTCCTTCGAGATCTTCAGCAGCTTCTCGAGGCTGTACTGGGGATGGCTGCCATCGGGCTCGAAGCCCGCCTTCACCGAGACGCCCTTGGCGTAGGGCATGGCCATGCGAACCGCCTCGTAGACGTCCGCATCCGGATCGAAGTTCCCGTAGTCGGGCAGGGTGCCGAAGTGGGGGCTGTCGACCTTCTTCATCAGGTCCGGCAGCCAGCGCGGATCCGAGGAGATGCCCCCGTGGTTCTCGATCACGACGTTGATCCCGAAGGGCTCGGCGTAGTCGATGAGGGCGCCGAAAGCCTCCGCGGCCCGATCGATGGCGTCGGGATCGTCCTCCGGGGTCTTGCCGGCCCCCCGCGCGTTGCACCGAATCGCATGGCATCCCAGGACACCCGCCACGTCGACCCACTTGCGATGATTGATGGCGGCCTGCATGCGCACGCTGCGATCGCGGGAGACCATGTCCCCCTCGCCGTCGACCATGATCAGGACGTTCTGGACGCCGTGATCGGCCGCGGCCTTGTTCAGGCCCTTGAGGTAGGTCTCGACCGGCGCCTCGAAGAACGCCGTGACGTACTCGATCCCGTCGATCCCGAAGTCCTCGCGGCAGATGCGGGGCACGTCGGGCAGCTTCCAGAGGCCGGCCCGGAAGCTGCGAACGAGAGACCAGGTCGCCAACGAGATGGCGTTCTTCGTCGGGCGATCGTGGGCCCTCGCCGATCGGACCGCGCCCAGCGGGGAAGCGGCCACCACGCCGGCCCCTCCGGCCAGCGTGGTCTTCACGAACTCTCTTCGACTTGCGTTCAACATGGACTCGCTCCTGAGGTTGCCCAAAGACTATGAGTGCAACGTCTCGGCCCGAGTGTACCTCTCTCCACGGGAGCACCGACGCTCTGATCGGCCTGGGCGTCGCTTCGTCGTCGCCGTCAGGCCAATCGCGAGCCTGCTCCTTTCTGACATTGGAGTTCAGGCTCATGTGACTCTGTCCAGACAGAGTCACATCGGTCACGACCATCGGGGCGGGTATGCGGTGAAGAACGGCATTCACTACCTGACCGTCCATGGGATGGTGGAGACGGAGGACTCCACCTCCTACGCGGTGGTGCACGTCGACGGCGAGCGCCTGGAGATCGACGGACGCGGTCGGCAGCCCGACCAGGTGCTGGAGCTCGGCGCACCCGACACACCTTGATCCCCGGACACCTTCCGCCCCGCGGCGGGCGAGAGCGGTCAGAGGCCGGCGCCCCGGGGGGACGGGCTGATCCTTCTCCGCACCTATAATGGCGCCGATTCAGGAGAGGAGCGGTCATGTCCCATCCCCGAGGGGTCTCTCGCCGGCAGTTCGCGCGGAGCGCCGCCGCGGCCGCGGCGTCTCTCACGATCCTCCCCCGACACGTGCTCGGAGGGCCGGGCCGCACGCCCCCGAGCGACACGCTCACGAAGGCCGTCGTCGGGGTCGGGGGCATGGGGCGGGGTCACCTCCGCTACCCCGGAGCCGTCCTCCGTGCCGTCTGCGACGTGGACCGGGAGCACCTGGCCACGGCCCTGGAGCTGGCCGGTCCCGACGTGGCGGGGTACACGGACTTTCGCGAGGTGCTGGAGAGGCCCGACATCGACATCGTGCACGTCGTGACGCCGCCCCACTGGCACGCCTTGATCTCCATGGCCGCCGCCGAAGCCGGCAAGGACATCTGGTGCGAGAAGCCCATGACCCGCACCATCGCCGAGGGCCGCGCCGTGGTCCGGGCCGTGGAGCGGACAGGCCGGGTCCTCCGCGTCAATACCTGGTTCCGCTTCCGCAGCCGCTTCTACGGATTCGGGACCGAGGTCACGCCTCTCAAGAAGGCGGTCCAGGGCGGTCTCCTGGGCTGGCCCATCAAGGCCACGGTCAGCGCGACCACCGGCTTCGACTGGAAGTTCTTCTGGAGTGGTCTCACGAGCCTGCCCCCCCAGCCGGTCCCGCCCGAGCTCGACTACGACTTCTGGCTCGGCCCCGCGCCCCACAAGCCCTATCACCGCCACCGCGTCCACGGCACGTTCCGGGGCTACTGGGACTACGACGGAGGCGGGCTGGGGGACATGGGCATGCACTACCTCGACCCCGTGCAGTACATCCTCGACAAGGACGACACCAGCCCCGTCGAGGTGCGGGCGGACTGCCCGCAGCAGCACCCCGACGCCTGTGGCAGCTGGCGCCGCATCGAGATGAGGTACGCCGACGGCTGCTCCATCGTCCTCGACGGGGAGAACCGCGACACGGAGGCGCCGTTCCTCGAGGGCCCGGAGGGGAAGATCTTCCCGGGCCTCCGCTCGGACATCCCCCACCTCGAGGAGAAGCTCGCCGCCCTCCCCGATCCCCCGCCCCGGGTCACCGACTTCGCCGAGTCGGTCCGGACCCGACGCCGGTTCGCCCTGAACGAGCGCAACGGCCACCGCTCCTGCACCCTGGTCAACCTCGGAAAGATCGCGGTGCAGCTCGGCCGGACCCTGCGCTTCGACCCGGAAGGGGAGCGCTTCGTCGGCGACGAGGAGGCCAACCGCCTCGTGGATCAGCCCATGCGGGCCCCCTGGCGGCTCCCGACGGCGTGAGGCGAGGAGAACGACCATGACTCGAGCTGTGATCGCGGTTCTGACCCTGGCGCTGTCGTCCGGTGCGCTCGGGGCGGTCCCCTCGCCCCCGGCCGACGAGGTCCTGGGGAACTCGAAGGAGCAGGTCTCCGGGATCCTCGAGCGTTTCCCGGCGAGGGACGCCGCCACCCGGGACGACCTCTGCGCCGAGATCCTGGGCCTGGGCCCGGAGGCGATTGGCGACATCTGTGGACGGGTCCTCCCTTCGGGGAAGGGCGACGACTCGCAGGCCCGGTACGCCGTGAACGCCCTCGCCGTCTGCGCCGCCCGCCCGAGAGCGGAGGAGGAGCGGGCCCTGTTCGCCCGGGCACTCCTCAATGCCCTGGAAGACGCACGCGACGCGACCGTGGCCACGTTCTTCCTGTCCCAGGTCCAGCTCGTCGGCAAGGCCGAGTCCATCCAGCCCCTCGAGGGGCTCCTCGTCGACGAGGATCTGGCCGGACCGGCGGCGGCCGCGCTTCTCGCCAT
>JAJDNS010000136.1 GCA_022340585.1 Acidobacteriota bacterium
GGCGGAGTGAGCCGGCTCCGGGGATGCTCGTCGTCCACCTGCCGGACGACGCGCCGCCGCCCGAGCAGGAGGAAGAGGGCGAGGACGCGTCCCAGATCGTGTCCGAGTACCGCCCTTTCCTGGTGTCGGAGGGGATGGTACCGTTCTTCTCCCTGTGGCGGGGGACCTCCCTCGCCTTCCAGACGCGGCCGCTGCCGCCGACCTGGCTGACGGCCCGGATCGTCAGGACGAAACCGACGGTGCGTGAGCTGCGCCCCCCGGGTCTCCCCGAAGGGGCGCGCGTCGGGGCTGGGCCCGGAGGGTCGCGGACGGACGCCGGGCGGCAGCAGGGAAACACCATTCGGCCGTAGCCTCGGGGCACGGGCGAACAACGGGGGCCTGGGCGTCCCGCGTGCGCCGGAGCGGGCCCCCGAAGCTCGAGCATGGTCCGCACGTCCGTGGTATTCGGGGATCTATCCGAAGACCCGCTTGACGTGGGAGAGCAGCGCCCTGACCGGGCCCCGGAGTCTCCGGCGGACCATGGCTCGCAGCAAGGGACGGGTCGGCATGGCCGCAAGGGCCTTGGCGAGCTTGTCGGCCTCGAACCGGGAGAGGGCCCGCTCCATGGCCCGGAGAAGAGCCGGATCGGCACCGCGAGCCCTCAGGATCCCGAGATTCTCTTCGAAGTGATAGGCCATCAGGTCCATGGGAATCCACACCTGGGCCACTCGCCCGGGGTCCAGAGGCGCATCGAAGGTGGGGCACCGGTCCAGAACCCCTGCTCCCTCCAGGGTGAGCATGGTGCGGACGCACTTCTCGCAGCGACCGCAGTTGTAGGCGTTGTCCGGGTTCTCCCAGCACACCCGCAGATGCTCCAGGGCGGCGGGAAAATCGCTGATGGCCATCACCTTCTCGAAACGGCTGGCCTCCGGACCGTCGTGGACGATGGCCACCGACTCGGTGCTCCACAGGGGGTCCAGCAGGGGATGGGAGCCGCAGGGGTCCAGATGCGCAAAGGTCTCCGATGACGGGATGAGGACCTGCCCGGCCAACCCCGGACCGAGAACGGCGACACCGGCCAGGGCGGGGCCGAACTGATGCATGTCCCAGGCCACGTGGTGGTCGGTGAAGGATCGGCTGTTCGTCTCGATCTCCACCAGGGGCTTGTCCAGGGCCGCCGCCGCCTTTCTGATGGCGGCGGCAACCTTGGTGCGGAGCTCGGTGTTCTCCAGCGGCATGTCGAAGCCGTGCACCAGCACCAGCGATGCGAGGGCCTCCCGGTGCTTGAGGGCGGTGTAGAAGGAGTCCACACCACCGGAGAAGAAGGCCGCGGTGCCGTCTCGGCGCGGCGGAGGTGCCTCCGTCCGGGGCTGCGCGTCCACCTGGATGCGCTGGAAGTCCGAGTGCCACTTGCCCAGGATGTCCTGAACGGTGTCCAGGGCCGCCAGCAGGCGTGGCGAGACGCTGCCTTGCACCGCCATGGGCAGGCCCAGCCTCATGGCGGTGGGCAGGCAGGTGATGACGAAGGCATCGGCCCCCTGAGGCACGAGCGCATCCCGCGGACCACGGAACCACAGGTCCCGGCTGCCCGCGGGAATCTCCACTCGAGAGGAGAACGTCAGCTTGTCTGCTTCGAAGCGGGCTTCCGGGGAACGGATGACCAGGTTCTTCACGTCTACTCCATGAGCCGGTCCGACAGCATCATCAACCCCAGCAAGGTCTTCAGCCGGGCCGAATCGGTGATGGCGTCAGCGCACACGATGGGCTCCTCGGGGGAGGGGACGTATCGAGCCAGGGCCTCGGCGTGGAACAGGCGATGGGCCGACGCTTGCCGGGAGACGGCCAGCCTGCGGATGGCGCTCCAACCGGGATTGTTGATGTCGAACTGGCGATAGTAGGTGCGTCGTTCCCTGCGCTTCGGTGACAGTCTACCCAGCCATCTCCCCATGAGCCGTCCGGCCTTCCGGGGCAGGGACTCCACGAGGGCCGGGGTCTCGCGAGCGTTGCGATCGACGGGCAGGACCGCCAGACGACGGTACTCGCTCTTGAGGGTGTCGATCTGCATCTGGCGCTGGCTGAGATGGTTCAGGGGCATGCCGAGGCCGGTTTCCAGCATGGCCCGGTCCACGTACGGCATCACCGGCCAGACGAATCGAGCCAGCCGCCACGCGTAGGCCCCGACGTGGTAGCGGCCGCGATGGTACAGGCCCCACAGGGTGGCCTTCTGGAAGGGCAGGCCCGGCACCATGTCCCAGGCGGCACGCATCTGCTCGGTGCAGGCCGTCACCGCCTCGGTCATGGGCAGGGCCTTGATCAGCGAATCGATCTCCTCCGGCGAGAAGCCCCACTCGCTGCCTCGGGCGAACAGGGCTTCGAAATCGTAGATCCCTCGCTGCTCGTTGTAGGCTGGGGGCACCAGGCTGCCTCCCATGATGGGATCTCCCAGGAAGCCGTTGACGAGGTCCCGGCAGTGGGGCACGAGGCGGTCCGCGTCACTGATCCAGCCGAAATCGTGGAAGGTGTTCGACAGGTGCTCCTCGCCCAGCTGAGCCAGGGCGACGGCCCCAAAGCGATCGAAGCGGGAAGAGAAGTGGACCACGGGCATGTCCAGGACTTCCGCCACGCCCCCGGCGCAGCGGACCTCGTTCTCCCCGGGCTCGCCAAAGATGACGGCCGCGGTGGCTCCGGGCCTGAGGGCGTCCAGATGGCCGGCCAGAAGGCGCGAGTCCATGCCGCCCGAGAGCAGCATGCCCTCGGGGAAACGACGCGTGGACCGCGAGACGGCGTCGTGGAGGGTGGCATCGAACAGCCTGCGGGCCGGACCGTAGTCCAGGCCGAAGTGCGCCTCCGAGGGCACCAGGGGGTTGGCTACCGGCGTCTGAGCGGGGGCGCCGGCCCGCCATTGGACCGCGCGCCCGGGCTCGGGGCGGTGAACGCCCTCCCACACCGTCTGGCCGTTGGCGGGATACGACTGGAGGAGGATGCCGGCGAGGCCTTCCTCGCTGACTCGTTTGTCGCAGTCCGGATGGAGGTGGACGAGGCCGGGCAGCGTGGAGAACAGCAATACCTCGGCGCTCGACCAGAAGTACAGGGGGAACAGGCCCAGGGTGTCCGTGCCGAGAGTGACCCGTCCGGACGCTTCCATTGTGCACGCCAGGTAGTAGCCGCCCTGGCCGTGCGTCTCCAGGGGCCCCGACTCCCCGACACGCCGGCCGAGAAAGCGGGCGGGGTCGCTCCCTTCCTCGGCATAGACGTCACCCAGAACCCAGGTCCAGGTTGCCCTCTCGAGTGACTGGTGGAGGGGAGTGGAATCGGCGACGGCGGCGAGCAGGGTCAGGTCGCCGTGGTCCCAGCGGTGACGGGCCAGACGCCTGTGGTCGTCCAGCCGCGCCCCGGCGTCACGAACGAATCGTCCGCGGCGTTCGGAGTCGGCGTCGACGATCCCCACGACAAGGGCCATGGCATCACCCTCCCCGGGTCACCAGTCCTGGTGCTCCGTCAGAGCGTGCGCGAGCTCCAGGGCCTGTCCCGGAGAGCCCGCCACCGACACCAGGGGCAGGTGCCCCGTCCAGGCGTCGAGAGTGTGGCTCAGCTTGCCGTAGCTGTTGTCCAGAACGACGTGAGGGACCCCGAGAAGCACGGAAAGGATGTGGCCGTGCAGCCGGTCGGTGACGACCACGCGGCCCCGGCTGAGGAGACGGACACCGGCTCGCAGCCGGGCTCGGGCGAACGCGTCGTAGACGGGAAGCACGCCACCCCAGAGGCCGCCGAGGAGGCGGGGTCGGAGCACTCGGCGCACGACCGCGCGCACGGCGCCCAAGAGCGGGTCGTCGTCTCCCCAGTCGGCGACGCGCCCACTGCCGACGTGGACGGCCGCACGATCGCCAGCCGTTTCCTTGTCCCCCCGGGCCAGGACCACGAGGTCGTGGGCCGGGCGCGACGATCTCCGCAGCGGGCCGAGGCCGAAGGCCAGGTCGGGGCAGAGGACCGCCGGCAGCCCCAGCTCGGTGCGCGCCAGCTCGAGGCTCTTCCGCTCCCGGACCAGCAGCGTCAGCCGATCGTGGGCGCCGAAGACCCGCCGCACGCGCTCCAGGTTGGCGCCGTCCTCGAAATGGATGGACTGAGGCAGCTGCACGATACGGGACTCCGGGAAGCTCTCGACGATGTGCTCCCGGAAGTCCTGGAAGTAGTGCCACAGGTCGCCGAAGTTGCCTCCCCCCTGGATGAAGATCGGCCCGTCACCCACGGCGGCCCGCAGCGTGGCGGCCCGCAGCGTGAAGCAATCGCTCGCATAGACGACGCGGGCCCCTAGACGCTCGAGCAAGGCTCGCGTGCCCAGCCAGATCGCGCTGTCACCAACGTTGCCGTGGTTGGGGAAATCGAGGAGAGCGCACCGCTCACCGGGCCGCACCAACGGGCGCAGCACCGACTCCGCCTTCCCCCGCAACGCCGCGACCGTGGCCCGGGCAGCCTCCTCCGCCTCGTGCCTCGCGCTCACGACCGTGCTCCCTGCCCAACGGGGGGTGCACGCCGGGTCGAGTCGAGCGGCCATCGAGGGGGAGCCACGCGCAGATGCTCGTTTGGAGGCCGCGTTCCTGTCAAGGGCTCACGTCTCACGTGGCGGCGTCGGCGCGGCGGGCCGCGCCGACGAGTCCCTCCGAGACCCGCCTTCAGGGCGCGACGCAGCGCGGCGTGAGGCGGGTCAGTGACTCCCGGAAGCTCCGGTAGATCCGTTCGGTCTCGTCCTCGGTGGGCTCGTGACAGGAGAGGCAGGCGCCCACCCGGAGGATGCGGCGCTGCTCGTCCGGCGTGAACGGGCGCGCGTCCGAGCGTGTCGAGCTTCGTGGCCGTGGCGGCTCGAGGAAGCCGGTCCAGGCGTCGGCAGGGAGACCGTCGCGGAGAAGCTCCTCCGTTGGCTCGAACGTCCAGCCTGGCTCGGTGCCGTTCGTGAGACGGAGCTCTCCTCGCCCCAGTCCCAGGGCGAGCGGGTCGTGATGACACGAGACGCACGACCGCCCCTTCGCGGCGGTGGTGTGGGGCTCGACCGGGGAGAAGAAGCGCTCGAACCGCCCCTGCTTCGCCAGAGCGGGGCCAAAGGCGCGGTCCACGTCCACGGGAGTCGTGCCCAGGGTGAGAATCATCCCCGGGACGAACGGCTCGATGCGTCCCGCCCCGGGACCGCGCACGCCGAGCGACGGCAGCTCGGCCCGGAAGTCCCCTCCCGTCTCGTGCCACAGGCCGTCGCTCCCGCGCTGGGTGTGACACTGGAGACACTGCGGCGCCCAGCCCGAGTGACACGCGGTGCAGGAGACACGCTCGTGCCCGAGGCCGGTGCAGGCGGCGGCCGGCGGCTTGAGAGGGTGACGCTTCCCGCTCAGCTTGCCCTCGAGGACGGGCTCGCCGTCCTCGCCCGCGAACACGTTGACGAGAGCGAGACCCGAGCGAGCGGCCACGAGGAAGCGCCGATCCTTCAGCTCCTCGTCGGCCCGCAGCCGCACGATCTTCCGAGACTCCTCGTCCAGCTCGTCCCAGCGGAGTGTCCGGGCGACGCCCGCCACGTGGCAGTCCTCGCACGTGACCTCGAGGGCGTCCTCCTCGTGAACGTGGGCCCGCCCGTCGCCCATGACCTCCCGGGCGGTGTGGCAGTCGACGCAGGCGAGTCCGGCGGCGTGGTGGACGTCGTCGGGACGTCGGGCGAAGACACGGCCATCCTGGAGCACGCGCCCGTCGCCCGGCCCGGCGCTCGGGGCGGGCTCCAGCGTCTCGTGCCAGCCGGCGTAGCTGGTGCTGACGCGCCCGGAGCGGCTGTGGCATCCGAAGCAGTGGGTGTCGGCGATCGCCAGGTCGAGGGAGGGATGGAGCTTCTGGTCGGCGTGGTGGTTGAGGTGGCAGGCCGTGCAGCCGCCCCCCCGCGACAGCTCGTCGACGGGGCCGGGCTCGGTCTTCTCGATCGCGAGGTGGCACCCGGCGCACAGATCCTTCAGGTGCAGGTCGGCGGGACTCTCGCCGAGCGAGCGGAGACTGCCTCCGCCGTCGGGCGTCGAGGCCTCTCCGAACACGAACCGGTTCACACCCACGAAGCCCGCCCCCGTCGCCATGAGGGAGCGGTCGACCCGCTCGACGATGTCTCCGTGACACCGGGTCGTGCCGCAGGTCGCGCGGGCAACCGAGAGGTTGCCGGGCACGAGAACCATCCCGGTGTGGGCGAGGTCCTCGTTCCCGGCCCACGGGTGCCCCCGGTGGCACGAGGCGCAGCCCACCGCCTCCGGGGAGTGGGAGGGCGCGAAGCCGCGCTCGTCGGCGTGACACGGGAGGCAGCCCTCGCGGCGACCGAGGACGAGAGGCACGTCGCCGCCGGCGACCTTCGGATCCGGCAGGTAGAGTCGCCAGTCGGTGAAGGTCGTGGCCTGGCGTGGTGCCGGGGGGCGCCACTCCCAGTTCGCCCCGCGGAGGAAGTGCCCGACGAGGGTGAGCCCGGCGTAAGCCACGAGGACCGCGGCCAGGAGCCCCTTCGCGGTTCGCGACCACCAGGGCGACATGAGCGGCAGGGACGCGAGGACGAGGAGTCCGCCGAGGAGCGGGATCCAGGCCTGGGCAGGGGATGTCAGCCAGTGAAGGAGCTCCTGCAGCCCCAGCATGTACCAGGGGCCCTTGATCACGGGACTCGCCGGGTCGTGAAGAGTGGGGACGAAAGCCACGGTGAGCAGAGCGCTCGCGCCGAGGGCGGTGAGCCAGGCGGCCGCGCTCGGCCAGGCTCGCCGAAAGTGCTCGACGATGAAAGCGAGGGTGAGCAGGGTGGCGGTGGCGGCGTGCTGCACGTAGAGGAGCTGGAGCGAACCCTCGGGTCCCACGAGCAACGCGTGAAGGGCGTCGCCCACGAGCGGCAGCCGCTCGAGCAGACCCGACATCACCTGACGGGCGAGCTGGCCCTCCGCATCGCCCTTGAGCACGTAGCCGGAGACCATCAGGTAGACGACCACGACCGTTGAGACGACGAGGCGCAACCACACACCCCACCGCACGCGCGACTCGGTGCGCCGAGCCAGGTGCTCGATCAGGTGAAGGGCGGTGAAGACGAGGAAGAGCTGGGCCGACCAGTAGTGAAGCCCCCGGAGGAACGTGCCCGCCGGATTCGTGAGGAGCAGGAGCTGGAGCGAATCGAAGGCGGCGCCGGCGTCGTAGGGGATGGCGACGAGGGCTCCCGAGGCCAGGGCCAGCCAGAAGGTGGCGAAGGCCAGGTCGCCGACGCTCGGGAGCCGGGCGTTCCAGGCCTCGAAGAGCCGGGCGATCCCACTCTCAGGAGGGGAGGTCGATGACGAGGCCATTCCCATCGCTGTCGCGAGAGACCCGCAAGGGAGCCAGGTCCGTGCCGGCCGGACCGCGCTTCAGGCGACCACGGGGGTCGAAGCGAGATCCGTGGCACGGGCACGCCAGCGTCTCGTCCGCGGCCGGACGCACGGTGCACCCGAGGTGCGGGCAGCGTCGGGAGACCGCGGTGACGGTGTCGCCGTCACGCCACAGGGCCACGGGGCCGTCGACGGTCAGGCCTTCGGGCAACGGCCCGCGGACCGTGTGTCGACGCGGGGTCCGGGGTCGGGCGCCGTGGGCCCGGACCATGGACCGCCAGAGCCCGCCCAGGGGCAGGAGTGAAAGCCAGGCGAGGACGCCTAGACGACCGCGGGCGCGCACGTCACATCCCCAGAAGCCGCTCGCCGCCGGCCCCACGATAGGCGGCCAGGGCCTCGGACCGGCGGGTCTCGGCCCGCTCTCGGAGGGCCTCGAAGCGGGGCTCCCCGCGCACCGCGTCGTAGGAGGGCTCGTCGGCCAGGGCGGCGGCGGCGTTGAAGCCCCCCTGGGCCGCGCTCTCCAGCTGCTGGAGTCCCCGCTCGGTCTGACCCGTCCGGAAGAGGACGAGGGAGTACATGAACGAGGCCTCGGGATCGTAGAAGACGGCCAGGGCCTCCTCGACGGCGCTCAGGACCCCGGCGGAATCCTGCTCCAGGAACGGTCGGACCCAGCCCGTGACCGAGCGGAGGACCTCGGGCATCCGTCGGGACTCCTGCTGCTCGAGGAGACGACGCCCCTCGTCGAAGCGCCCGAGGAGGGCCAGGGCCAGGATCCGGGGCTCGACGTCGAATTCGGTGCTCTCCTCCTCGTCCAGGGCCGCCAGCCGCTCGTACTCGACCCGGGCCAGGAGAGTCCAGGGCACGCTGGTGGGGAGCTTCGGGTCGAGGCGTCGCGACTCCTCGTGGGCGGCCAGGGAGGCGTCCAGGAGCCCGGCGTACCGGCAGCTGTGGACGAGCCCGGAGAAGAGGGCGGCGTCGTTCCGGTTCGCTTCGGCGATGCGGATGAGTCGCGTGAGGGCCTCGGTGGCGCGGCCGGTCTCGGCCTCGAGGTGGGCGAGGTACTTGTGAGCGATGGGCAGCTCCGGGTCGGCCTCGAGGGCTCGGGCGAAGGCCTCCTCGGCCCGGTGCGTGTTTCCCTCCTGGTCGTCCAGATACTTCCCGATCACCCGATGGCAGCGGCCGAGCTGGGCCCAGGCCGGAGCGAAGGCCGGGTCCACCTCGGTGCAGCGAGCGAAGAGATCACGCGCCTCCTGGAAGCGCTCGTAGTCGCGAGCCACCTCCACCGCCCGCAGGTACAGCTCGTGGGCCTGGGGCGTGGCCGCGACCTGGCGGCGAGCCGACTCCGCGGGGCTCGACAGGGTGGGAGAGAGGAAGTCCACAATGCTCCTGGTGAGGTCGTCCTGGAGCTGGATGACGTCACCCACCCGGGGCTGCGCGGTGTGGGAGCCCACGAGGGTTCCGGACTGGGCCTCGACGAGCTGGGCGGTGACCCGGAGCTGGTCGCCGGCCCGGAGCAGGGTGCCGGTGACGATGAGATCCACGTCGGCCTCGGTGGCGATCCTCTGGAGGTCCAGCGGCTCGGCGGCCAGACGGGCGGCGGCGGCGGTGGAGCGGACCACGAGGGAGCTGAGACCGGCCAGAGAGGTGGACACCCCGTCGGCGAGGCCGTAGCTCAGGAACTCGGTCTCGGGGTCGGGGCGGAGCTCGCGGAAGGGCACGACGACGAGGCGCTTGAGGGCCCGCACCTCGGTGGACGTCTCGCCGCCCAGAGAGATGGCTCGCAGGTCCGAGGCCATGGCCTTGGCGCTGGCGTACCGTCTCGTGGCGACCTTCTCCAGGGCGCGGCGGATTACCCGGTCCACGGCGGCGGCCTGGGGCGAGCCGGCCAGGGCCGGCGGCTGCTCGTGGAGCGCGGCGTGGAGGACCTGGGCCAGGCCCTTGCCCTCGAAGGCGGGCCGGCCCGCCAGCATCTCGAACAGCAGGGCCCCGGTAGCGAACAGGTCGACGGCGGGCCCCACCTCCTCTCCGCGGATCTGCTCCGGGGCCATGTAGCGGGGCGTGCCCACCAGCATGCCGGGCTGGGTGAGCTCGTCGTCGCGCTCCTCGGCATCGGTGGTGGCCACCAGGGGCCGGGCCAGGCCGAAGTCGAGGAGCTTGACCCCGTGCTCGGTCAGGAAGACGTTGGTGGGCTTGAGGTCTCGGTGGACGAGCCCCCGGAGGTGCAGGGCCTCGAGGGCGGAAAGGATCCCGAGGCCCACCGGCACCGCCTCCGGGGCCGGGAGCGACCCACGCTCCAGACGGCTGCCCAGGGACTCGCCCACCAGGCGCTCCATGGCGATGAACATCTGTCCGTCGTGCTCGCCGACCTCGTAGATCTGGCAGATGTTGGGGTGGTTCACCGCGGCCGCGGCCCGGGCCTCGCGCCAGAACCGCCTCACCGCCGAGTCGTCGGTGCCGCCCGCCCCGATCACCTTGATGGCCAGCGAGCGACCGAGGCGCTCGTCCAGGGCCGAGAAGACGATCCCCATGCCCCCCTGGCCCAGCTTCTCCAGCACCCGGTAGGGGCCGATGCGTTCCGGTGTCGAGTCCAGCGTGGCGTCCTTTGGCCCCGGCGCCCACTCACTCCCCCCGCGCAGCCGGGCCAGGAGCCCCCGGAGCCCGGAGCCGCCAGACTTCTCAGGCATCGGTCTCGTCGATTCCTTCCGGACCCGCCTTTGGAGCCGGGAAGAGGAACTCGAGGATCGCGGGCACCCGTTTCGCCCAGGCCGTCTCGTTGTGACCCTCTCCCGCGGCCTCGAGGTAGCGGAGGTCCACCCCCTCCTCCCAGCCCTTTGCCAGGAGGGCGTCGCGGAGCCGCCGCGCGTCCTCCACTGCCCTCGGGGACTCCAGGGTGCCGATGTCCGTCCAGATCCGCGTGTCGGGTTTCTCGGGCAGCGAGGCCACGAACCCGAGGATCTGCCGATTGTCTCGCCCGACCGAGGGGGACAGGGCCGCGATCTTCCCGAACACGTCGGGGTAGGTCAGGCCGGTCCACAGGGCCGCCAGGGCACCGTAGGAGGACCCGGCGATCCCGGTGTCCTCGCGCCCGGGTCGCGTGCGGAAGGTCTCGTCGACCCAGGGCTTGACCTCCTCGACCAGCATCCGCGCGTGTGGGTCGAGGTGCCCGCCTCGCCCCCGGCGGTCGACGGTGGGCGTGTACTCTTCCACCCGCGCTGCGCCCCCGTTGTCGACGGCCACGATGATGAGGGGCTCGATGCGCCCCTCTGCGATCAGGCGCTCCGCGGTCTCGTCCGCCTCCCACTCCTTCCCGGCCAGGTAGGCCGTGGCGCCGTCGAAGACGTTCTGCCCGTCGTGCATGTAGAGGACGGGGAAGCGGCGCTCGTCCTCGTCCTCGTACATCGGGGGCAGGTAGACCCAGATCCGTCGCTCGAGCCCCAGGATCTCGGAGCGGAACTCGGGAAACCTCTCTATCGTCCCGGTCAGGGTGTGGATCTGACGAAGACGCTTCTCCTCCTCCGCCTGTCGCCAACGGCTCAGGCGCCAACCGGAGTACACAGCCGCGACACCAGCCGCAGCGATGCCGAGAGCGAGGGCCAGACGGTTCATCGTTGATGGGCCGGACTGTAGCACAGGGCTCGCTGGCGGGCCTCGGCTGGAGCTTCCTTGGAGAACCCTTGGGGTTTGCCCGGCGACGCGTGAGGAGCGGGGGCCGAGATTCGGGGTGGTGGTCCACGCGATCGAGGGCCTGCGCCACACCCTCGCCAGGGACGCGGAGGCCGGTATCGGGCAGTTCGCCTCCGCCGTCGAGCTGGACCCTCATCAGTTCGTCGGCCACTGGGGACTGGGTCTGTCGCTCTCGTATGCCGGCCGCCACGAGGAGGCCATCGAAGCCCTGGCTCGAGCCGTCGATCTCGCGGGTGGGCTCACGCCTCTCCGGGCCGCGCTCGGCTGGGGGCTCGCCGCTGCCGGTCGGGCCGAGGAGGCCCGGGCGCTTCTGCGTGAGCTCGAGAGCTCGGAGAACAGCGAGTGGACGTCCCCCTATCAGCGAGCGATTCTCCGCGCGGCCCTCGGGGAGACGGGCCGCGCCCTCGCCCGCCTGGAGGAGGCCTGTGCGGCCCGCGATGCCTGGGCGGTCTGGGTCGTGGTTGACCCCATGCTCGACTCGCTTCGCTCCGACCCCCGCTTCGAGGACGTCGCGGGCCCGGTCATCGAGCGCACCCGGGCCTGAGCGAGGCGCAGGCGACCGGAAGGACGCGGGACGAGCGGCGGGGCCCTCCGGGTTCGCCTACGGCTTCCTTTCCACCGGACCCAGGTAGCGGTCGAACCAGCCCACGACCTCTTCGATGATGGCGAGGCGGTCGGGGGGGATGTGTCCGCCCTCGAGGCGGGCGTGGCGCTTCTGGTCTTCGGGCGTACCCAGCAGCTCGAAGAGGGGCCGCTGCTGGAACTCGTACGAGATCACGAAATCGTCGCGGCCGTTGATCATCAGGGTGGGGACGGTGGAGCGAGGCGCGAAGTTGACCACGTCGGCCTCGGGGGGGCGCTCGCCGAAGAGACCTCCGGACAGGTAGACGGCGGCGGCGAAGCGGTCCTCGACGGCGGTGAAGAGCGGCCCGTACACCGCCCCGGCGCTGAAGCCGTAGTAGCCGAGGCGGTCGGCGTCCATGTCGGGGCGCTCCTCGAGGTAGTCCACCGTACGGCGGAGGTCCTTCGACCAAAGGACGATCATGTCTCGCCACTCGTTGGGAGCGAACGAGAAGGGGCTCTTCCGCTCGTAGGCGCCCTTGTAGACGGGGTAGACGAGGGCTCGTCCACTGCGGGCAATGAAGTCGAAGAGATAGGGAGACGCCAGAGAGCCGCCCGAGGGCACCATGAACGCGTCGTTGCCCGGGAACCACACGATGGGCTGATAGGGCGGACGGGCGTTCCGGGGCAGGAAGAGATGGACGATGACCCGCTCGCCCCCGTAGGCGGCGCCAAACGACACCGTCTCCTGCCGCCAGTGGGGAGAGGTGTCGTCCACCGCGTCGACGGTCGCCTCCAGGGGACTCGGATCGTAGGCGTAGATCCCCCGGAAGGCCTCGAAGATCTCGTCGCTCACCGGCTCGGGCGAGACCTCGTGGTACGTGGGCGTGACGGCCTGGAACCACGCCTCGTCGACCGGCTCCTCGTAGCGGGCGCAGCGGAGGCCGTGCCTCAGCCCCCGCGAGAGCGGGGGCTGGGCGTCGGCGTCGGGCCGGAAGGTGTAGGTGGGCTCCCCCCACGAGCCGCCCAGGATGTACCGCGCGCGCCCGTTGGCGTTCCAACACCACTCCTTGACGTTCCCGGCCATGTCGTAGGTCCCGAAGTCGCCCAGGCCCGGACGGCTTCCCACCGGGACCGGCCCCTCCCCGCCGAAGTTGCTGACCTGCACGATGTCGGAGAGCTGGTTCTGGATCGCTGCCGCCGACCAGTGATAGAGGGTGGGGAGTCGCTTGCCGACGGAACGACAGTAGGCCGCCGCCTCGTACCAGCTCACCCCGCCGACCGGGAAGTCGGCCTCCCCTTCGTCGTAGGCTCCGAACTCCCAGCCGGCCGGGCCGGGGCGGCCGGTGGCGTCGACCAGCCGGGACATGGCCTCGTCCTGGGGGAGCTCGCGTCCGTCCTCCTCGAAGGGCTCCGTCCAGTACTCCTCCCGCTCGTAGCCCCCGGCGTCGACGAACTCCTTGAACTCCGCGTTGGTGACTTCGTGCCGGTCGAGCCAGTAGTCCGAGAGCTGAACCGGAGGGAACCCCGGGCGCAGGTAGGGGCCGCCCGGGACTCGCACCATCCCCTCGGGACGAGAGCCCTCCGGGTCCAGAGGAAAGCCGAGGGCGAAGGCCGTGAACGGCCTCTCGCCGAAGGGAGCGCCCTCGAACGTCTCGAAGCCCCGCTTCGAGATCCGCCACTGCATCAGGGCGTAGGGAACCCGTACCCCCTGGAGCGGCGTCTCTCCGAGGTGCACCCACGGGGCGTCGGGTGCGGCGTACGGCCTGACCTGGACCTCGGCCCCGGGGGGCTCGGTGACGATCGAGATCGGGAGCGTGATCCGGTCCAGCATCTCCTGCACCTCGGGGTCGTCGGGCATCTTCGTCTTCAACCCCCGGGCGAGCCCGTAGGCCTCGGCCAGCTCTCCGGTCTCGGTGAGCCGGCCGATCTCGGCGAGGGCGTCCCGCTCCATCCAGCGCACGATGTCGTCGTGGAGCCACAGCCAGCCGGCGACGGCTCCCACCGCCGCCAGCAGGATGAGGACGGCCGCCACCGCCGGCCGGCCAACGGAGAGCGCCGTGCCGGCACGGAAGCCCCGCTCACAACGACGGAGCGCCTCGACGAGGTCCTGCGTCGAGGGGTACCGCCTTTCCGGCTCCTTGGAAAGGCATCTCTGGACGATGCTCTCCGCCTCCCGGGGTGTGTCGGGTCGCAGGCTCCTCGGCGGGGGTGGGGAGTCGCGGAGTATGGCGCTGAGCACGGTCGCGGTCGATTCGCCCTGGAAGGGCCGACGCCCGCACAGCATCTCGTACAGCACGACGCCAAAGGAGAACTGGTCGGACATCTGGTCTACCGTGCGCCCCGCCGCCTGCTCCGGGGACATGTAGGGCACGGTGCCGAGGACCATTCCCTGTCGGGTCGTTCGGCTCATGGTTGTCAGATCAGTGTGTAGCTCCTGCCTGGTCGGGGTGTGCTTGGCGAGGCCGAAGTCGAGGATCTTGACCTGCCCCTCTCCCGTGATCATCACGTTGTCGGGCTTCAGGTCGCGGTGGACGATCCCCGCCTCGTGGGCCCGGGCCAATCCCTCGGCGATGGCAATGGCCAGTCGCAAGGCCTCCTCGGGGGCGAGAGGCCCGCTGGCCATCCGCTCCCGGAGCGTTTCCCCGTCCACGAGCTCCATGGCGATGTAGCTGGTGCCGTCGTCGTCGTCGATGTCGTAGATGGTGACGATGGCCGGGTGGTTGAGGGCGGACGCCGCCCGGGCCTCGCGCTCGAAGCGTCTCAGGCGCTCGGGATCCGAAGCCACGTCGCTCGGCAGGACCTTGATGGCCGCCTCGCGCCCGAGCTTGACGTGTCGGGCGCGGTAGACCTCTCCCATCCCCCCGGCCCCGAGGGGCGAGAGGATCTCGTAGGGGCCGAGACGGGTCCCTGGATTCAGTGGCATGCAGCGCCTCTCTCCCGTGCCAGCGACCGCGTGCTCACGTTGGGCCTCCCGGTTCTCGGCGGCGCGCCTCGCGCGTCGTGAGTCCGTGGCTGGGAGTGAACGTCCGCCCCGAAGGGAGACGTCTCTCCCGCTGTTTCGACCAGGTTTCGGTTGCCTGGATCTTCCGTCCCTCGGCCCCGAAAATCAACCCTTCTAGCTCTCTGGCCGCCGGATTGAGTTAGAAAGGGGCTCATGCCGGCCTTGCACCCCCTCGACTGGCTCATCGTCGTCGTCTACTTCGCCGCGGTCCTCGGGGTCGCCTGGTGGTCCACGACCCGCGGCGACACCCGGGAGACCTCCACCGGATACTTCCTCGCCGGGCGTCACGCCGGGTGGTGGGTGATCGGGGCGTCGCTCTTCGCCGCCAACATCGGCTCGGAGCACCTCGTGGGCCTCGCCGGCACGGGGGCGTCCTCCGGGGTGGCGGTGGGGCACTTCGAGGTCGCCGCCTCCTGGATCCTCCTCGTCCTGGGCTGGGTCTTCGTGCCCTTCTACCTGCGCAACGGCGTGTTCACGATGCCCGAGTTCCTGGAGCGGCGGTACTCGCCGGCGGCGCGCTGGTACCTCGCCCTCATCTCCATCGCCGGCTACGTGCTCACCAAGATCTCCGTGACGATCGCGGCCGGGGGCATCGTCTTCGAGACGATCATGGGCATCGACTTCTGGACCGGAGCCCTGGTAGTGGTCGTGCTCACCGGGCTCTACACCGTGCTCGGGGGCCTGAGGGCGGTTCTCTACACCGACTTCATGCAGATCTTCGTGATCTTCGCCGGGTCTCTGAGCGTGACCCTCTTCGGTCTGCACGAGCTGGGGGGGTGGGGGGAGATGCGGGCGATCGTGGGCCCCTCTTTCATGAACATGTGGAAGCCGGCCGCCGACCCCGACTTCCCGTGGACCGGAATCGTCTTCGGCGTGCCCATCCTCGGCGTCTGGTACTGGTGCACCGACCAGTTCATCGTCCAGCGGGTCCTCTCCGCGAAGAACCTGGACCACGCTCGGGGCGGAACGGTCTTCGGGGGCTTCCTGAAGATCCTGCCCCTCTTCCTCTTCGTGATCCCCGGCGTCATCGCCTACGCCCTGTCCGAGAAGGGTCGCCTGACCCTGGACGCCCCGGACCAGGCCCTCCCCGCCCTCGTCCTCCACCTCCTGCCCGTCGGCTTCCGGGGGCTGGTGGTGGCGGGGCTCCTCGCCGCCCTCACCAGTTCCCTGGCCAGCGTCTTCAACTCCTGCTCGACCCTCATCACCATGGACGTCTACCGCAAGGTGCGCCCGAACGCGCCGGAGAAGACGCTGGTCCGGGTGGGGCAGGGGGCCACCGTGATCCTGGTGGGTCTGGGCCTCGCCTGGATCCCCTTGATGAAGCTCATCTCCGGGCAGCTCTACCAGTACCTGCAGAGCGTCCAGGCCTACATCGCGCCCCCGATTACCGCGGTGTTCGTGCTCGGGATCGCGTGGCGCCGGGTCAACGCCACCGGGGCCCTGGCCGCCCTCGGCACCGGCTTCGTGCTCGGCACGAGCCGCCTCGTCCTCGAGCTGAACCGGGGTTGGCTTGCCGAGGGCTGGCTGCTTGACGTCGTGTCCCTCAACTTCCTCCACTTCGCCGTCGTACTCTTCGCGATCTGCTGCGCGGTCCTGGTCGGGGTGAGCCTGCTGACCGCGCCGCCGCTCCCGGAGCAGGTCGACGGGCTGACCTTCGGCGGGAGCGCCGTGGCCGGGACGGAACCCCGCAGCGCCCACCACGCGCTGACCGTGTGGCTTTCGGTGGCGCTCCTGGCGACGGTGGGAGCCATCTGGCTCTCCTTCCGGGGATGACAGGCCTCAGGCGATTCCCATCTCCGCGTTGAGGGGGCCGACCGCGTACTTCCAGGCCAGGTAGTAGACCCCCATGCCGATGGGGATCATCGGAACCGCGAGATCCATCTGGATGGTGAACGTGTCGAAGAGACGCGTCAGCCGACTCCGGCCGGGACCAGGACGAGGACGAGCAGCGAGCCGAAGACGCCCACGGGGAGGCGCACCCGGGATCTCAGAGCGAGATACAGCACGTTCCAGAGGCCCCAGGCGTTGGGGACGACCGCCATCGGGAACAGGAACGCCCGGTCCAGGGGGAGCGCCGGATACCCGAGCACGAACTGGCTCGGAACCTCGAAGTAGTAGCTCCGGAATGCCTGGACGACGACGATCACCAGGAGGAACAGTGTCGGGACGACGATGCCGGCCATGTAGGCCCGCAGGTAGGGATGTGGTCGCATGGTTCCCTCCGTCACAAGTGATAGGCGAGGAGCCAGAGCCAGCCGGGCCGCATCAACAGCGCGATCGCCACGACGGCGGCGATGCCCAGGTCCAGCCAGGACCATCCTCCCGGCGTACGACCCCGCGCCACGATGAGCGGCCACAGATCCCGTGGCGGGCCCGGGGCCGTCGTCGCCGGCATGGCTTCGCGGAGCAGCCTCTCCAGTCGTTCATCTTCGGTCATGGTCGAATCCCCAGACGCGCCAGCTCCTTTCGAAGAGCCCTTGTGGCGCGAAACACGCGCGACTTGACGGTACCGATCGGGACATCCAGCGCATCGGCAATCTCGGCGTAGGCGCACCTCGCTCTCGAAGTGTCGATAGACCGCCTCGAACGCGGCCTGGTCACCCTGAACCAACCGGTCGAGAATGCTCCGATCCAGCGCGCCCCCCTCTCTCCACCTGGACTTGCTCGAGCTGGGCCCTGGAGGTTCCGTTGGAAAAAGGGGGAGGCCTTCCTGACTGACCTCCGGCGAGAAGTCACCGCCCACTGGCAGATCGGCCAAACGTTCCATTCGAACTCGTTCTGGAACGAGTTGAGTCGCCAAGGTTCAAGTCTTCCGCGAGCCGACCGCCGCGCTCGAGGGGTGTTGTGCTGGGTCTACGGGAACAGCAATCCCTGCGCGCCGCCCTCGAGCCGCGGTGTTCGAAAGCGCGTCGTGTCGAGAGGCGGTGCCTGCTCACTCAGTCCGAGTCGGCTACAGGCGACCCCGAACCGCTTCTCCAGCATCTGGGCGTACGGGCCCTCTCCTCGGACACGCGCCCCGAACCGGGAGTCGTACAGCTTTCCCCCGCGGGTCTGACGGATGAGGCCCAGGACCCGGGACGCTCGATCGGGGTACTCGGCCTCCAGCCACTCGCCGAAGAGGTCCTTCACCTCGCGGGGCAGTCGGATGAGGACGTAGCGGGCCGAGGTGGCCCCAGCCTCGGCCGCGGCGTCGAGGATGGCCTCCAACTCCGCGTCGTTGAGCCCGGGGATCATCGGGGAGGCGAGGACGGTGACCGGCACGCCGGCGCGGGCGAGGTCGCGCATCGCGGTGAGCCGTCTGGACGGCGTCGGGGCTCGGGGCTCCATCCGGCGGGCGAGCCCGGGGTCCACCGTGGTGAGGGACACCAGGACGGCGGCGAGGTGCCTCTCCGCCATGGCAGCGAGCAGGTCGAGGTCCCGCAGGACCAGGTCCGACTTGGTGGCGATGGTGACCGGGTGCTCGTGCTCGGCCAGGACCTCGAGGAGCCGTCGCGTGAGCCGCAGGCGACGCTCGACCGGCTGATACGGATCCGTGTTGGCGCCGAGGGCGATGGCCTGGACCCGGTAGCGCGGGCGGCCGAGCTCACGAGCGAGCTGTTCCGGCGCATCAGGCTTGGAGAAGAGGCGACTCTCGAAGTCCAGTCCGGGGGAGAGGCCGAGGTAGGCGTGGCTCGAGCGGGCAAAGCAGTAGACGCACCCGTGCTCGCAACCCCGGTAGGGGTTGATCGACTGGTCGAAGGGGACATCGGGAGAGTCGTTGCGCGTGATGATCCCGCGGACTCGCTCCGGGGTGACGGTGGTCTCGACGGGAGCCGGCTCGTCCTCGGGAGCCCCGTCCGCCTCAGCCGGGGGAGCGTATCGCAGTCGTTCGAAGCGCCCCGCGGGATTGCTGACGGCGCCACGGGCTTTCGGAGGCGGCTGATGTCGACCCAGCGTCCACTCCTTCCTGTGCTCAGTCTGTTCGACGGTGTCTGGGTCGATTCTACCTTCGACCCACCTGCTGGCCTTCGCGGGGGAGCTTCGGGTGGTCTGCAGACTGGTCGGCCGGCGTCCGGGTTGTCGCGGACGGGGACCTCCATTCGGGGTTGGGTGAGGGCATGCGGGCGTCGACCTGCCGACGCCAGGCGTCCAGCTTCTCCCGGAGCTTGTCGGTGACCTCCGGCCGGGCGGCGGCCAGGTCGTGGGACTCCTGCTCGTCACGGCCGAGGTCGTACAGCTCGACGCGGTCGTCTTCGAGCCACTCGAGGAGCTTGAGATTCCCCGAGAGGATTGCCCCGGATGGCGTGCTCCCCGAGCCGTGGTAGTGGGGGAAGTGCCAGAAGAGGTCCCGTGACGCCAGGCTCCCCTCTCCCCGGAGCAGCGGCCACAGGCTCACTCCGTCCCGGTGCTGCTCCGGACGGAGAGCGAGCCCGGCCAGGGCCAGCATGGTGGGGTAGAGGTCCGTGGTGACCGCTGGCGTGGCGACGACGCGGCCGGCCTCGAGGACGCCTGGCCACCGCACGATGAAGGGGATGCGGATGCCTCCCTCGTACAGCCAGCCCTTGCCGGCGCGCAGGGGGTGGTTGGAGGTGGGGATGTCGGGGCGTCCCTTTCGAAGTGTGCTCAGGCCGCCGTTGTCGGAGACGAAGAGCACGGCGGTGTGTGCCGTCAGCTCGAGATCGTCGAGGGCGTCCAGAATGCGCCCCAGGCTCTCGTCCAGGCTCTCGATCATGCCCGCGTAGACCGGATGGTCCTGGCGGCCCTTCGTCACCGCGCTCGGGCCCTCGGGGGCGAGGAGGGGTCGTCGGGGCTCGGGAAGGTCCGCCGCTCGCCGTGCGTACTTCGCAGTGAGCTCCTCCTTCGACTCCAGGGGAGTGTGGACCGCGTAGTGCGACAGCACCAGAAGGAAGGGCGCGCCGGCGCTCTCGCGGAGAAAGCGCACCGCCTCCCCGGTGAGCCGATCGGTCAGGTAGTCCCCTTCTCGACCGTCGGCCAGATCGGGGACGTTGGTCACCGGCCACTTCTCGTTCTCGAACGGGTAGAAGTACGAGCCGGGCTGACCGGCTTCGTTGACCGCGACGACGAAGTCGAAGCCCTGTGTCCCGGGCAGATACCCCCTGGCCCCGAGGTGCCACTTGCCGATGTATCCCGTGTGGTAGCCCGCCTGGCGAAACGCTTCGCCCACGGTCAGCTCTTCCGGGGCCAGCTGGCGCACGTACTCCGCGGGCAGGAGCCTTCCCCTCGCCTCGCCCCCGATCCAGTTCGTCAGGTGCAGCCGTGCCGGGTGCTTGCCGGTCATGATGCTGGCACGTGTCGGTGAGCAGACCGGACTCGCGGAGTAGAAGCGGGTGAAGCGGACACCCTCGGCGGCCAGACGATCCGTGTGCGGCGTCAGGTAGAACGTGCTCCCGTAGGCCCCAGTGTCCGCCCATCCGAGGTCGTCGACGAGAAAGAGGACGAGGTTCGGCCGTTGCCGGGGGAGGGCGTCGCTGCTGCCGGCGCCGATGCCCGCCGACCCGAGAACGAGCATCAGTTGAAGCAGGACCGGCATCGGCATCTCCATGTGAGCGTGGACGTGGACGGATTGTACCAGCCGACCCGCCGTGACCTGGGGCATACTTGCGGCGCAGAAGCGCGCCGCTTCCGCCTCCCCGAGAGTGCGGGGTGTGGCGACGGAGGAGACCACACATGAACGGCTACCAGCGCATCTCGGCCGTCTTCGCCGGTGAGCGCCCCGATCGAGTCCCGGTGATCCTCCACAACTTCATGATGGCCGCGCGGGAGGCGGGCCACGTCTTCTCGCAGTGGCGCCAGGACCCCGAGAAGATCGCCGGGAGCTTCATCCGGGCCGTGGAGACCTACGGCTTCGACGGAGTGATGTTCGATCTCGACACCGCGACCCTGGCCGGCGCCCTCGGGGTGCGGGTGGAGCAGCCGGAAGACGATCCCGCCCTTTCCCACGGGGCCTGCCTCCAGGACCTGGCCGAGGTCGATGAGCTGGAGCCGGTCGATGTGGGGGCCGACTCCCGAGTGCAGGTGTGGCTCGAGGCGGTCAGGCTCCTCGTGGCGCATTTCGGGGACGAGGTCCTCGTTCGTGGCAACTGCGATCAGGCCGCATTCTCCCTGGCCAGCATGATGCGAGGGTCGGCGGAGTGGATGATGGACCTCACCGATCCCGACAACCACGAGCGCGCGAGGACGCTGCTCGACCACTGCGGCGAGGCCCACCTGCAGTTCGTTCGGCTGATGGCCGAGACCGGCGCCCACATGGCATCGTGCGGGGACAGCCCCGCCGGCCCCAGCCTGGTGTCTCCACGCATGTACCGGGATTTCGCGCTGCCCTGGGAGCGCCGCATCGTCGAGGAGGCCCACCGCCTCGGCCTCCCCTCCGTGATCCACATCTGCGGGCGGACCGAGCCCATTCTCGACGACATGCTGGAGACCGGCGCCGACGGCTTCGATCTCGACTACCAGACCGATGCCCGGGTGGCCCACGACAAGCTGAAGAACTCTGCGGTCTTCGTGGGGAACCTCGACCCCAGCGAGGTCCTCGGGCGCGGCACGCCCGCCCTCGTCGAGCAGAAGTGCCTGGAGCTCATCGAGATCTTCGCCGACACCCCGCGCTTCGTCCTGAACGCGGGCTGCGCCATCCCCGCCGACACCCCGCCCGAGAACGTCCGGGCGATGATCCGCGCGACGCGGAGGGCCTGAGCTCCAGGTCCGGCGCCCCAGCTCCTGCCCCCGCTGCGGGGAGGCCGGAGACGTGCTAGATTCCCGTTCCGTGCGCAGCCCGGGCCTTCACGGTCCGGAGCCAGGAGAGCCCCGAATGAAACGACACATCCTGGCCGTGTTCGGCATCCTCGCGTTGGCCGTCCTGCCCGCGGCCGGTGACGCCCCCGGCGTCCATCCAGGGGACTGGCCCCGGGTCCAGAGCGTGGTGAAGACGGACCCGAAGGTCGAGGAGCGCGTCGAGGCGATCCTGGCGCGAATGACGCTCGAGGAGAAGGTCGGCCAGGTGCTCCAGCCCGACGTGCGGCGGGTGTCGCCCGAGGAGATCACGAAGTACAACATCGGCTCGGTGCTCAACGGGGGCGGTGGCTTCCCGAACGACGACAAGCACGCGAGCGTCCAGGACTGGCTGGCGCTGGCCGACGCCGCCTACGACGCGTCGGTGGACACGACCGACGGCGGCGTGGGCATCCCCATCCTCTGGGGCGTGGACGCGGTGCACGGGCACAACAACGTGATCGGCGCGACGTTGTTTCCTCACAACATCGGGCTGGGGGCCGCGAACGACTCGGACCTGATGCGCCGCATCGGCGAGGTCACGGCGGAGGAGATGCGGGTCACCGGGCAGGACTGGAACTTTGGCCCGACCGTGGCGGTGCCCCGCGACGACCGCTGGGGGCGCACCTACGAGGGGTACTCGGAGGACCCGGAGATCGTCGCTGCCTACGCACCGATGATGGTCCTCGGCCTCCAGGGAACGCCTGGCGGCGGCAACTTCCTCGGATCTCACCACGTCATCTCGACGGCCAAGCACTTCCTGGGCGACGGCGGGACCGAAGGCGGCGTGGATCAGGGAGACAACCTCGCTTCGGAGAAGGAGCTGCGAGAGATTCACGGCGCCGGCTACGCGCCGGCGCTCGAGGCGGGTGTTCAGTCGGTGATGGCCTCCTTCAACAGCTGGCACGGCAGCAAGATGCACGGCAACCGGGGCCTGCTCACCGACGTCCTCAAGGGCCAGATGGGCTTCGACGGCCTCGTGGTCGGCGACTGGAACGGCCACGCTCAGGTGCCAGGTTGCACCCCCGGCAGCTGCCCGGCGGCTCTCAACGCCGGCCTCGACATGTACATGGTGCCCACCGACTGGAAGGAGCTCTACGAGAACACCCTGGCGCAGGCGCGCGCGGGTGAGATCCCGGCGCCGCGGCTGGACGACGCGGTGCGCCGCATCCTGCGGGTGAAGATCCGCGCCGGCCTATTCGAGGCGGGCCGTCCCTCGTCGCGCCCCCTCGCGGGAGATGCGAGCGCGCTCGGGACGCCCGAGCACCGTGCCGTGGCCCGCCAGGCGGTTCGTGAGTCGCTGGTGCTGCTGAAGAACAACGGCGGCCTGCTGCCGCTCGCCGGCGCGCAGCACGTGCTCGTGGCCGGTGACGGCGCCGACGACATCGGCAAGCAGACGGGAGGCTGGACGCTCACCTGGCAGGGCACCGGCAACGCGAAGTCCGACTTCCCCGGCGCCAGCTCGATCTGGGACGGCATCCACGGAGTCGTCGCGGCGGCGGGAGGGACGGCGGTACTCTCGCCCGATGGCGACCTCGATGCCGGGCAGAAGCCCGATGTCGCCATCGTGGTCTTCGGGGAGGATCCGTACGCCGAGGGGGTCGGCGATCGCCCGACCGTCGACTACCAGCCCGGGGGCAAGACCGACCTCGAGCTGCTCGACAAGCTCAAGCAGGCCGGCATCAAGGTGGTGTCGGTGTTTCTCACCGGGCGGCCGCTGTGGGTGAACCCCGAGATCAACGCCTCCGATGCCTTTGTCGTGGCCTGGCTCCCGGGCTCGGAGGGCGACGGCGTCGCCGAGGTCCTGTTCAGGAAGGCAGACGGGTCCGTCAACCACGACTTCAAGGGGCGGCTGTCGTTCTCGTGGCCCAGGACGGCGGCCCAGGCGGTGGTGAACCGGGGGGACGCGGACTACGACCCGCAGTTCGCCTACGGCTACGGACTGACCTACGCCGAGCCAATGGAGCTCGCCCCGCTCCCCGAGGACCGCGGCATCGCCGCCGCCCCCCCGGGTCCCAGCGTGTACTTCGACGGCGGCCCGGTCGCTCCCTGGCGGCTGTTCCTGGGCAGCCCGGCGAACTGGCTCGTCGAGGTCACGACCGCCCGGACGACGACCCAGGGCTCGGAGGACCTGGTGGTCGAGAGTATCGACCGGCGCGTGCAGGAGGACGCCCGGTCGGCACGCTGGGCGGGAACGGGTCTGGCGTACGTTGCCCTCTCCGCTCGCCCCGCCGTCGACATCAGCAGCCAGTCGAAGGAGGGCTTCGCGCTGGCCTTCGACGTCCGCGTGGACGAGCCGCCCACGGCCGCGGTGAGCCTGTCCATGAGCTGCGGAATGCCGTGCCGTGGCAGCGTCGACCTGATGCCGACGCTGGCCGAGCTGCCGTCGGGCGAATGGCACACCCTGCGCGTGCCCCTGAGCTGCCTGGCCGCCGCCGGCGCCGACATGACGAGGATCGACTCGCCCTTCGGACTCCTGACGACGGGCAGGCTCTCGCTGGTGTTCTCCGACGTCCGGCTCGTGGCCGCGGACGACGGCCCCACCGTCTGCCCTCAGTAGACGAGCCAGGGCGAGAGGCCGCCACCCGACTCCGCCGGCGGGGGACGCTCGAGCTCCGACCCCGCGGCCCGACGTCGAGGTCGCGCCGGCTCTCTTGGGACGCGCGCCCTACTCCGCCGCCGCCGCCGTCAGGCTCGCCGGAAGCTCGAAGGTCCCCGCGGGGATCTCGTCGACGTCGAACTTGACGCTCGTGTACTTCAGGCTGAAGGACTGTGTACCGGACTGCTCGAGCGCTCGCGGGGAGCGAATCCCCTGGGATTCCTCGTAGTCGCCGAGCTCGATCGTGAAAGCCGTCGGCTCCACGATCTCCTGCCGCAGGAGCAGTCCCGAGTCCTTCTCGAAGAAGGCGTTCAGCGTCGGCCCGTCGGCGGGAGTGAACACCACCTTGTAGCAGGCCTTCCCTCCCACCGCCTCCTCTGCCACTGTTTCGGCCTTCTCGAAGTCCTCCTTCCAGGAGGCGAACGGGTTGAGCGAAGCCCTCCGCAGACGCTCCCTGGCCTCGCTGCCCTCCAGCTTTCGTGTCCCGTTCATGGGATGGGATTCCCACGCGACCCCGTCGAGGACCCCGGACTCGTAATCGGGCACTCCAGAGCTGGTGAGGTCGATCCGGAGGGAGTGCCTCCCGGGCTTCTCCCAGTACTCGAGGCCGCTCGCGTAGACGCCTTGCATGGGCATCTCGAACTCGAACTCCGCCGCCATGTTCGTGACCCTGCCCAGGGCCTCGCCGCCGATGGCCTGGGAGTACTTCGTGAGCACCTCTTCCGCCGGGGGCAGATCGCCGGCGACGGCCGGGGCACTCAGACCGGTCATCGAAAGCAGTACCGCGAGGGCCAGCCCCTCGGGCAACATCCCGTTCTTCGTCATGAGAGAGATCGCATTCGATTCGCAGCCGGGGCCTCAAATGGCGAGGCCCCCTGCTGAGGACACGATCGCCACGGCGGCATCGTGTCCTTAGCCAAGGTATCCGGCCGAAGGCCGGTTCGGTCCTCGGAGTGCCGCCCCCGAATGTCAGCCCGCATCGTCCAAAATGTTGGATGTCAAGGACTTAGGGAACCCTCCGGGTCCTCGTCTCGTACAAGACGGTGGAAACCAAGAGGGAGGGTGTGGATGGCCACGTCCAGTCATCTGGATCAGGGGGCGCTCTCCGCCCCCGCACTGCGAATCGAAGCCCCGCCGAAGATCACCGTCAACCACCACGAGAAGAAGAGGATGCGGCTCCGCCGCCGGCGGATCGCGTGGGGCCTCGGGGTGGTGGCGGTGATCGGGGCCGGAACCGCATGGTTCCTGATGAACCGCGGACCCCAGCCCACGCCAGTGCAATTGGCGACGGTGGCCCGGGCCGATCTGCAGGCCAGGGTCACGGCCAACGGCAAGGTTCAGGCCCAGAAGAAGGTCGACATGTCGGCCACCATTGCCGGTCAGATCACGCGCCTCGCGGTGGAGGAAGGGGACCGGGTCGCCAAGGGGCAGTTCCTCCTCCAGATCGACGCCACCAACCCCCGGGCGGTGGCCCGGAGCACGGAGGCGTCCATGGCGGCGCTGGGGCGCGAGCTCGACTCAGCCCGAGCCCAGCTCGAGCAGGCCCGCGTCGACTTCCGCCGGGCCGAGGAGAACCACCAGGCCCAGATCATCTCCACCGCCGACCTGGATCAGGCGCGGACCGCCCTGTCCACCGCCGAGGCCATGGTGCTGGCCGCCGAGCGCCGGGTCGAGCAGGCCCGGGCCACCCTCGACGGCGCCCGCGACACCCTCCAGAAGACCACGGTGGTGGCGCCCATGGCCGGGACCGTCACCGCCCGCCGCGTCGAGGAAGGGGAGGTCGCGGTGATCGGGGTCCTGAACCAGCCCGGCACCGTGCTCCTCACCATCTCCGACATGTCGGTGGTCGAGGCGGAGATGGAGGTCGACGAGACCTCGATCCCGTCGGTGAGGGTGGGGCAGGAGGCCCGGGTGCGCATCGATGCGTACCCCAACCGCACCTTCGACGGTGTCGTCACCGAGGTGGGCAGCAGTCCCATGGACCCCACCGAGATGCAGCAGCAGACCGAGGCCATCAAGTTCAAGGTCAAGGTCGAGATCAAGGACCCCCCCGACACCATCAAGCCCGGTCTCTCGGTGCAGGCCGACATTCTCACCGGCTTCGCGGGGCAGGCGGTGGTGGTGCCTCTCCAGGCCCTCGTGGTGCGGGACATTCCCCGTGAGCCGGGGGCCACGCCGGCCCCGGGCGCTCCGCGCGAGGAAGAGGGCGTGTATCTGGTGAAGGACGGCAAGGCCGAGTTCCAGGCGGTGGAGACCGGTCTCCTCGGTGAGCTGGACGTGGAGGTTCGGGGAGGTCTCGAAGGCGGTGAGACTCTCGTCACGGGTCCATTCCGTGCCCTCCGGAGCCTGAAGCCCGGTGACGCCGTCACCGAGGCGGAAGAGCCGGCCCACGGGCCGACCGAGAGCTGACGGGATGGGCTTCGGTGAGCTGGGCCGCGAGGCGGTCGCCGCCCTCCGCGCTCACAACCTCCGCAGCTTCCTCACCCTCCTCGGGATCATCATCGGCGTCGGAACCCTGGTGGGGGTGGTCTCGGTCATCACCGGCCTCAACGCCTACGTGCGCGAGCGGGTCATCCAGCTCTCCCCCGACGTCTACGTGGTGCAGAAGTTCGGGATCATCCAGGGGCGCGACGAGTTCATGGACGCTCTCAAGCGTCGCGACATCGACTGGAATGACTACGAGAAGCTGCGGGGCACGCTCGAGCGGGCCGAGACCGTGGCCGCGGATGCCACCAGCACCTCGGTCGTCAAGCGTCGCCACCGGCGGCTGGCCGACGTCAACGTGCACGGCACCACCGCCAACTACGGCGCGCTGATGCGCCTCGACATCGAGGCCGGGCGCTTCTTCACCCCCGGTGAGGATGAAGCGGGGCGGGCGGTGGCGGTCATCGGCTGGGATATCCGGGACGAGCTGTTCGGCCCCCTGGACCCCATTGGCCGCGAGATCCTCATCGGCGCCGAGAGCTACCGGGTGATCGGCCTCGTTGCCCAGCAGGGTCGCACCCTCGGCCAGAGCCAGGACAACCAGGTGTGGATCCCGGCCCAGACCTACCGGCGGACCTTCGGGGGCCGCCGGTCCATCGACGTCGTCATCCAGGCCCGGGGCGGAGTCGCCGGCCTCGAGTCCTCGGTCGACGAGGTGCGGGCGGTCCTCCGGGCCCTCCGCCACACGTCGTTCAACGCCCCCGACCCCTTCGGCATCGTGACCGTCGACCGCCTCCAGGAGCTGTGGGGGCAGATCTCCGGCGCCACCATCATCCTGTCGCTGCTGATCGCCTCGGTGTCCCTGGGCGTGGGCGGGATCGTCATCATGAACATCATGCTCGTGGCCGTCGTCGAGCGCACCCGGGAGATCGGGGTGCGGCTCTCCCTGGGGGCGCGCAAGCGTGACATCCGTCGTCAGTTCCTGCTCGAGGCGGCGCTGCTGGCCCTGGGCGGCGGAATCGCCGGCGTGCTCCTGGGAGCCGGCGCCGCGTTTGGCGTGGAGGGTGTGCTCAACTTCCCGGCCCGGGTGACCCCGGCGATCGTGCTCGCCGGGCTCGCCCTGTCGATCGGGGTCGGACTCGCCGCCGGGTACTGGCCGGCGCGCAGCGCCTCCAACCTGCCCGTCGTCGAGGCCCTGAGGACCGAGTGATGGGACTCTTCAGGGTTCCCTGGACCGAGAACGTGGCCTTCGCCGCGAACGCCATGCGGACCCACAAGCTCCGCAGCGCCCTGACCCTCCTGGGGGTGGTGGCGGGGGTGGCCACCGTCATCATGATGGTCAGCTTCGTCGTGGGCTTCAACAACCAGATCGCCGCCGCCTTCACCACCTTCGGCACCCACCTGGTGCAGTTCCAGAAGTTCGAGCCCCGCTTCGGCCCCGGCCGTATCCCCGAGGAGCACCGGAACCGGCGCGACCTCACGTTTGAGGACGCCAGGGCCCTGAAGCGGCTCTCCCGGCTCGTGGACGCGGTCTCCGCCGAGCGCTGGCACTTCCGGCCGCCGCCGGTCCGGTCGGGACGGTACGAGGCCAACAACCCGCTGATCGTCGGGACCAACGCCGACTACGCCGTCGCGAACACGCACTACGTTCAGGACGGTCGCTTCCTCACCGACGCCGACATCAACCACGCCACCTACGTCTGCGTGATCGGACCCGACGTGGCCGAGGCCCTCTTCCCCCACCAGGACCCCATCGACCAGGACCTGACCATCGGGGGGGTCTCCTACCGCGTCGTGGGCCTCCTCGAGGAGAAGGGAGACGTCTTCGGCGGCAGCAACGACAACTACATCGCCGTTCCCATCACCACGTTCGACGAGCAGATGCCCGAGATCCGGGACGGGGGCGGCGACACGATCCACATCGCCACGGTGCCGAAGCGCCCCGAGGACTACGACGCCCTCATCGAGGAAGAGACGGCCATCCTCCGGGCCCGCCGCGGTCTCCGCCCGAACCAGGAGAACGACTTCGCCATCTTCACCACGGTCGGCCAGCTCCGGAACTTCCAGCAGATCACCGGCGGCGTGGCCGCGGCCATGCTCGTGATCGCCGGTATCGCCCTCCTCGTGGGCGGCGTCGGTGTCATGAACATCATGCTCGTCAATGTCACCCAGCGCACCCGCGAGATCGGGGTACGCAAGGCCCTGGGGGCGACCCGCAAGGACATCGCGCTCCAGTTCCTGGTGGAGGCGGTGACCCTCACCGGAGTCGGTGGGGTCGTGGGCATCGGCGTGGGTCTCGGAACGGCTCTCCTCGCCCGGGTCTTCTTCGACTTCCAGGCGGCGGCGCCGCTGTGGTCCGTCCTCCTCGGCTTCGGGGTCTCGAGCGCGGTGGGAGTGATCTTCGGCCTCTGGCCCGCCCTCCAGGCCGCCCGCCAGGACCCGATCGAAGCCCTGCGGTACGAATGACACTACGAATCTTCCGGGTGGTCCCGAGGTGCTCCGAAGGACGGGGAATGCTCGAGTCGACTCGTGTCGACTGCCTGAGCTGCGGGGAGCCCTTCACGCTCTCCGTGGACACCACCGGAGGTCGCGACCAGCGTTACGTCGAGGACTGCCCGGTCTGCTGCCGGCCAATGGAGATTCGTGTGCTGTGCCGCGACGGGGACGTGATCTCGCTGGAGACCGGCGCCGTCTGACGGTGGCGTTTCGCCGCGACTCGCCCTAACGCAGCGTCTCGAGGAGCGCCTGGAAGCGGGGCTCGTTCCGGATCGAGTCGTAGTCCGGGTCGTTCTCGATCCAGTCCAGGTTTCCCAGGCCCCGGGCGAACGTCTGCTCGAGGAGGGTGAGGGCCTCGTCCTTCAGCCCGGCTCGGGCCCGCAGGCAGGCGCCGTTGTTGAGCACCGACTGATCGTCCGGGGCCAGCTCGAGGGCCCTCTCCGACCATCGGAGGGCCTTGTCGGTCTGGCCGTCGAAGAACAGAGCGGTGGCGCCCAGAGACAGAGCCCGAGTGTCGGCGGAGTTCAGCTCGAGCTGCCGCTCCGCGCGGCGGACTCCCTCGCGGTTCGCCTCGCGGGCCTCGTCGGCGCGGCCCAGCATGGCCAGTGACTGGCCCAGAAGGATCAGGCTCTGGTAGTCCTCGCGTCGGACCTCTCCCGCTCGCCGGAAGAGCTCGGCCGAGCGGGCGGTCTGGCCCGAGGCGAAGCAGCTGCGAGCGTACCGGTACAGTGCGTCGTACGAGTTCGGGTTGAGACGCAGGGCCTCCTCGAACTCGCGCGCCGCGTCCTCGTACTGGCGGCGAGCAGAGAGGGCGAATCCCCGGGAGGCGTGGGCCACGGCGAGACCCGGGCCGAGCTCCAGGGCCCGCCGGCTCGCCGCGTCGGCCTTCTCGAGGTCCGAGTCGTCGCCGCCCCACCATTCGTAGAGCCACGAGTGCACGTCGGCGAGACCGGCGTGGGCCGGAGCGTAGCCGGGATCCCGGGCGATCGCCTGCTCGAACATCTCCCGGGCCGTCTCGATGGTCTCCCGCCGGAAGGTGTGGATCAGCTGGCGTCCGCGCAGGAAGTACTCGTAGGTGTCCGGGGCGGTCTCGGGCCGCTTGAGCGCCTCCTTCTCCCGGGGGCTGAGGACTCCGCGCAGGGCGCTCGCGACCCTCTCGGCGATTTCGTCCTCGATGGCGAACACGTCTGCGATGGACCCGTCGAAGCGCTCCGACCAACGGTGGTACCCGTCGGCCACGTCGATGAGCTGGACCGAAACCCGCAGCCGGGCGCCGGCCTTGCGCACGCTGCCCTCGAGGACCGAGGAGACCCCCAGTCGGGCACCCACGGCCCGAATGTCCACGGCCGACCCGCGGAACTGGAAGGAGGAGCTGCGCGCCGCCACCCGCAGGCCCTCGATGTGGGTCAGGCCGTTGATGAGCTCCTCGGCGATGCCCTCGCACAGGTGGTCCTGGTCCCGAGCCGGGCTCATGTCGGCGAAGGGCAGGACGGCGATGGAGGGACCGGCGCCGGCGGCCGGGGTCGCCTGACTCTGAAGTCCCGCCGAGGACGAGCTGAGGTCGCCGCTGACCGTCTCCAGGGCGAAGGCCAGATCCGTGGCGGTCTGGAACCGGGCGGCAGCGTCCTTCTCCATGCAGTGGAACACCAGGCGGGCGAGGGGCGGAGGGGTGACGTCCAGGGCGGCGGTGGCCCGCGCCTCCTGCTCGAAGCGGCGAACCATGTCGGACCCGGGGGCCTCCGCTCCGACCAGGACCTTCACCGCCACGTCGCGCTCCAGCCGGGGGTCGCGAGCCCGGTAGACCGCACCCATCCCGCCGGAGGTGAGGTGCTCCCGAATCACGTATGGCCCGAGCTCGGTTCCCGGGGGGAGGCTCACTCTCGCGATTCTAGCCTGCTCGCGTGTTCGCGGGGGTCCGTCGTCCGGGAGGCGACACCGCCCGGAAGCAGGTGAGGTGCCCGTCACCGTGGAAGACCTCGTAGCGGCTCGACAGAACGCCCCGCAGGCAGTCGGCGATCGAGAAGATGACGGGTGGGTGAGGCTCGGCCTCCACCTCCCGGGCGAAGCGGGCGTAGAACTCGCGACCCGGGCCGTCGGGGCGGACCGGGCGGTACAGATAGATGAAGTCGTAACCGGAGGCGGGGACGTTCAGGACGTCGTCGACGATCCATTCCACCCGATCCTGCGGGACTCCGAGCCACTCGCGCACTGCCTCCCCGATGTCCCTCATGCGTGCCGAGATCTCGATCTGGGTCGTGCGCGCGTGCGGGGAGAGGGACTGGAGCAGCAGTCCCTGGAGGCCGTTCCCGGCACCGAAGTCGGCGCTCACGGTCTCCGGCGTGATCCAGGGGCCCGCCTTGAGGATCGGGCTCAGGCCGCCAGCGTGGTTCCAGTAGCCCCCGGTGGCGTTCACCCGACGGCGCTCCTCCGGTGAGTACGGCGCTTCGTTCATGTGGACGTGGGCGTACAGCTCCAGCAGCCGGGGCTCGATCTCCTCGGGGTCGCCCCCGGCGGCCGCGCGGCCGAGGCGATCGCGGAGTCGCGCGAACTCCGGAAACGACAAGCGTCGACTCGGGGCCTCCGGCAGGGCGAGAAAGAGGTCGATCAGCCTCGCGAGCCGCTCCGCCTCGTGGGGTTCCCAGCCCGATGCGACGAAGGCAGAGTCCAGGCCGCGCTTTGACCGGGTGCACACGTGGTTCTTGTACCACGTGCGCCCGGCCGGGACCCCGCCTCCTGCCCGCTGGCCTCCAGGGAGGGCGGACCGTCTTGGGTGGCCAGCCCACATCCCCTAGAATGCTCGGGTTTCCCGGACCGTGGGAGGCCCCGGATCAGCATCGGAGGGCAGGTGAAGAATCCCGAGCGCGAGGTCGTCGTCACCGGCACGGGTGTGTGTTGCCACATGGGCGACGACTGGGCACGCATCGAGGCGGCGCTGCGTGAAGGGCGGCCGAGTCCCTTCGCGCGCTGGGCGCCGGCGGTCGAGTACAGCACCGGGTGCCAGGTGGTGGGGATCTACCCGGGCGAGCTCACCCCGGCCCGGCTGGGCATCGAGAAGTCGCAGGCCCGGTTCATGGGCCGGGCGGCACTCCTGGGCCTCCGGGCCACCCGCCTGGCCCTCGACCAGGCTCAGCTCCCCACGCGGGAAGCGGCCGTCGTGGTGGGCAGCGGCACCGGTGACGTAGCCACCCACCGCGAGGTGATGAGCCGGCTGGACCGCTCCCCGGGGCGAGCGAAGGTGTCGCCCACCGTGATCCCTCGCCTGATGGCGTCCACCGTCTCCGCGAACCTGGCCACGGTGCTGGGAGCCACCGGTCCGTCGTTCAACGCCGTCGCCGCCTGTGCCGGTGGGGCCTACAACGTGCTCCTCGCCGCCCAGCTCATCGAGCTCGGACACGTCGACACCGCCATCGCCGGGGGGGTCGAGGTCGCGGACATCCATTTCCACGTGGGCTTCGACGCCATGCGCGCCTACACGTCGAAGGACAACGACCGTCCCGACCGGGCGTCGCGTCCCTATGCGGCCGACCGCGCGGGCTTCGTCTTCTCCGAAGGGGCTGGTGTCCTCGTCCTGGAGACCCGGGTCGGGGCCGAGGCCCGGGGCGCGACGATCCTCGGCAGCCTTCGGGGCTGCGGCATGTCCTCGGACGGCACCGGCAACATGGTGGCGCCGGCCAACGAGGGGGCGGAGCTGGCGATGCGCCGTGCGCTGAAGAACGCCGGGGTCGGACCCGACGACATCGACTACGTCAACACCCACGGAACGTCCACGCCGGTGGGCGACGTGTCCGAGGTGCAGGCCATCAGGGACGTGTTCGGCGGCCGGCGGGTCGCGTACTCCTCCACCAAGGGCTACACCGGCCACCCCGTCTCCGCGGCCGGTGCCATCGAGGCCATCTTCACCCTGGCCATGCTCCGCGGGGGCTGGATCGCGCCCTGCGTCAACGTGGACGAGGTGGATCCGGAGCTCGCCGACTACCCGCCGGTGCTCGCGCCGGAGACCCGGCCGATGAAGCTGGCCCTGTCGAACTCCTTCGGATTCGGTGGAACGAACGCCACCCTGGTCCTGGGAAGATGAGAGGCCAGGGGTGACGTCCCCGAGGGCGTGCGCTGGGCTTCGATCGTCTTCCTGGATGACCTCGGGCACGGCCCACGGTGAGGAGACAGGTCTGGTCTCTCCTCAACCCTGGGCGAGCTGCTTGAGCAGTGCCTTGACGTGCTCGTAGAACCGCTGCACCGAGGAGATCTGGACCATCTCGTCGGGTGAGTGGGCGTTTCGGATCTCCGGCCCGATCGACACGGCATCGAGACCCGGCAGCTTGTCGATCAGCAACCCGCACTCGAGCCCGGCGTGGATGGCCTTCAGGGGCGGCCGCTTGCCGAAGAGCTCCTCGTAGACGTCGAGCGTCTTCTTCACCACCGCCGAGTCCGGATTGGGCTTCCAGCCGGGGTAGGCCTCCTCCTCCTCGACGTCGCCCCCGGCCAGCTCGGCCGCCGACCGGATCTGCTCCCGGGCGGCGTCGAGGGCCGGCATGACCGAGGACCGGGTCGAGGTGGTGACCTCCACCATGTCCTTCGTGGTCTTCACGATGGCGACGTTGTTCGAGGTCTCCACGAGACCATCGACCTCGCGGGACATGGAGAGGACGCCATGGGGCAGGGTCCGTACCAGGTGAAGAAGCCGGTCGCGGGCGTGCTGGTTGAGGACCTGTCGCATCTCCTCGGAGTCGTCCGGCTGCTCGACGAAGATCACGAGGTCGGGATCGATGGAGCCGAACTCCGCGTCGAATTCGGCCTTGCAGACGTCCACGACCTCCTGAAGTGACTCCAGGCTGGTCTTGGGCACCCGGCACACGGCAAAGGCCTCGCGGGGGATGGCGTTGTGCTTCGAGCCCCCGTCCAGGGAGACGAGGTCGATCTCCAGGCCCTTCTCGATGGCCGCGAGCAGGATGCGGGTCATCATCTTCACCGCGTTGGCCCGGTTCTCGATGATGTTGAGCCCGGAGTGGCCGCCCTTGAGCCCCTTCACCGCGATCTTCACCGGCACCGAGGCGAGCGAGCCCCGTCGCCGGGTCGCCTTGAGCGTGGTGATGGTGTCGCCGCCGCCGGCGCAGCCGAAGTAGACCGCCCCGTCCTCTTCGGTGTCGAGGTTCAGCATCACCCGGCCCGAGAGGAGGGAGGCGTCGAGGGCCTTGGCGCCGGTGAGGCCGGTCTCCTCGTCGATCGTACACAGGATCTCCAGGGGACCATGGACCACCTCGGGGTCGTCGGCCACGGCCAGGGCGGTGGCCACGCCGATACCGTTGTCGGCGCCCAGCGTGGTTCCGTTGGCCTTCACCCAGTCGCCGTCCACCCGGACGTCGATGGGGTCCTTCATGAAGTCGAAGTCCACGTCCGAGTTCTTCTCGCAGACCATGTCCAGATGGCCCTGGATGATCACGGTCGGGGCCGACTCGTGGCCCGGGGTGGCCGGGACCTTCACGACCAGGCTCCCGGCGGCGTCCCTGAGGACCTCGTGGCCCTTTCCCTTCGCCCAGCTCTCGACGTGGGCGGAGATCTTCTCCTCGTGCTTCGAGGGGCGGGGGATCTGGCGGATGCCGTCGAAGTGGGACCAGAGGAGCTTCGGCTCCAGGCTCTCGAGGGGGCTGCTCATCGGGGGACTCCTTCCTGCGTTGCCATACGGACCAGTTCTACCACGGAGCGGGGTCAGGTCCTGCATTTCGCATCCGACGTGCCCGGCGGCCGGACGCAAGACGCAAGACCTGAACCCGGGCTCCCCGGGCTGTGCTGGTATGCTCGCGCCGTCCGGAAGAAGCCGGAGGTCCTCTGATGATCCAAGGCCGCATCGTTCCCTTCGTCGCCCCCCTCGTCCTCGCCGCGTCCGTGGCCGCCGGAGCTCCCGACTCGGGCGGCGTCCTCTCCCTCGCCGGGGAGTGGCGGATCGCCCTCGACCCGGATGACGAGGGCCTGCCCGCCCGCTGGAGCGCGCGAGACTTCTCGGACACCGTCACCCTGCCGGCGGCGATGGAGTCCCAGGGTTACGGAGACGAGGTGACGGTCGACACGGCCTGGACCGGGGGCATCGTGGACCGCTCCTGGTTCACGGAGCCGCGCTATGCGCCGTACCGGAGGCCGGGGCACGTCAAGATCCCCTTCTGGCTCCAACCCGAGAGGCACTACCAGGGAGCGGCGTGGTATCAGAAGGACGTGGAGGTGCCGGCGGAGTGGGAGGGCCGGCGGCTGGTCTTGAGCCTCGAGCGGCCCCACTGGCAGACCATGGTCTGGCTAGACGGCCAGCCCGTCGGCTCCAACGACAGCCTCTCGACCCCGCACCGGTACGACCTGGGCACCGGGGTTTCCCCGGGGCCGCACCGGGTCACCGTCCGCGTCGACAACCGCCTGGTGGTGGACGTGGGCCGGGACTCCCACAGCGTCAGCGACCACACCCAGGGCAACTGGAACGGAATCGTAGGGAGGATCGAGCTGCGGGCCACGGCCCCTGTGTTCATCGCCGACCTGCAGGTGTTTCCCCACGTGGAGTCGCGATCGGTCACTCTCGCGGGGCGACTGGGGAACGCCTCCGGTGAGGCCGGTCGCGGGACGATCCACCTGGTGGTGGCCGTGGTGGGCGAGGGGACAGACCTTCCGCCGGTTGACGTCGCCGTCAGCTGGGACGAGTCCGGAGGCGTGTTCGAGGCGAAATACCCCCTCGGGCCGGAGGCTCGGCTCTGGGACGAGTTCGATCCGGCACTCTACCGCTTGACCGCCGCCCTGGAGGGGGGCGGCGAGACCGCGGTGACGTTCGGCCTGCGCGAGATTGCGACGGCGGGAACGCATTTCGTCCTCAATGGCCGCAGGGTCTACCTCCGGGGGACTACCGAGTGCGCCATCTTCCCGCGCACGGGCCACCCACCCATGGACGTCGAGTGGTGGAGGCGCACGATCGGCGTGGCTCAGTCCCACGGCCTCAACCACTTCCGCTACCACTCCTTCTGCCCGCCGAGAGCGGCGTTCCAGGCGGCCGACGAGCTGGGCTTCTACTTTCAGGTCGAGGTGGCGTCCTGGGCCAACAGCTCCACCCGCCTCGGCATGGGCCTGCCCGTCGACGACTGGATCGAGCGCGAGGGGGAACGCATCGCGCGGGAGTATGGGAACCACCCCTCGTTCCTCCTGATGGCCTACGGAAACGAGCCCGGGGGTCGGTACGAGGGCTGGCTCGGCCGGTGGGTCGACAGCTGGAAGGCCCGGGACCCGCGACGTCTCTACACCAGCGCTTCGGGCTGGCCGGAGCTGCCGGAGAACGACTTCCACGTCTCGCCGGGGCCGCGGATCCAGGCGTGGGGGGCCGGGCTGCGCTCGCGGGTCAACGCGAAGCCGCCGGAGACGCGGACGGACTATCGGGAGTACATCGGCGCGCGAGAGGTGCCGGTGGTCAGTCACGAGATTGGCCAGTGGTGCGTCTATCCCCGTTTCGCGGAGATGCCGAAGTACACCGGATACCTGAAGCCCCGGAACTTCGAGATCTTCCGGGAGACCCTCGCGGCAAGCGGAATGCTGGACCAGGCCGAGGATTTCGTGCGCGCCTCGGGCAAGCTCCAGGCGCTTCTCTACAAGGAGGAGATCGAGGCGGCCCTGCGCACCCCGGGGATGGGGGGCTTCCAGATCCTGCAACTCCACGATTTCCCGGGGCAAGGCACCGCTCTCGTGGGGATTCTCGACCCCTTCTGGGAGGAGAAGGGCTACGTCACCCCGGAAGAGTTCCGTCGCTTCTGCAACCGCACCGTGCCCCTGGCTCGTCTCGACAAGCGTGTCTTCACCACGGACGAGGCGCTCGAGGCCGACCTCGAGGTCTCTCACTTCGGGCCCGGCCCGATCCCCGACGCGAAGGCGGCCTGGCGTCTCGTCGGGAGAGACGGGAAGGCCGTGGCCTCGGGGGAGCTGGGGCCTCGTGCCCTTCCCGTGGGCAACGGGACCTCACTGGGCCGCATCCGCGTCGCCCTGGCCGACCTCGCCGCGCCCGCGCGCTACCGCCTCGTCGTCGGCCTCGTGGGGACCCCCTTCGAGAACGACTGGGACGTGTGGGTGTACCCCACGGACGTGAGCGACGATGTCCCGGGCGGTGTGACGCTTGCCGATGACGTCGATGAAGCGATTGCTGCCTCGCAGAGCGGGGGCCGGGTCCTCCTCCAGGCCGCCCCCGCGCGGGTCCGAGGGGACGAGTCCCGACCGGTCGTCCTGGGCTTCTCGAGCATCTTCTGGAACACCGCCTGGACGGGCGGGCAGGCACCCCACACCCTGGGCATCCTGTGCGACCCGGAGCATTCGGCCTTCGACGCCTTCCCGACGGATGACCACAGCAACTGGCAGTGGTGGTACCTGGTGACCCGGGCCGCGGCGATGGTCCTGGACGACCTGCCTCCGGGGCTCCGTCCCACTGTTCAGGTGATCGACGACTGGTTCACCAACCGGCGGTTGGGTCTCGTCCTCGAGGCGAAGGTGGGGGAGGGACGCCTCCTCGTCACGAGCATCGACCTGATGACCGGACTCGAGGAGAACGTCGTGGCCCGCCAGCTGCGCCGCAGCCTCCTCGACTACGTGGCGACCGACCGCTTCGCGCCCACCGTCGAGCTGACCCCCTCCCAGGTCCGCTCACTCCTTCGTGACTGACCGGGGCGGGCAGCGCTCCGAGTGGCCGGCCGGGAGCGGACGAGCGCCTCGGCAGGGCAGCGAGGCCGAGGCGCCCGCCCCGGTCCTGTTACTTGAGCGGCATGTTCTCCCGCACCTCGAAGCCCAGGGCGGCGAGCTCGGTCTTCGCCAGGTCCGTGGCGATCCCCGAGATCCAGATCTCGCGGCTCTCCGCACCCTCGAAGCGGGGCGAGGCCGCGGGGATGGCTTCCTCGTTCCAGGTCATGTAGTCCACGGCCCAGGGCATCACCACCCGTCCGTCGGCGGCCACCGCCTCGACCTCGTTCTCGGTGGCGTGGAGCGAGGTCCAACCCCCGACCTCCTTGGCCCCCGCCGCGAGCAGCTGGACGCACCGGCGAGCGTACCAGGCGTCGCCCTCGGTCCGGGCCCCGGCCGCGAGGGCCACGATCTCGGTCTTGCCCTCGGCCTCCCCCAGCGCAGCGATCGCCTCCGCCAGCCCCGTCTGGAGCGTCAGGGTGAAGTTGCTGTTGAGGATGAGCTCCTGACGGGCCTCGTCTCCCACCCCCGCCGCCTCCAGCTTGTCGAGGTTCCTCTTCTCGAGCTCGCCCGGAGGCATGTCGTAGATCAGCCGGTCGGTGGTCGTCACCAGGCCCAGGCCCGGGATCGACGGGACCGCGACGTTCAGGGCGAACCCGCCGGCGTAGGCCGCCCAGCCCACGTCGTCCAGCTTGTCCTTCAGGGGCGGGTTGGTGGTGTAGGGGTCGGCCCCCACCTTCTCCGCCCACTCCCGGCGCTTGCCCCCGATGAGAGCGCTCTCGGTGGAGCTGGCGGCCGCCCCGGCGGCGTCCGCGGCCTTCTCCTCGGTCGTCCGGTCGTCGGGACCCTCCTTGTCTGCCGTCACCTTGTCGATCCCCTTCTTGGTGACCCGCCCGACCCCTTTGGCGAAGCGGGCGACGCTGCCGGGAATGGCCTTCACGGTGCCCACCGGGTCGTCGATCACGTGCTTGATCGCCTCGGCCTTCTCCCCAGCCGCCTGGGCGAAGGCCTTGGCGAAGATCTCCCCCTTGCTGACGTCGTCGAGCTTGTCGAGGGAGTACACCTCCCTCACTCGGACCTCGACGGTCTCCCGGTCGAAGGCCTCCCACGTCCCGAACTCCGACTTCACGGTCCAGGTGGTCATGAACCCGTCGCCCTGCACCGTCGCTCCCAGCTCGTGCTTGGGGCCCTTGAGGAGAGCGGCCGGGGCCAGGTCGCTGGCCTGCAAGGTTGGGGGCGCCTCGAACGGCGCCGGGGTGTGGGAGCCCGACGTCCGGGGGGCCGGTGATCCGGCACCGGCTCCCCCTCCGGCCCCGGAGTCCGGGCTGGGGCCGCACGCTCCCGCCGCGAGGGCGAGGGCGCCGACGGCCAGCGGCAGGGCCCGTGCAGCGTTCAACACCTCTCTCTTGATCTTTCTCGACAAGGTCCACCTCCAGTTCTGTTCCGCCGGTTGTTCGAGGGGCCCCGTATTGGAGCCCTGGCCTCGAATGCGTCGTTCCAGGGGGCGCGATCTCACTGGTCCCTGCGGTCACCGCGGGGGCCACCACCGGTCCACGCCAGGAAGACCCGCAGCTGCGGGTCCCACCGTTCCGAGTCCTCCACCAGGGGCGACGAGTAGCGGCTGTTCCGAAGGAACACCGTCCCGTCGACCCCGAGGCCGAGACCGGAGGCGACCGGGACCACGAGCCGCAGCCAGCCCTCGTGGATCGAGTGATCGGCGGCCGACTCCAGGCCGGGCTCGCCGGCCTCGAACACTGAGCTCGACGCGTGAATGAAGTTGAACCGGTACCGCGCGGACAGGAGAGCCCGGCCCGACCTCAGGAGGCGCAGGCCGAACCCGGCGCCGAAGCCAGGCCCGTATTCGTTACGGCGGAGGTCCGCCTGTCCCAAGTCCCGGGTCAGCTCGAAGTCGGCGTTGATGGCTCCGATGATCACCCCGTAGGCGTCCAGTCTCGTCTCCAGGACCGTCGTCGAGGCGGGGTTGGTGCGGAAGAACCACGTCCCGCCCACGGACTGGCCTCCGTACTTGTAGGCCTCGTTGTCCACGTAGTCGTAGTACTGGGTGAGCGCGAGGGCGTGGCGGGGACGGCCGCCACTGCCCGAGGCCTTCGACCAGAGGTCGCCGCTGATCTGCAGCCGTCCCAGCTGGTCCTGGAAGTTCCACTCCGAGGCCAGGTCGAAGCGGTCGAAGGGGCGGCGCCGGGTGTTGTCCCAGGCGCTGCCGAAGTCGAGGTCGACGGCGAGGAAGCCCGTGGTCTCGCGGCTGTCGGAGAAGGAGTCGCCCTCGCCGATGGCCCGGGCCCCGGTCATGAAGCGGAGACCGAGGTCCGGAGGGCGCTTGTCGTAGGGGCTTTCCGGGTTCGGACCCTGCCTCCAGGCCCGGCTCGAGAACACCCGCAGGCCTTCACGGGTGGGGTTCAGGAAGGCGGCCGCCGTCTCCCTGGCCACGCGGCTCGCGCCCGTGGCCTGGTTGTCGAGGACCAGCGACGAGAGACGGTAGAGCGTCTCGCCGAGGGTGACGCCGCCCACCGCGGTATTGACCATGTCGTTGGCGGACATGGGGTGGGTCTCGCCGCAGCACTCCCACATGAAGGACCCGGCCAGGGCCAGGCTCGAGGAGCTCCAGAAGTCCAGGCCGTTGGCGCGGCCGGAGTTGAAGTAGACCCCGCCGTTCCAGGGATGGGCCAGCTGGTTGGTCTTGAAGGTGTCGTCGTCCTGCTCGAAGCCTCGCTCGAGGTTTTCCCAGAAGCTCCGCGGGCTGATCTGGGTGAACTCGCGGTTGCGTGTGTACTCGGTGAACATCGCCACCACGTAGTTGATCCCCAGGAGCGTGGCGCTCGCCCGACCCCAGCTGCGGGGGGCGCCCCAGGCGTCGTGCTCCTGCTCGGACGCCGACGTTCCCGCAAGGGGCCGCCAGGCGAGCCCGGCCTTCAGCCCCCACTCCGTCCCGTCGCCCACCGGGCCCAGGCCGACGGGAGAGAGGTCATAGTCTTCGGTCCGGTAGGCGTTCCAGAAGCCGCCCACGTCGAGGGCCAGGCCCGGGCTGAGCGCCAGCTCGAACCCCGACTGCAGGGTGATGCCGAACCCGTTGACCGCCTTCGTCAGGGTGGGGATGTCGCCGGGGTTGATGGACTCGGTGATGAAGAGCTCGGAGCGGGGATGGCTGCGGGCCAGACCCGCCCGGAGCTGTAGGTAGGGTCGGATGGACTGTCCGGAACGGAAGACCCGTCCCCCGAGGAGGTACGTCTCGAAGTGGCCCCACTCGAGCTCGTCCTGGTACGGAGACTTCATGGACAGGGACCCGAACTGGACGCCGGCCCCAAAGCGCCAGGCCCGCCCCCTCGAGGCGTTCAGATCGAGGAGGAGGGGCTTCTCGAGGAAGGAGCCGTAGCCCCCGCCGGCCCCCCCCGCCCCGAAGGTCGCGCTGAAAACCCACGAGTCCGAAGCCGAGGGCTCCGTCCCCCGGGCCACCGCTGGCACTCCGACGGCGACGAGGATGGCGACGATCCATGTGCGCATGAGCTGATGTGGAGAGGTGACCCCCGGCGTGTTGTGGCCGCGCCGGCGGGGCGCCCGGCCGATCGTACCCCCGCGGAGCCACGAGGGCGGCATCGAAACCCCGCCTCCGTCGCGATATTCTTGCCATCGCTGCCTTCGCCCGTGCTCGCGACCAGGCGGCGCCACGCCCGGAGCCGGGCGCTGCGCCCGAGCCTCAGCAGCGAAGGCTTGCGGGCGGTCCCGGTGTTCTCAGTCCTTGAGGACGAAGGTCACCCGCATCGTCACGCGGTACTCCTTGATGTCTCCATCCTCGACCTTCACCTGCTGCTCGGCGATCCACGCGCCCCGCACCCCGGAGAGCGTCTTGTTGGCACGCTTGACGCCCTTGGCGACGGCGTCCTCGAAGCTCTTCGGCGACGAGGCGATGATCTCGGTGACCTTGGCGACGGACATACACCCTCCTTCGCCCTGTTCTCTCGGGCGTTCGTCGTTCCCTGACCCGTGAAGCGGGGTCTCTGGCCCCGCCCCGCCCCTACTTGAAGATGCCGAGCACCTTCAGGAGGCCAATGAGCACTGCGGCTCCGACCACCGCGACCACCCAGCGGAGCACGGGCCCGGAGGCCGCGAGGCCGAGCACCCCGGCCAGCCAGAAGCCGAGGCTGGAGCCGATGATACCCACCACGACGTTGGCGAGAATCCCCATCTGGGCGTCGGTCTTCATGGCCAGGCTGCCCAGCCACCCGATGATCCCGCCGACGACGATCGTCACCAGCCATTCCATGGCGTTTTCCCTTCATCTCTTCGAAGCGGCGGGTCGAGCCCTCGCGGGCCACGGAGCACTGACCCCGCCTTCTCCCAACTGACGGGCCGTGCTCCAGGCCCGCTCCGGGACGACGCCTTGCCAGCGGGGAACTCTGGTTCCACGACCGACAAGACCGCGCGTGCGGCCCTCCCCGCCTCCCTCCGAGGGACGGGGAGGGCCGCACGCGGGTACGACTACTTCCAGCTATTCGGGCGGAAGCGGATGCCGCCCCAGATCTGGTAGTTGTTCTCGAGGTCACCGAACTCGTCGAACGGCCCCCGAGCCTGACCGACGATCTGCCACTTGCCGTCGGGGGTCAGATCCCAGCCGG
>JAJDNS010000140.1 GCA_022340585.1 Acidobacteriota bacterium
ACGGGCGGCCTGGGCCCGGGGCTGGAGCCCCAGCGGAGACCGCGTGCTCTACGCGACGGACCGTGAGACCGCCCCCGCCGGGTACTCCCGGCTGTGGACGGTGTCACCCGACGGAGGCCCCTCCGAGCGGGTGCCCGCGCCTTTCGGCTTCGACGGCTCCTTCGCCCCGGACGGCGAGCGTCTGGTCGTGGAGCGGGTCGCTCGCTGGGACGTGGAGTGGCGCGGATACCGCGGGGGCCAGAACACGCCGTTGACCCTCCTCGACCTGAGCGACCTCGGGGAGACGCGCCTTCCCAACGACCGCACGACCGATGTCAGCCCGGTGTGGCTGGACGGTGCGATCTACTTCCTCTCCGACCGGGACTGGGCCACCAACGTCTGGTCCTACGACCCGGCCACGGGGGCTCTGCGGCAGATCACCCACTTCACCGACGTCGACGTCAAGTCACTCGACGGTCACGGCGGGACGCTGGCGATCGAGCAGGACGGCTTCGTTCACCTTCTCGATCCCCGGACCGGCGACCGGAAGAAGCTGGAGATCACCGTCCGCGGCGACTTCCCCTGGGCCGAGCCGAGGTGGGAGGACGTGAGCGATCGCGCCACCTCCGCCTCGCTCTCACCCACCGGAAGGCGCGCGCTGTTCGAAGCCCGGGGCGAGATCTTCACCGTGCCGGCGCAGAAGGGCGATCCGCGCAACCTCACCCGCAGCTCGGGGGCCGCCGACCGGGCCCCCGTCTGGTCGCCCGACGGGGCGGAGATCGCGTGGTTCTCGGACTCGGGCCAGGGATACGAGCTTCTCGTCGGGTCGCAGGATGGCCTCGAAGAGCCGCGCCGACTGTCCATCGGGGAGTCGAAGATGGCCTGGGAGCCCGCCTGGTCGCCCGACGGGAGCCAGATCGCGTTCTTCGACGACGACGTGCGCCTGCGCCTCGTCGATCTGGAGTCCGGTGCCATCCGGACCCTGGACGTCGGCGGTGTCAACGTCGAGCGCGGCCGGATGGGGCTGGTCTGGTCGCCGGACTCTCGTTGGCTGGCCTACGCGAAGACCCACTCGAACTCCCTGCGCCGCGTCATGGTCTGGTCCCGCGACACCGGCTCGGTCACGGCGCTGACCGACGCCATGGCCGACGCGGCGGCCCCGGCGTGGGACCGCGACGGGCAGCATCTCTACTTCCTGGCCAGCACCGACGTCGCTCTCGACTCGGGCTGGGCGAACACCTCCACCATGCGGGGCGACCCCGAGTACGGTGTCTACGTGGCGGTGCTGCGGGCCGAGGAGCCCACCCCCTTCGAGCCGGAGAGCGACGAGGAGGGGGCGTCCGCAGACGACGAGGAGGGCGAGGGCACGTCCGACGCGGGCGACGAGGAAGAGGGGGGCGACGAGGAAGAGGAGGCGGTGGAGGTCCGGATCGACGTCGACGGGATCGAACGACGGGTGATCGCGGTGCCCATGGCCGTGGCCCGCTACCGCACGCTGGTGGCCGGTCCCCGGGGGACGGTCTTCGTCGGCGAGGCGATGCCCGACGGTCCCGGGATGGTGCTGCACCGGTTCTCCCTCGAGGAGCGCGAGGCCGAGGTCTTCGCCCGGGGCGCCCGCCAGGTGTCCGTTTCGATGGATGGCAAGAAGTTGTTGTACCGGACCGAGGACGGGTGGACCATCGTCGGCACCGATGGGCCCGGGGGCAATGGCGAGGGCCCACCGGAGAAGGGAGACGACGAGGCTCTCCACGTGTCCCTGCGCATGCGCCTCGACCGAGGGGCCGAGTGGCGGCAGATCTTCGACGAGTCCTGGCGGTACATGCGAGACTTCTTCTACGACCCGGGCATGCACGGGAACGACTGGGACGCCGTCTACCGACGCTACGCCCCCCTCGTGCCCTGGGTGCGCCATCGGGCGGACCTCAACACCTTGATGGACCGGACCAGCGGTGAGATGTCCGTGGGGCATAGCTTCGTCTTCGGTGGGGACATGCCCGAGGTCGAGAAGCCCGTCGTCGGCGTGCTGGGCGCCGACCTCGTCGCCGACCAGGGACGCTGGAAGATCGGGCGGATCTTCACCTTCGAGAGCTGGAACCCCAACCTCTCGGCTCCCCTGGACCAGCCCGGCCTGAAGGTCGAAGAGGGGAACTACCTGCTGGGCATAGGCGGAGTGGAGCTGACCGCGGAGGAGGACCCCTACCGCCTCCTCGACGGCACCGCGGGAAGGCAGACGGTGTTGCGACTGAACGACGCCCCGTCGCCCGAGGGCGCCTGGAACGTCACCGTGGTCCCCATCGACGACGAGGGCGCGCTCCGGCAGCGCGCCTGGGTCGAGGACAACCGACGACGGGTCGACGAGCTCTCGGACGGCCGGCTGGCCTACGTCTGGGTGCCGAACACCAGCAACGCCGGCGTCGTCTCGTTCGACCGCTATTTCTTCGCGCAGCAGGATCGACGGGGTGCGGTCATCGACGAGCGCTTCAACGGCGGCGGCCTGCTCGACGACTACATGGTCGACCTGATGACCCGGCGACTGCGCGCCGCGATCACGAACGAGGTCCCTGACGGCACCCCGTTCCGACTGCCGGCGGGCATCCTCGGCCCCAAGGTGCTGCTGACCAACTTCTACGCGGGCTCCGGGGGCGACTTCTTCCCCTGGGTCTTCCGACAACAGGAGGCCGGTCCGCTCATCGGCACCCGCACCTGGGGCGGCCTCGTCAAGTCCTCGGTCCACTACCCCCTGGTGGACGGCGGCGCTCTGACCGCGCCCGACAACGCGGTCTTCGACCCGATCGGCGGACGCTGGATCGGAGAGAACGAGGGCATTCCTCCGGACATCGAGGTCCTGATCGACGCCCGTTCGGCCGCCGAGGGCCGGGACCCCCAGCTCGAGCGCGGGGTGGAAGAGCTCCTGAAGCTGCTGCCCGAGAGCGAGGAGATCGTCACCCCACCGCCGTTCTCCCGGCCGTCCCGAAGGCCGGGCGAAGTCAGTCCCCGATCACCTTGATCAGGATGCGCTTGGGGCGCCGGCCGTCGAACTCCCCGTAGAAGATCTGCTCCCAGGGCCCGAAGTCGAGCTTGCCGTCGGTCACCGCCACCACCACCTCGCGACCCATGACCTGGCGCTTGTGGTGGGCGTCACCGTTGTCCTCGCCGGTGCGGTTGTGGTGGTAGCGCTCGGGGCTGGCGTCGAACGGGGCCAGCTTCTCGAGCCAGCGCTTGTAGTCCTCGTGCAGGCCCGGCTCGTCGTCGTTGATGAACACCGACGCGGTGATGTGCATGGCGTTGACCAGGCACAGGCCCTCGCGAACGCCGCTCTTGTGGACGGCCTTCTCGACCTCGCCGGTGATGTTGACGAAGTCCATGCGGGCGGGAACGTTGAGGGTGAGGTGAACGGTCTCGGACTTCACTGGGACCTCCTGCTGTCATTCTGAGCCCGGCGGCTGGGACGGCGGGCGAGGAATCTGATGGTGTACCGTTCGGGCAGCAGATCCCTCGTCGCACGTTCAACGGATGGAGCTCCTCGGGATGACAAGTGATCAGCCCCCGATGAAGGTGTGCCTCATCCTGACCCGCACCTTGACCGGGATGCCGTCCTTCAGGCCCGGCTCGTACTTCCATCGGCTGATGTCGACCAGCACCGCCTCGAGCGCTCCCCCGCCCTTCTCGACCAGGATGTCGGTCACGTCGCCCTCCTCGTTCACCACGAAGCTCGCGGTGATGGAGGCGCGCTGCCCCCGGGAGAGCTCGGGCCCCCAGTCGGGGTAGGGGGCGTTCCGACCGCGGATCCGCCGGGGTCGGACGTCGACCTCGTCCTCCTCGTAGATCCGGTGGGGCTCGACGGCGATCTCGGGCCGGGTGGGCGCCAGCACCAGGACCGGCTCCGCCACCGCGGGCGCGGACGGGACCGGAGTGGGGGTCGCCACCGGCGTCGGCGCGGGGGCGGGACGGGAGCGGGCCACCCGTCGGGGGGCCGCCGGTGGAGGAGGAGGCTCCGGGGAAGGAACAGCGAGGAGGACGTCGCCGGAGCCGATGGGCTCGGGGGCGGGCAGAACGCTGTCGGCGCCTGCCACTCCCCCGGCACCCAGGAGGTGAACGCCGAGAGCGCTGACGGCCAGGAGTCCGGCGGCGATCCGGAGGACGGGCGCCGGCTCCGGCGGCGGGGGCGCCGGCTCCAGGGGGCGCGTCTCGTCGGCGGGACGCGGTCCCGATCGCGGGCGGGCCCCCGGACCGGCGCCCGGGGAGTCCACGGCGTGGGCGGCACGCAGGGCGGCCCGCATCTCGTCGGCCGTCGCGAAGCGGCGGGCAGGATCCTTGGCGAGAACACGGCGCAGGACCGGGCGCAGGGCGAGAGGGAGGCCGGGCACGTCCAGCCGGGGCTCGTCCTGGATCTGGCGAAGGATGGTGACGACGGGGCTGTCTCCCCGGAACGGCAGCAGGCCCGTGAACAGCTCGTGGATCACGATCCCGAAGGAGTAGAGGTCGCTACGGAAGTCGACCGGCTCGCCCCGCAGCTGCTCCGGGCTCATGTACTCGGGCGTGCCCATCAGGCTGCCGGTGGCGGTGACGGTGTGCCCTCCGGTGGCCCCCACGTGGTGCTTGGCAATGCCGAAGTCCATCACCCGAACGACCCGACCGCGGTCGCGCATCAGGTTCGCGGTCTTCAGGTCGCGGTGCACGACCCCGGCCTGGTGGATCGCCCGCAGCCCGTCCGCCACCTGGAGGGTCACGTCCCAGGCATCGCGCTCGGTGAGGCCGCTCGCCCGGCGGGCCGCCCGAGCCAGGTTCTCGCCCTCGATGAGCTCCATGCAGATGTAGAGAAGCCCGTGGTCCTCGCCGTCTCCGTAGACCGAGCAGACGTTGCGGTGGCGGACCCGGCGGGCGAGGCGGATCTCCGAGCGGAAGCGCCGCTCGATCCGGCCGGACTGGCGCGCCACGTCGGGACGCAGGACCTTGATGGCGACCGTCTCCTTGAGCTCCCGGTCGAAGGCCCGGTAGACCATCCCCATGCCCCCGCGCCCGAGGATCCCGAGGATCTCGAAGCGGGACGCGAACAGGGCCCCGGTGCGGAGGCCGGCGAGGCCGGGCTCGAGGGGCGTCCCGCAGGCGAAGCAGAGCTGCGCCGAGGCGTCGTTGTCGGTCTGGCACGAGGGGCAGAGCATGAGGCCGCGTCAATCATGATAGCGCGGACCACAGCCGGGAGAGCTCCGGTAGAATGGGGTCTTTGGCCCCGCCCGCGGGGGCCACTCCCCGAGCCAGGAGGCCTTTCGATGACCATCGCCCGACTCGTCGTCTCTGTCCTGACCGGTCTACTGCTGTCGGTGGAGGGGACGACCTTCGCCCAGGCGCCCCTCCCGTCCCACGGTCAGGTCGAGCCGCCCTCCGGTGGACTGGCGCCGGGCGAGCCCGCGACCACCGGGGGGATCACGTGGACGGTCCCGAGCTCGTGGACCCGGGGCCAGGGCAGGCCCATGCGGGTCGCCACCTACGAGGTCCCCGCCTCGAAGGGCGTCGAGGCGGGCGAGTGCGCGGTCTTCTACTTCGGCCGGGGTCAGGGGGGCGAGTTGGACGCGAACGTCCAGCGCTGGGCCGGCCAGTTCAAGGAGAAGCCCACGCCGAAGCGCGGGCGACGAACGGTGGCCGGCATGCCCGTCACCCGCGTCGACGTGGAGGGCACCTACCTGAACCCGGGAGGGGGCATGATGCAGTCGCAGGGGGAGAAACCCGGGTATCGGCTCCTGGGCGCCATCGTGGAGGGCCCCGAGGGGAACGTGTTCTTCAAGCTCACCGGGCCGAAGGCCACCGTCGACGCGGCCGAGCCGGCCTTTGATGGGCTTCTCGCCTCCCTCACGCACAAGTAGCCCCATGGCCCTGCGGGCGGTGGTCTTCGACTTCGACGGTGTGATCGTCAACAGCGAGCCCCTCCACTACCGGGCGCTGCACGACGCCCTCCTCACCGAGGAGGTACGAATCACCGAGGAGGAGTACTGGGGCTCCTACCTGGCGTTCGACAACCGGGGGGCGATCCGCCGGGCCCTCGAGCGCCACGGCGAGGCGGTGACCCCGGAGCGGGTGGAGCGCCTGGCCGCCCACATGGTCGCCCGCTTCAAGGAGCTGATCCCGGAGATCCAGGTGTTCCCCGGAGCGGTGGAGCTGGTCCGGACGCTCGCGGACGAGGTCCCCCTGGCCATCGCCTCGGGGGCACGCGGCGAGGAGGTGGACGCGATCCTCCGAGGCGTGGGGCTCCGCGAGGCCTTCGAGACCATCGTGGGAGCCGAGGACGTCCCCCGCACCAAGCCCGACCCGGCACCCTATCAGGAGGCCATCCGCCGCCTGTCCGGGCCCGGCAACGGGCTCGCGCCGGCCGAGTGTCTCGCCCTCGAGGACACGATGCCGGGCATCGCCTCCGCCCTCGCGGCCGGAATGACCGTCGTGGGCGTCGCCCACAGCTACCCCGCGGAGAAGCTCCAGGCCGCACACCGCGTGGTGGACTCTCTCGTCGGCGTCGACGTCGACGGCCTGCGCGGCCTGTTCAGGGGCTGAACATGCCTTCCCGCCACCTCGATCCGGACCAGGCCCGCCGCTACGCGGAGTACCGCTACGACTTCAACCGCAAGTCCCTCGCCGGCCGCGTCGTCCTCGTGGTCGGCGGGGCCGGCGGGCTCGGAGCGGCCATCTCGGCCCTCCTCCTCCAGGACGGGGCGATCCCGGTGGTGGGCTACCGGTCCAACAAGGGCAACGCCCTCGCCTTCCAGCAGAAGCTCCAGGATCTCTACGGCGGGCTCGTCCACCTCGTCGAGGGCGACGTGGAGGACCCGAGCGTGCGCCAACGCTATCTCCAGGCGGCGCTCGACGTGAAGGGCGACTTCTACGGGGTCGTGGCCCTCACCGGCGACCCCGCACGGGTCAAGGGAGACAGCATCGACGGGCCCGCCCTCCACGCCTCGTTCTCCGCCAACTTCGAGGCCCCGGTGCTCCTCGCCCGGGCCGCCGCCGAGGAGATGACCCGGCGCGGAACCCGGGGCTCGATCGTGCTCGTCTCGAGCATGCAGGGCGTCTACCCCTTCGAGGGCAGCCTCGCCTACGCCGCGCCGAAGTCGGCCCTCGTCCACGCCGCCCGGATCCTCGCCAAGGAGTACGGTGGCACGGCCGACGTCCGGGTGAACGTCGTGGCGCCGGGGGCGACGGTGGTGGGCATGGCCCGGGCCTCGATCGACGGAGGGAAGTACGATCCCTACGTGGACCGGGGTGTCGTCCCGCGCTTTGGCCGGCCCGAGGACGTGGCGCGGGTGGTGCGTCTGCTCCTCGAGCCCGACGCCTACGTCACCGGGCAGGTGATCACGGTGGACGGCGGGCTCACCCTTCGGCGCGATCGCCTGGGCTAGAACGAGCCCTTCGACGCCTCGAGCAACCACACGTCGCCGCGGCGGTCCACCTCGACCACGGCCAGCCACCGTCCGCCGGGTGACACGTCGAAGTCGGCGATCTCCGAAGTCGGTCCCTCGGCCACCTCGAGGGCGAGCGGCGTGGCCTGCCCGGTCGCGGGATCGACGGTGCGGAGGGAGGGAACAGAGCGCCCCCAAAGGCCCTGAACGACGAGACCGCCCCCGTCGTGCGGCCACCGCAGGTCGAGGGCCCCGGCCCCGGTGGTGAGCGGACGGGCTTCCCTTTCCCCGTCCAGCGCCTGCAGCCACACCTCGTTCACACCCTCGACCGGCGCCACGTAGGCCACCTCGGTGCCGTCGGGAGACCAGGTGAATCCGTGCACCGATGTCGCGCTGTCCGTGAGCGGCCGGGCCTCGCCCGTCCGCTGGCCCTCGCGCACGGCGGCCACCCATATCTGCTCGGAGCCCCCGCGGTCGGAGAGGAACGCCAGCTCGGAGCCGTCGGGCGACCAGACCGGGGACACGTCCAGCGCCTGATCGTCGGTGAACTGCCGGCTGGCTCCCCCGGCCGCCGGCACCGTCCAGATGTCGCGCTGCCCGTCGACCACGCGGTAGTAGGCGATCCAGCGGCCGTCGACGGAGAAGTTCGGCCACGAGACCCGGCCCGGCTGATCGGTGAGCCTTCGGGGCTCGCCGACCGGCCCCCCGTCCCCGAGGGGCAGACGCCACAGGTCGACGGCGTTGTCGCGGTCGGAGACGAAGACCACGGCGCTTCCGTCCGGAGCGACAGCCGGGAGGCCGATGAAGGGGGTCTGCTCGAACTCGACACGGTGGGCCGTCGTCGTGTCGATCACCGCCAGGCTGCGGCGCTCGGAGAGCGTGGCGTAGGCGAGCCGCCGGCCGTCCCCCGCGACGCTCGGCCACTTCTCCTCCGGTCCCATGGTCAGCCGTTCGGCCACGCCACCTCGCACCGGCTGTCGCCAGATCGCCCGGATCCCGTTGCGGATCGAGCTGAAGTAGAGGAAGTGGCCGTCGGGTGACCAGGCCGGCTGCACGTCGGCCTCTCCCCCCGTCGCGAGGCGACGCGGGGTGCCGCCATTGGCGTCCACGAGCCACAGGTGGTTCTGGGCGTGGTAGCAGATCGTCCTCCCGTCGGGCGACCACACCGGCCGCTCGTGGTCCCAGAGCCCGTGCTCCCGCGCGCTGAGAACGCGGGCGGTCTGCAGATCGTCCAGGGGAGCGACGAGGACCCTTCGGTAGCCGGTGGCGTCCGGCTGCGTGAAGGCGAGACGAGTTCCGTCCGGGGAGACCGCGGGGTCACCCGCGTTCGGCAGCAGGGACGTGGGCTCGCCTCCGAGACGGGGGACCCTCCAGACGCCGGTGCCGCCTCCGCGGTCGGAGACGAAGAGGAGGGAGCTCCCGTCGGGGAACCAGGCGGGGAGATCATCCAGAGCCTCGTGGGTGGTGAGCCTCAGGGGAATCCCACCCCGGACATCGGTGAGCCAGATGTCGGTGTTCCCCGCCTCGGTGGCGGCGTAGGCGATGAAGCCCCCGTCCGGCGAGAGGGCGGGGTGCTCCTCGAGCCCGGCGCCGGAGGTGACCGGGCGGGGCTCGAACGCGGGCAGGGAGCTCGACCGGAGCCGGCCGACGACCCCGTTGACGGCGAGGGCGGCCACCACGACCGCCCCGACCAGCCCCGCTGCGCGAACCGAGAGCCTCCGGAAGCGTTTCCGCCGCAGCCACCGGGGCCGGGCCAGCTGCTCTTCCGCCGCGTCCAGGGCCAGGCGCAGGTCGTGGACGGTGCTGTAGCGGTCGTCGGGCTCCTTCTCGAGGCAGCAGTGGGCGACCCGGGCGAGGGAATGAGGGACGTCCGAGGCCACCCGGTCGAGCTCCGGGGGCTCCGAGGAGAGCGTGGCGACGAGCACCTCCGCCGGCGTGGAGCCCGCGAAGGCCTTCCGGCCCGAGAGCATCTCGTAGAGCACGCAGCCGAAGGCGAAGATGTCGACCCGGTGGTCGATTCGACGGCCGTGAGCCTGCTCTGGAGCCAGGTACCCCACCGTGCCGGGGAGGGCCTCGGTTGTCCAGCCCGTCATCGGCTCACCGGTCTGGGGGTCTCGAAGGACGAGCTTGGCGACGCCGAAATCCAGGATCTTCACCGGACCGTCGGCACACAGGAAAACGTTGCTGGGCTTCAGGTCCCGATGGATGATCCCCTTGGCGTGGGCGGCGGCGAGGCCGGCGAGGAGCTGCCGGGCGATCTCGAGCGCTCGGGCCGGAGTCAGGTACCGGCCCCGCAGCCGGTCGCGGAGCGTCTGCCCCACGAGCAGCTCGGTCACGATGAACGGAGAGCTCCCGTGGCGGCCGACGTCGTAGATCCCGAGGATGTTGGGGTGGCTCAGGGAGCCGGCCAGCCGGGCCTCCTGCTCGAAGCGCCGCAGCCGATTGGGATCGTCGGAGAAGCGCGCGGGAAGCAGCTTGATGGCCACCGCCCGGTCCAGGCGCTCGTCTCGCGCCCGGTAGACCTGCCCCATTCCGCCGGCCCCCACGAGGCGCTCCACGACGTAGGGCCCGAGTCGGGTCCCGGTCGGCAGCTCGGGGTCGGACTGGTCATGGGGCCGCATCGAACACACCCCGCTTCCGTCGCCCGGCGCTCGTTGGTGGCCAGACCCTGTCCGCACAGCACTCCCGAGGGAGAGCGCTCCCGAATGGCGGGGACAGGCCGGTTGACCCGATTGTAGACCCAACCGGCTCCACCTCGGCCACGAAAGGGGCTCGCGCCTCCGGGGGCGTGCGTCCCGGCCTTGCAGGACGACGTGCGGTCCCGCTGGGATCCGCGCGGCAGCGCGCCGTCGCCGCCGACGGCTTCGCTCCGGGAGGCTCGGGTGGTCAAGATCAAGGGCAGCGTGCTCCGCTCACGGTTGGCGATGGTCGACGAGATGGCTCCGGACGGCGGCCGCGGGCGGGTTCTGGCCCGCCTCGAGCCTCAGGACCGGGAAGCCCTGGGAGCGCTCCTGGCATCGTCGTGGTATCCGTTCGAGCTGGGACGCCACCTCGACGCGGCCATCGTCGAGGAGCTGGGAGGAGGTCAGGCGACCTTCTTCGAGAAGGTCGGGGACAAGGAGGCGGTGCTCACCACCCACGAAGCGGAGACCTTCAGCGCGCCCGACTGCGCGACGGTGGTGGGCTGGTACCGCCGGGCCCTGGAGATGTGCGGAGTCCGCGACCCCCGCGTCGTCGAGGAGGAGTGCCGCGCGAAGGGCGGCGCAGTCTGCCGCTACCGCATCACCTGGTCCTGACCATAGCCGCCGCCGACCTGCCCTAGCGGCGCAGGACCAGATCGGGCCCGCCGTCGTCCAGGCTCTCGACGTCGAGCCAGCGTCGGCCCGCCGCCCGCCGTCGGGCCCGGGCCCACGACGCGTGGTGAGACGCGCGCTCCGGAGCCGCGCGAACCGCCTCGGCGTAGAGCCGGGCGGCCTCGTGCCACTCCCCTCTGCGCACCGCGGTGTACGCGGCCCGGGCGGGCCCGCCGCCGGCGTCCGGCCGCACCGCCTCGTCGGGCCCGTACGCGAATACCTCGGCGATGGCGAGGGGCGGCCCCGGGCCCTGGAAGACCAGGCGCACCTCGCCCGCCTCGCGGTCGGCGAGCGTCACCACGAGAAGCGCCTGCTTGCCGGCCCGGGGGGCCCCACCCACCCACTGAAGACCGGCCCGGCGCGGGCCCTCGGCGACGATCTCCCCTTCTGCGACCGACGCCACCCACGGCACCGCGAGCGGGGACGCCTCCAGGTCCACGAGAAGGGCCAGGGCGGAGAGACGTCGGGCGGGCCGCACGCGGAGAACGAGGCCGCGTCCCGGGGCGAGCCCTTCGGTCGCGGTCCAGACGGTCGCGGGATCGCGGTCGAGCACCTCGGGCCCGATGCGATCGCCGCTCGTGGTCTCGAGCGCCATCTCCCCCACCGGGACCGGACGCCCCTCGTCGTAGGGAGGACGGAACTCGTGAAAGAGCACCAGGGGCCCGGCGGCCTGCTCCTTCCACGTCCCGCCCATCGCCTGGAGCAGCCGGCGGAAGCCCCCCGCCCGCGGCATTCCACGGGACAGGACGGGAGACAGCGCCCACGCCGGTGCCGGGTCCAGGTCGACCTCGTCCCGGAAGCGCAACGGGTCTCCGGGGATTCGCTCGTTCCAGGCCTGGCTCGCGACAACGTCGCCGTCGGACTCGAGCGTGATCCGCCCGGCGAACTGGAGGCTCGCGTACGCGCTCCGGACGCCCTCGCCCTCGAGGGCGGCGAGCGAGGCGCCGATGTCCGGAACCTGCCACACCCGCGCGGCGTGCGCCGGGTCGCTCCAGCGGTTGGCGAGAACCCGGCTTCCCCAGCCCCAGGGGAGGAGAACGGCCAGGGCCAGGACCACCGCCGCCTCGCGACGCCAGAGCCAGACCCGGGCCAACCCGACGCCGGCCAGCGCGAGGGCCGGCGCGTTCAGCCCGTAGAGGTAGCGGAGCTCGTCCGGGCCGGTGCGCCGCGAGAGCCAGAAGGCGCCGGCCAGGGCCCCCGCCCAGCCGAGCAGGGGGAGGGCGCGACGCGCCCAGGAGCCGGCGCCGAGCGCGAGGAGCAGCCCGACGGCCAGGAGGCCAACGAGCAACGCGGGGAGCTCCGCCCGCTCCGCGCCGTCCACGACGAGGGGGACCTGCAGGCCCGAGAGTCCGCGGAGGGCGTGGGCAAGATCTCCCACCCCCTCACCCCATAGCCACCGGGGCCGGAGAGCGGTGACCGCGCTCGATGCGGTGACCACGCGGGCCCCGGACGCCCCCACGAGCCGGGCGACGAGCAGGGGGCTGGCCCCCAGCAGGAGCCCGGCTCCGAAGGACGCGCCGGCGGACGCCCGCGGACGCAGACCCGCCACCGCGAGGCCTACCGCCATCCCGACGAACGCGGGAATGGCGAGCGAGGAGTTCCACACCGCGAGTCCGCAGACGAAGCCGACTCCCAGGAGCGTCCCCCGGGCCGCCGGGGTCTCGTCCCGATCCAGGGCCCGCAGCCCCACGAGGAGCGGGAAGCCGGTGATCAACGGCATGAGGAAATTGGGCGGGGGGCCGGTGGCGGTCATGAGGGCCATGTAGGGCGTCCCCCAGGCGGCCAGGAGTCCCGCGGCCCAGCCGGCGCGGGCGCCGCCCTCGTCCCGTCCCCCGCCCACCTGGCGAGCGAGCAGGGCGACCAGGAGAATCAGGAGAAGGGCGCAGACGATCTCGTAGAGCCGGTACACGGCGTGGTGAGCGTGAGACCCGACGGCGAGGGCGGGAGCGAGGAGGTACGCGTCGAGCGCCCCGTTGTAGGGCTGGTTCCACAGGGTCGTCGCCAGCTCGCCCTGGAGCAGGTGACGCCCCATCAGGAGGAGGATCGCATCGTCGTTCGAAACGGGAAGCGGCCAGGTGGCTCGGTGCAGGGGGGCGCGGGCGACGGCGAAGGCCACCACCAGGAGGGCCGCGGCCAACAGGCGTCGCGCTGTCGTGCTCACGGGGCCAGAG
>JAJDNS010000155.1 GCA_022340585.1 Acidobacteriota bacterium
CAGCGCCTTCGACCGGATCATCGCCGCCGGCGGCTTCATCTCAATGCCCACCGGCAGCGCCCCGGACGGCAACGCCATCCCCATCGCAAAGAGGAACGCCGACCTCGCCATGGACGCCGCCGCCTGCATCGGCTGCGGGGCCTGCGTGGCCGCCTGCCCCAACGCCTCGGCCATGCTCTTCACCGCGGCCAAGGTGGCGCAGCTCTCCCTGCTCCCCCAGGGCCAGCCGGAGCGGCAGACCCGGGTCCGGAAGATGGTGGCGGCCATGGACGCCGAGGGCTTCGGCAACTGCACCAACCACGGGGAGTGCGAGGCGGTCTGCCCCAAGGGCATCAAGATCGACGTCATCGCCCGCATGAACCGGGACTACCTGAAGGCGAGCCTGCTGAAGCCATAGACGTGTCATCCCGAGCGCGGCGTCGTGCGGCCGTCGCCCGAGGGATCTGATCCTGAGGCGTCGTCATCGCAGATTCCTCACCCACCGCCCCAACCGCCGGCTTCGGAATGACGACTCACAGGTTCTCGACGGCGCGACGTCATGGAGCGTCGCGCCTCGAATCGGACTCCCGGCCGAGCCGACCCACCCACAGCCTCGGCGCGCCTGTGCCGCAAGGCTGTCGCCCGAGCCACCTGTGGGTGTCAAGGTCCGGCCGGCGACGGTGCTGGAGCTCCTCGACGATCCAGTCCACGCCCACCGGGCACCGTTCCGTCCTCGTCAACCTCCCCAGGCCCTGCGAATCGAGGTGACGATCTCCTCCGAGGCCTGGCTCGCGCTGGCCATCACCTTCCGGGCCGGTCCTCCAATGCCGCGCCCCGTCCCGGCGCGCACCTTCCCTTCACGGGACGGGCAGGCACGACTTCGGTCCCTCGTACCCTCTCCGCGGCGCTCGATGGGCGCCCGAGCGGCGACCGGCTCGTCGTGGGGGCGGACGCGGCGAGCGAGCTCAGCTCACGTTCCCGGGTGGGATCCTCCGAGCCCCAATGCTCCAGAAGGCTGGGCGGGTCGAGGCAGACGTGGAAGAGCGTGATCTCGAGGTCACGGTTGCCGCGGGTGACGTCCTTCACCTGCTCGACCGCACTCATCGAGCCCTCCGAGCCGTCCAGGGCGATGAAGATCTTCTTCCTCACCGTGGCACCTCCCCTCCCGAGCCTCGCCGGCAGGCCAGGTGGCAACGCGTGTGCCAGGGCCGTGACGCCGACTCGAGCAGTGCGGGCACCCGGAGACAGCTCGTCGTTCTACGCGCGGCTCGCCGGCGCGGACCCACGCCACGTCAGTGCCGGTGGTCCGCGCCGGTCCGTCGAGGTGTGCGACCGGTTCGGAGCGACTCACCGAACGTCGAAGCGGTCGAGGCTCATCACCTTGTCCCACACCGCCACGAAGTCCTTGACGAGCTTCTCTCCGGCGTCGTCACAGGCGTAGACCTCGGCCAACGCCCGCAGCTCGGAGTTCGAGCCGAAGACCAGGTCGACCCGCGTGCCCGTCCACTTGACCTTCCCGGTGGCCCGGTCGCGGCCCTCGAACTCCACCTCGGCCTTCGACGTGGGTGTCCACTCCGTTGCCATGTCGAGGAGGTTGACGAAGAAGTCGTTGGTCAGCGTCCCGGGCCGGTCGGTGAAGACGCCGTGGCGGGACTGGCCGGCGTTCGCGCCGAGGACGCGCATCCCGCCGACGAGGGCGGTCATCTCCGGCGCCGACAGCTTCAGCATGAACGCCTTGTCGATCAGCGCGTGCTCCGGCGCCAGAAGGTGGCCCTTCTGGAAGTAGTTGCGGAACCCGTCGGCGGTGGGCTCGAGGGGGGCGAAGGACTCGGGGTCGGTCTGCTCCTGGGTGGCGTCGGTGCGCCCCGGCGTGAACGGGACCTGCACCTCGTGGCCCGCCGCCCGGGCCGCCGCCTCCACCGCCGCGCAGCCGCCGAGCACGATCAGGTCGGCCAGCGACACCTTCTTCTTGCCGGACTGGGAGCCATTGAACTCCTGCTGGATCCCCTCGAGGGACTCGACCACCTGCGACACGCCGGAGCTGACGTTGACGTCCCACTGGACCTGGGGCGACAGGCGGATGCGCGCCCCGTTTGCGCCCCCGCGCTTGTCGGTGTCGCGGTAGGTCGACGCCGAGGCCCAGGCCGTCGAGACCAGCTGGGAGATGGAGAGGCCCGAGTCGAGGATCTTCTTCTTGAGCGACGCGATGTCGGCGTCGTCGACGAGCTCGTGGTCCACCGCGGGGACGGGATCCTGCCAGATCAGCTGCTCCCTGGGCACCCAGGGGCCCAGGTAGCGGGCGACGGGGCCCATGTCGCGGTGCAGCAGCTTGAACCACGCCCGGGCGAACGCGTCGGCGAGCTCGTCCGGGTGCTCGTAGAAGCGCCGGGAGATCTTCTCGTAGACCGGGTCCACCTTCAGCGACAGGTCGGTGGTGGCCATCATGGGTGGGACCTTCTTCGACGGGTCGTGGGCGTCGGGGGCGAGGTCCTGCTCCTCGATGTCCTTCGGCGTCCACTGGTGCGCGCCCGCCGGGCTCTTCGTCAGCTCCCACTCGTATTTGAAGAGCATCTCGAAGTACCCGTTGTCCCACCGGATCGGATCGGGGGTCCAGGCGCCTTCGAGACCGCTGGTGATGGTGTCGTCGCCCTTGCCGCTCCCCAGGCTGTTCTTCCAGCCGAGCCCCTGCTCGGCGAGGGGGGCGCCCTCGGGCTCCGGGCCGACGTACGTGTCGGGGTTGCCGGCGCCGTGGGTCTTGCCGAAGGTGTGGCCACCGGCGATGAGCGCCACCGTCTCCTCGTCGTTCATCGCCATCCGGCTGAACGTCTCGCGGATGTCCCGGGCCGCGGCCTTCGGGTCGGGGTTGCCGTTGGGTCCTTCCGGGTTGACGTAGATCAGGCCCATCTGGACCGCGCCGAGGGGATTGGCGAGCTCCCGGTCCCCGCTGTAGCGCTCGTCGCCGAGCCACGTGCTCTCGGGTCCCCAGTAGACGTCCTCCTCGGGCGCCCAGACGTCCTCGCGGCCACCGCCGAACCCGAAGGTCTTCAGCCCCATGGTCTCGATGGCGCGGTTGCCGGCGAAGATCAGCAGATCGGCCCACGAGAGCTTCCGGCCGTACTTCTGCTTGATCGGCCAGAGGAGCCGGCGCGCCTTGTCGAGGTTGGCGTTGTCGGGCCAGCTGTTGAGCGGCGCGAAGCGCTGCGCCCCCGAGCCGCCGCCACCGCGGCCGTCGGCGATGCGGTAGGTACCGGCGGCGTGCCACGTCATCCGAATGAAGAGCGGTCCGTAGTGGCCGTAGTCGGCCGGCCACCAGTCCTGCGACCGGGTCATCAAGGCGTCGACGTCCTTCGCCAGCGCCTCGAAGTCGATGCTCTGAAACTCCGCGGCGTAGTCGAAGTCCTTACCCATGGGGTTGGCCTGGGGCGGGTTCTGCCGCAGGATCCTCAGGTTCAGCTGGTTCGGCCACCAGTGCTGATTCGCCGTGATCCCGACGGCCTGGTGGGCGGTGTGCATCACCGGGCACCTTGCCTCCGACGGCTCGTCGCTGGTGACGGTCGTGCCGTGATCCTCTTTGCTCATCTCTCTCCTCTTTGGCCCATGGTGCGGGCTTCTCGTTCACGAACTCAGTCGCCGGGGGCCGCCTCCCGGCAGCCGGGGCAGCGGCCCCAGTAGATGACCTCGGCCTCGGCGATCTCGAACCCCGCGTCGTGGGCGGCTTCCAGGCAGGGGGCGGCGCCGACCGCGCAGTCCACGTCGACGGTCCAGCCGCAGACGCGGCACACCAGGTGATGGTGGTTGTCACCCACCCGGTGCTCGTAGCGGGCCGACGATCCGGCCGGCTGGATGCGACGGAGAAGGCCCTTGTCGACCAGGATCCCGAGAGCGTCGTAGACCGCCTGACGCGAGATGGCGCCGATCTCGGACCGCACGAGCTCGGCCACCTCGTCGGCGGTGCCATGCGGACGGCTGCTCACCGCCCGCAGGACGGCCAGGCGCTGGGCGGTGACCTGGACGCCGTGCTGGCGGAGAAGGTCGGCGGATCCTGGCGGGGATTCTTCCGACATGACTCTCGATCTTGCCCGATGATCTGGACTATGTCAAAACCTGGACCGGATCCACATCAGCACCGATGGATCCCCGGGTGACGGTCCCCTCACCGTCCACGCGTGGCCTGCCGCGCCTAGCCCTGCCGCTCGTACTCCAGAAGGATCCGGCGGAGGATCTTGCCCGAGGGCGACTTGGGGATCCGGTCCACGAACTCAACCGCGCGGACCTTTTTGTGGGGCGCCACGCGCTCGGCCACGAACTGCATGATCGCCTCCGCCGAGAGGTCCTCCAGGAGGACGACGAAGGCCTTGGGGATCTCCCCCGCCTCGTCGTCGGGCCGGGGGACCACGGCCGCGTCGGCGATCTTCGGGTGCGTGAGGAGGAGCGCCTCCAGCTCGGCCGGAGCCACCTGCATGCCCTTGTACTTGATGAGCTCCTTCAGGCGATCGACGATGAAGAAGTCGCCATCCTCGTCGACGCGTCCGATGTCGCCGGTGTGGAACCAGCCCTCGGCATCCAGGCAGGCCCGGGTGGCCTCGGGGTTGTTGAGGTACCCCTTCATCACCTGGGGGCCACGGATCCAGATCTCGCCCTCCCGACCCGGTTCCACATCCTGGCCCGAGGGGACGTCCACGACCCGGCACTCCGTGCTCGGAACCGGAGGGCCCACCGACCCGGCCTTGATCCGCTCCTCCTCCATGGGGACCAGATGCGAGACCGGGCTCGTTTCGGTCAATCCGTAGCCCTGGAGGACGAGGCAACCGAGCCTCGAGCGGGCGGCCTGAGCCAGATCCCTCCCCAGGGGGGCTGCCCCGGAGATGATCCAGCGCAGCGACGAAAGGTCGTAGTCGTCGACCACCGGGTGCTTGGCCAGGGCGAGGACGATGGGCGGGACCAGGTAGGCGCCGGTGGCCCGGTGCTCCTGCGCGAGCCGGAGGAACTGCACGAGGTCGAAGCGCGGCATGGAGATCACGGTTGCCCCAACGCGCAGCGTGAGGCTCATGACCACGACCATCCCGTAGATGTGGAAGAAGGGGAGCACGCCCATGACGACGTCCTCCCCTCCGAGGCCTCCCCCGGAGCCAGCCAGCGTCTGCTCGATGTTCGCCACGAGGTTGCGGTGGGTGAGCATGACGCCCTTCTGGAGACCCGTCGTCCCACTCGAGTACGGGAGGACGACGAGGTCCGCGGCGGGGTCGATCTCGACCTTCGGAGCGTCGCCGTCGTTGTCCAGGAGGGACTGGAAGGGGGTGGCCCCGTCCGCCTCCCCCAGGACGAAGACCTCCTCCACCGACGTGCCCTGGACACCCTTCCTCACGCTGTCGAGGAAGGGTGGGACGGTGAGGATGAGCCGCGCCCCGGCGTCGTTCAGCTGACGCCGGAGCTCGTCGGGGGTGTACAGGGGGTTCACGGTGGTGTTGATCCCTCCGAGGCGAGCCACCCCGTGAAAGGCCACCGCGTACTCGGGAACGTTGGGACAGTAGAAGGCAAAGACGTCGCCCTTGCCGAAGCCGCGAAGGGACAGGCCCTTCGCCGCCTTCCGTGTCGCCGCCGCGAGGGCGCCGTAGGTCAGGGCTCGCCCACTGGGCCCGTCCACGATGGCGCGCTTGTCCGCCCGAGCGGCCACCCCGCCGAGGACGCAGTCGGTCAGCGTCTGGTTCGGCGGGTCGACGTCTGGAAGGGGGCTGCGATGGATCACGGGACCTCCTTGCTCGACGGCCGGGACACGACGGCACGACCCTTCGGTTGGCCTGGAATGCTCGCCCCTAGGTACTACGGGCGTGACCCGTTGGCAAGCATCCCGAGAAGAGGAGGTGCGTTCTCGACGTGAGACACCGGGTCGAAGCAAGAGGCGAGCGGCCCCGATCACCGTGTGCGCGCCGCTCCCCGCGTCATCAACCGAGCTGGAGGAAGCGGGCCTCCCGAATACCCGGAAGACGGGTCAGGTCCTCGATGGACTTCTGGGGGAACTCGCTGTCCACCTCGATGAGCATGATCGCCCGGCCGCTTCCCGGCTTGCGGCCGAGGCCCATGCGGGCGATGTTCACGCCCTTCTCCCCCAGGAAGGTTCCGACCCGGCCCACCGTGCCCGGGGTGTCCTCGTTCCGCACCATCAGGATCTTCCCCTGGGGGATGGTGTCGACCTCCACCCCGTCCACGTCCACGAGCCGCATATGACGTCCACCGAAGAGTGTCCCCGCAACGGAGAGCTCGTCCTCGCTCGTCTTGAGACGCAGGGCCACGAGGTTGGCGAAGGCGAGAGCCGCGGACGACGTGGACTCGAGGATCTCCACGCCGCGGTCACGGGCGATGTCCAGGGCATTGACGAGGGTCACCCCCTCCGCCAGGTGGGTCTTCAGGATCCCACCCACCGAAGCGGAGAGGATGGGCTTGAGATCCAGCTCCCGGAGGTCTCCGTAGACCCCCAGCTCGATCCGCTCCAGCGAGCCCCGGCAGGCCTGACCGAGGAAGAGCCCCAGCCGCTCCCCCAGGTCCATGGCCGGACGAACCCGGTCGTAGAGATCGCCGGCCAGGGAGTAGAAGTTGACCGCCTGCTGGATGATCCCACCCTTGAGGTAGTCCCTGACCTGCTGGGCGATGTCTGTCCCCACCCTCTGCTGGGCCTCCTTCGTCGAGGCCCCGAGGTGGGGAGTGGCGATGACCTTCGGATGATGGGCCAGCCGCCAGTCCTGGGGCGGCTCCTTGGCGTGGACATCGAGGCCGGCCCCGGCCACCCGACCGGAGTCGAGAGCCTCGATGAGGGCGTCGGGGTCCACCAGGGGACCGCGGGCGGCGTTCACGATGCGCACTCCGGGCTTGACCTTGGAGAGCGTCTCCTTGTTCAGCAGGTGGCGGGTCTCGTCGGTGAGGGTGGTGTGGAGGGTGAGGTAGTCCGAGGCCTGGAGGATCTCCTCCAGGCTGCGGAGCTTCACGCCGGCCTCCTCGGCCACCGTCGCGGACACGAAGGGATCGTAGGCCTGGACCTCCATCCCGAAGGCCCGGGCCCGGGACGCCACCTCGCGGCCGATACGGCCCAGGCCGACCACGCCCAGCCGCTTGCCGTAGAGCTCCACACCAGCATAGGCCTTCCGGTCCCACTTCTCCGCCTTCATCGCGGCGTCCGCCGGCGGGATGTTGCGGGCGAGGGCGAGCATGAGGGCGAGAGCCAGCTCCGCGGTGGAGATGGTGTTGCCTCCCGGCGAGTTCATGACCAGAACCCCCCGGCGTGTGGCGGCGGCCAGGTCGATGTTGTCGACCCCCACGCCGGCGCGGCCGATCACCTTCAGGTTCTTCGCGGCGGCGATGACCTCGGGGGTCATCTTGCTCCCGCTGCGAACGAGGATCGCGTGGTAGGGCGGTACCAGCTTGATCAGCTCTTCGGGGGGCTTGGCCTTCTCCTGGTCCAGCGTCCATCCTTCAGCGCGGAGGATCTCCTGTCCGCGCTCGGTCAGTCCTTCGAGAACGAGGATGCGGTAGCTCACTGTAGTACCTCTCTGGAGGGACAATGAAGATTGTGGCCGACCCCTCGGCCGGCCTCCGGGGCGCTCATTATCTCCCCTTTTTCTCGTCGTCGCGCGGCGCGGCCGCTTCCGTGCGGAAGCACCCCGTGGGGGCCCGTGCCGGGATCCACAGGAACTGTGGAAAAGCCTGTGGAAAGGCCGTCGGAGCAATCCCGAATCTCTCTCAGCAGTAGCGACTTAGCGCACTTTGCACCATGTGACAGCACTGCGACGAAGGCATGCGATTTGCGTGTGGGCCATTCCCGGGAGAGGGCGTCGGATCGCCTCCGGAGGCGGTCCCGGGCCGTGTGTGTAATCCCCGTCACGGGTGGGCTCCGGCGCGCTTCGTACTACACTCTGGAAGGGGGGAAGCGATGCGAAAGGCGATGCTGGCAGTGCTCTCCGTGGCCCTCGGAGCAGGAC
>JAJDNS010000169.1 GCA_022340585.1 Acidobacteriota bacterium
CTTCACAGGGTTTGACGACGGCACGAGAACTGCTTCTGCCCGAGGTGTTCGGCGAGTCGGGCCCGACAGCCTGGACAGTGTGGAGGAGACCATGAGCGCTTTGATGAGAGTCGTCTGCGCGGTCGCCCTCGCGTCGTCCGGAGCCGCCGCCAGCGCATCGGCGAACGCGGTCGTGATCGTCGCGGAGGGTGCCGATTTCGATGCCGAGTCGTTGCGGACCGTGCGGTCCATTGCCGCCACCGAGCTCCGCGCCCGGGGGGTAGCCGTCGTCGAGGACGACCACCTCGAGGGTGTCCAGCCGCTCGGTCCGGAGACCATGAGCCTCGCCGAGGGCCTGGGTGCGGAGCGGGTCTTCGTCCTTCGCCTCGGGCGGCTTCGAAAGAAGGTCCTGATGTCGCTCGAGGAGATCCAGCCGCCGAGCCAGACCCCGGTCCACGTGGCCCGGCTCACCGCGAGCAGTCTCGACGAGGCCGACACCGTCGTGCCCCGGCTCGTCCGGGCGGTGCTGGAGAGAGAGTCCATAGAGGAAGGTCAGCGCGTCGCCACCATGACCGACCAGGAGACCGTGCCCTTCAAGAAGAAGCCGGGCGAGGGCCTCTTCGTCCTCGGGGTGGGTGTCGCCCCGCTGGGTGGATCCATCGGGTGGAGCTACGAGGCGCGGTTCTGGCGTCTCGGCGTTCTCTTCCAGGGCGCCGAGAACGACCCCGGGTTCTTCGGGGTGGAAGCCGCCTGGATCCCTCTCGACACCAACATCTCGCCCTACGTCAGCGCGGCCCTCGGCGTGGTGGGCGCCGCGAACGACGGCGACGGGACCGCCGCCGGCACCAAGCTCGAAGTGGGGGCCGAATTCTTCCGTCTCCACGGCGCGCGCCTCTTCGTCGGGGTCAACGCCATCGTCCCCTTCGAGGACCTGGCCTTCACCGACACCGTCAGCTTCGGCGCATTCGTGAGGGTCGGCTTCTGACCACCGAGCCTTCGGGGACACCGTATCTCTCTCGCGGGACTGCAACGAGAGACGACTACGGTGTCCCTTTCTCTCCCGGCCGGAATCAGGCAGCGTGGGAGTCGGGCGCGGGCGGGCTCGTGTCCGCCGACCGCCGGAGCTTCAGGTTGCGGGGGAACGCGGGCCCGGGCGGCCGGGGGAGCCAGTCCTTCGCTTCCTGGTCGTTGGTGCGGCGGCGCCACACCTCCAGCAGCAGGCTGGTGAACCCGCGCTCCATGGCCCACCGATTGCACGCGCGGGCCAGGGGTCGAAAGAGCGTGGGCAGCTGCCGGAAGGGTACTCTCCTCACCCGACCCCGCCAGTTGAAACGCACGAACGCGTTCCTGTCGCGGCCCTCGAACGTCCACAACCCCAGGCCCTCGAGATCTCCGCTCGTCTCCACCGCCAGGCGCCCCGGGGCGTCCACCGCGGTCACCCGGTAGCACCAGCGGAGCGAGAAGAGGAGGAAGGTGGCCGTCCGCACCTCGACGAGGCGGCCCACCCCGCGCCCGTCGCCCGGCTCGAGAACCCGGGCCTCGAGAAACACCGAAGGCCACCACCGGGGATAGGAAGCCCCATCCGCGATGAGATCGAAGACCTCCCGAGGGGACGCCTCCAGCTCCCAGCGGGTGAGAAAGTGATAGTCGGACCCGGTCATCGTAGTCCACGACCGGCGCCGCCACGTGCCGCCCCAAGGATGCCCCGGGAGCGTCCGGCCTGCAAGCGCGCAACCGTCATACCGGGGACCTGCGGCCGGATGCCTTGGCCAAGGACACGATTGCGCCGTGGCGATCGTGTCCGTGGCGGCCCGCTCTTTGACGCCGCTCCGCGGTCCGGCTAGCATGCTGTCCTTCCTCCAGGAGAAGAGCAGATGATCGGCCAGACGGTGGCACACTACCGGATCACCGCCAAGCTCGGGAGCGGCGGGATGGGTGTCGTCTACGACGCCGAGGACACGAAGCTCGGTCGTCACGTGGCCCTCAAGTTCCTTCCCCCGGAGCTGGCGGGCGACGCGTCCACCCTGGAGCGTTTCCAGCGCGAGGCGCGGGCCGCGTCGGCCCTCAACCACCCCAACATCTGCACGGTCCACGCCATCGACCAACACGAGGGACAGCACTTCATCGCCATGGAGCTGCTCGAGGGCCAGACGCTGGGCGAGCGGATCCGCGAAGGGGCCTTCGATCTCGGGCCACTGCTGGAGCTCGGAATTCAGATCGCGGACGCGCTCGAGTCGGCCCACGCCAAGGGCATCGTGCACCGCGACCTCAAGCCGGCCAACATCTTCGTGACCCCGCGAGGGCAGGCCAAGATCCTCGACTTCGGCCTCGCCAAGATCGACCGCTCCCGCGCCGCCCTCGAGGCCGGGGCCTCCGAGGCGCCCACCGCGATACCATCCCAGGAGCTGACCCAGGCCGGCTCGACCCTGGGGACCGTCTCCTACATGTCCCCCGAGCAGGCTCGGGGGCAGGTCACCGACGCCCGCACCGACCTCTTCTCGCTGGGCACCGTGCTGTACCAGATGGCCACCGGGACCCTGCCCTTCACGGGCGAGACCTCGGCGGTCGTCTTCGAGGCGATCCTCAACCGTGAGCCTCCTCCGCTCGCCCAGGCCAACCCCGGGCTGCCGCCCGAGCTCGGCCGCATCCTCGGGCGCGCCCTGGAGAAAGACCGTGGACTCCGCTACCAGACCGCCACCGATCTCAAGACCGAGCTGCTGCGCCTCAGGCGAGACATGGAGTCGGGAGGCCGGCCGGCGGCCGAGCTGAGCGACTCCCGCGGCGGCGCCAGGCCGTCGGAGAAGTCCGTGGCCGTCCTGTACTTCGAGAACCTGAGCGGGGTGAAGGAGGACGAGTACCTCCGGGACGGGGTCACCGAGGACATCATCACCGAGCTGTCCAAGATCAAGGGCCTGAAGATCTTCTCCCGGTCGACGGTGCTCACCTACCGCGACAAGTCGGTGGCTCCCGCCCAGATCGGACAGCAGCTCGGCGCCGCCTACCTCCTCACCGGCAGCCTTCGGCGGGCCGGTGTCCGGCTGCGGATCAACGCCGAGCTGGTGGACACCCAGAAGGACTTCCCCCTCTGGTCGGAGCGCTACGACCGGGAGATGAAGGACGTCTTCGAGGTGCAGGACGAGATCGCCCACAAGATCGCCGAGGCCCTGCGCGTCACGCTCTCCCCCCAGGAGCAGCAGGCCCTCGCCGCCAAGCCCACCGAGAACCCCCAGGCCTACGATCTGTATCTTCGCGGCAAGAGCTTCGCGCGCCGGCTGACCCGCCAGGACCTCGAGTTCGCCCTGCAGATGTTCGAGAACGCCGTGGCCATGGACCCCGAGTTCGCCCTGGCCCACGCCGCCATCGCCAACGCCTGCGCCCAGTACCACCTGCACTTCGAGCGGGCCGCCACGTGGATCGAGCGCGCCGTCGCCGCGAGCGAGAAGGCGAGCTCCCTGGGCAAGGACGCGCCCGAGATCCAGGTGGCCGAGGCGTGGATTCACTACGCCGAGGAGAAGTACGACGAGGCCATCCGGGGCGTCCGGGAGGCGATCGACCGCAAGTCCGACTGCGAGGGGGCCTACTACCTCCTGGGCCGCGCGCTGTTCGCGGCCGGCAAGTACCAGGACGTCGTGGACATGGCGGAGGCCGCGATCGCCGCGGCGGGCGAGGACTACAACATCTATGTCCCGGTGATCAATGCCCTGGGGGCGCAGGGCAAGGACGACGCGGTGCGCAACGTCGTCCAGCAGAGGATCGAGCTCCTCGAGTCCCACCTCAAGAAGGTCCCCGAGGACGCCCGGGGCCGGACGCTCCTCGCCACCGACTACGCCTTCGTCGGACGGCCGGAGGACGCCGAGCGCGACGCGACCCTCGCGATGACCCTCCGCCCGAACGACGCCATGGTGATGTACAACGTGGCCTGCGTCTTCGGACAGCTCGGGAAGAAGCCAGAGGCCCTCGACGCCATCAAGAAGGCCTGGGAGGCGGGCTTCAAGGACCGCAGCTGGGCGCGCCGGGATCCCGACCTGGCCATCCTCCAGGACGACCCCGAGTTCCAGAAGCTCTACCCAGCCGATCAGGACGAAGGATGAGCCGCCGATGATCGGCCAGACGGTCGCTCACTATCGGATTACCGCCAAGCTCGGCAGCGGCGGGATGGGCGTCGTCTACGAGGCCGAGGACACGAAGCTCGGGCGCCACGTGGCCCTCAAGTTCCTGCCGCCGGAGCTGGCGTCAGACACGTCCATGCTCGAGCGCTTCCAGCGCGAGGCGCGGGCCGCGTCCGCCCTCAACCATCCCAACATTTGCACGGTCCATGCCATCGACGCCCACGAGGGGAAGCACTTCATCGCCATGGAGCTCCTCGAGGGGCAGACCCTGTCCCAGCGAATCCAGGCGGGCCCCTTCGACCTCGAGCCGCTGCTCGACCTGGGGACGCAGATTGCCGACGCCCTGGAGTCGGCCCACGCCAAGGGCATCGTCCACCGCGACCTCAAGCCCGCCAACGTGTTCGTGACCCCACGGGGGCAGGCGAAGATCCTCGACTTCGGCCTCGCCAAGATCGAGGCCGCGCGGGCCGGTGGGGACGAGCACTCCGAGGCCCCCACCGCCGTCCCCCAGCGGGAGCTGACCCAGGCCGGCTCCACCATGGGCACGGTGTCCTACATGTCGCCGGAGCAGGCGCGGGGCCAGCTCACCGATTCCCGGACGGACCTGTTCTCCCTCGGCACCGTGCTGTACCAGGCGGCGACGGGAACGCTCCCCTTCCACGGCGAGACGTCCGCGGTCATCTTCGAGGCGATCCTGAACCGCGACCCGGCGCCGGTGAACGACGCCAACCCGGCCCTGCCTCCCGAGCTCAACCGGATCCTGGGCAAGGCCCTGGAGAAGGACCGGAGCCTGCGCTACCAGACCGCCACCGACCTCAAGACGGACCTCCTGCGCCTGAAGCGCGATCTAAGCTCGGGGAGCCGGCGGGCCGCCGAGCTCGAGGACTCCCGGGCCGGGGCGCGCGGGGAGACCGCCAAGTCCATCGCCGTCCTCTACTTCGAGAACCTGAGCGGGGTGAAGGAGGACGAGTACCTCCGCGACGGGGTGACCGAAGACATCATCACCGAGCTCTCCAAGATCAAGGGGCTGAAGGTCTTCTCCCGTCCCACGGTCCTCGCGTTCCGTGACAAGCCGGTGACCCCGGTCCAGATCGGCCAGCAGCTCGGGGCGGCCTGCGTGCTCACGGGCAGCCTCCGGCGGGCCGGGAACCGCCTGCGCATCACCACCCAGCTCGTCGACGCCCACACCGACTTCCCCCTCTGGTCGGAGCGGTACGACACCGAGATGAAGGACGTCTTCGAGGTCCAGGACGAGATCGCCCGCAAGATCGCCGAGGCCCTCCGCGTGACCCTCAGCCCCGAGGAGCAGGAAGATCTGGCCGCGAAGCCCACCGCGAACCTCCAGGCTTACGACCTCTACCTCCGGGGCCGGAGCTACGCGCGACGCCTCACCCGGCAGGACTTCGAGTTCGCCCTCCAGATGTTCGAGAACGCGGTCCTGCTGGACCCCGACTTCGCCATCGCCTACGCCGCCATCGCCAAGGTCTCCGCCCAGTACCACTACAACTACGACCGCAAGAAGAGCTGGCTCGAGCGGTCCCGGGAGGCCTCCCGCAAGGCGACGTCCCTCCAGCCGCAGATCCCGGAGGTGAAGGTCGCCCAGGCCTGGATCCTCTACACCCAGGGCGAGTACTCGGAGGCCGTCCACGTCGCCCAGGAGGCCATCGACCGGAAGAAGGACACCGAGGGGGCCTACTACCTCATGCTGCGCGCGCTCTTCGCCGCGGGGCGGTACCAGGAGGTGGCGGCGATCGCGGAGGCGGCCATCGAGTCCAGCGGGACCGACTACAACGTCTACGTGCCCATCATCAACGCCCTCGACGCCCTGGGGAAGAAGGACGCCCTCGAGAAGCTCAGGCAGCGGGAGATCCTGGCCCTCGAGAACCACCTCAAGACGGTCCCCGAGGACGCCCGGGCCCGGATGCTCCTCGCCGCCGACTACGCCTCGGCGGGGCGGGAGGAGGACGCCCTCCGCGAGGCCGGTCTGGCCACCACCCTCAGGCCCAACGACGCCAACGTGCAGTACAACGCCGCATGCGTCTTCTGCCAGCTCGGCCGGAAGCCGGAGGCCCTCGCCGCGATCAAGAAGTCGTGGGAGGGCGGCATGCGCGACCCGGACTGGGCCCGCCGCGACCCCGACCTCGCCATCCTCCACGGCGACCCGGAGTTCGAGGCCCTCTTCCCCACCAGCGAAGGCGAGGCGTAGGTCCGTCCCCGAATCGCGTCACTCCGGTCGCGGCGGCCGGGAACTCGACTCCCTACCGCGAGTGAGCCTCGGAGTGCGACTCGGCCAGGTGCTCGGCCTGCTCCTTGGTGAAGTAGACCTTCTTCAGACTCTCGACGGCGGCCCGCAGCTTCGCGACGTTCTCCTGGTCCGTCGTCTGCTTGGCCTTCATGGAGTAGAAGAGGATCTCGTGGCAGGGCTTCACCTTGGCCGCCCACTGGGGATCGTCGAGCTTGAGGCGCTGCTGCAGGAAGTACTTCGTCACGATCTCGGCCATCTCGTCGGCGTGGGTGTCCTTGTTCATCACCCAGCGAACCAGCTGGTTGGCGTTCTGGCCCGGGTCCGCGGACAGCTCGACGATGAGCTTCATGGACTTCTCGATGGTGGTGATGTGCTCTTCGAGCATCTGGAAGCGCATCTCGTCGTCGTAGATCCCACACGGGATCTGGCAGTGGGCCTCGGCCGGCACCGGCATCACGCCCAGCGACAGGGCCAGGACCGTCGTCACTCCGACCAGCGCGCGCGCGCTCTTCTGCCTCATTGTTCGTCCTCCCCCTCTGGCGGGCTCTGCGCCCTTCTGATCTTCAGGCTTCGCGAGAGGATACGGGTTCCGGGGCACTCTTGTCGACCGCGTTCGTCCCGGCCCCGCCGTCGGGCAGCTCGCAGCGCGCGGCCCGCTGATTCCACCTTTCGAGGGCCTCGGCCTGCGTCCACTCGGGCACTCCCGGCTGACTCTCCAGACTCTCCAGCAGTGCCGCGGCGCTTCGGGGGCGATCCCGAGGGTCCTTCTCGAGGCAGCCCAGGATCACCGCCTCGAGGGACTCGGGCACCGGGTGTCCGAGCCTCTCCGAGAGGGGGGTCGGGGCGGTGTGGAGGTGGTGCCCACAGACCTCGACCACGCTGTCGCCGCCGAACACCGGCTCCCCGCAGAGCAGGAAGTAGCCCAGCGCGCCCACCGCGTAGATGTCCGACGAGACCCCGACGCCCTGGGCAGAACGGATGGCCTCGGGAGCCAGGTAGAGCGGCGTGCCGGTGAGGCTGTCCTCGGCGGTGAGCCCGGTGGCGGGGTCGGCCTCCAGGTCCTTGACCAGGCCGAAGTCCACGACCTTCACCACGTCCGCCCGCCCCCAACGACGGGTCAGGATCACGTTCGCCGGCTTGATGTCCCGGTGGATGAGACCCAGCTCGTGGGCCTCGGCCAGCGAGCCGCAGACCTGCCGGAGGATGTGAGCCACCCGCGCCGGTGGTTGTGCCCCCTCCTCCCGCACCAGCCCCTCGAGATCGACGCCGTCGAGCAGCTCCATCACGTAGTAGAAGACGTCGTCCTCGGTCCGCCCGAAGTCGTAGATGGCCACGGTGTTCGGGTGGGTCAGGAGGGCCGTGAGCTGGGCCTCTCGCTCGAACCTCTCCGCCGACACCCCGCTCGAGTGCTCGGGAGGCAGCAGCTTCACCGCCACCGGGCGTCGGAGCAGGGCGTGGCGGGCCCGGTGGACCTCTCCCATTCCCCCGGTTCCGATTTGCTCCTCGAGAGCGTACGGGCCGAGGAGCCGCGCCTCGCGCACCGCCTCGCGCAGCCCGTAGGTCACCCCCGAGGTCATCACCGCCAGGGCCACCCCGAGGAGAAGCCAGACGAACTCGGCCAGGGACGGGACGAACGGGTGTGGCGGCAGCGGTCCTGGCGGAAGGGAGGCGTTGTAGAGGTGGGCGCCCACCGCGACCGGGAGCGTCGTCGCGAGGCTCACCCAGAGCGTGCGCACGGGGTGGCTCGGCATCACCACCGCCCTCGCCACGACGATGAAGGAGCCGGCCATCACCAGGGGAAAGGTGAGCGAACGCTCCAGCGGCTCCACGAGCGTGCTGCCGTCCCAGGACCACCGCGGCGAGAGCGACAGGGCAAGCCCCGTCAGCACCAGGCCCACGAAGGGCGTGAGGGTGGCGTCCAGACGGGCCAGGGCGTTCCACGAGCACGGGCCGCGGCGACAGTACAGCCACGTCCCGAGGAGGGCGGTCACCGCGACGAGGAGGAGGTGGTTGGCGGGTCGCGGGTGGGCCAGCAGCCGGACCACCCAGAGGAAGGACAGCGCCAGCCCCCCGGTCAGGCCAAAGAAGGCCAGCCGCGCCTGCAGGTGCCGCCTCTCCTCCTCCTTTCCGGGCGCGCTTCCGCCCAGCCGTGCTCCGCGTGTCGTGGAGGCGGGGAGGCTCATGCGGGATTCATACACCCTGGAAACGACCGCGGCAAAC
>JAJDNS010000170.1 GCA_022340585.1 Acidobacteriota bacterium
GTCCTGCGAACACGAGGCTCGTCCCGTCGGGTGACCACCGCGGAAGGTAGGCCTGCCAGCCCGGAGGCGTGAGCCGCAGCCGACCGCTCCCGTCGGGCCGGCTCCGCCAGAGGCTGTCTTCGGGGTAGCTCACCCACGCGAGCCACGCACCGTCGGGAGAGGCGTCGACCCAGTATGCCGAGACACCCTCCAGGTACTCCTCGAAGCGGCCCGTCTCCTCGTCGTACCGCAGGAGCTCCCCGCGGCGGTCCCGGCCCCAGGCGAACAGCCGCGTTCCGTCGGGGGCGGCTCCGACGTCGGTGAAGCTGAGTGGACCGAGGGTGAGGCGAATGGGATCGCCCGGGCCGGACCAGGGGAACCTCCCCTCGCGAACGGCGTAGAGGTCGCTGCGACTCTCCTCGTCGTTGAAGCGCTCGAAGAGGAAGTGTCGACCATCCGAGGTCCAGCACCCCCTTCTGCCCCTCCAGAGGGGGCGCGCGGCGCCTCCCCCGACCGAGATCTCCCAGATCCACCGGTCCCCATGCTCACCGAGGGCGTCGTAACGAAGGCGCGTCCCGTCGGGATGCCAGGCCACGTCGTGGGGCTGTGAGGACAGCGGACCCAGCTCATCGATCGGCGAGCCGTCTCGGCCCACCAGGAGGATCCGCCGGCCGTCCTGGACGAGGGCCAGCCTGTCTCCATCGGCAGACACGGCGGCGTCAAGGGCCAGGAGATCGCCGAGCCGTCGCGGTGCGCCTGCTGGCACGGGCACGATCCACAGGGGCCACCCCTCCGACGATTCCCGTGCGGAATGGGCACCTCCCATGAGCAGGGCGCTCTCCTCCGGCAGGTAGCCGTAGATCCGACGGCGGCCTGCGAAGGGCAGGGGGATCTCCGTGGGCTCGCCACCGGTCACCGGCGCCTGGAAGAGGGTGGCGTCGCTCATCGCCAGGTAGTAGAGCCGCAACCCGTCGGTCGCCCAGGTGGCAATGCCCGCGTTGGCATGGACCTCTGCGTCCAGACCTCCGCTGAGGGGTCGGACGTTCGTGACTCGTGGAGCCGAGGTCGGCCAGGCCAGCCAGACCGCGATGGCGACGAGCACCGCCCCACCGGTCATGGCCAGCACGATCGGCAGGCGCCGACGACGGCGTCTTGCCGGCGGGATGGAGACGTCCCCGCTCCCGCTCCCCGCCGACGAGCCCACCTGGAGCCGCTCCAGGTCGACCAGCATCTCCCGCGCGGTCTGGTACCGGAGCTCCGGGTCCTTGTCGAGGGCCTTCAGGACGATCGCCTCCAGCCCCGGCGAGAGAGTGGATCTGACGCTCCGCGGCGACGGTGGCGCCTCGTGCAGGATGGCGTCGGCCAGCTCCACCTCGTTCGTTGTCTCGAAGACGCGGCGCCCTGTCGCTAGTTCGAAGAGCACCGCCCCCACCGCGTACAGGTCCGAACGGGCGTCCACTCCCCTCCCCCGCAGCTGCTCCGGGGACATGTAGGGCAGCGTCCCCGCCGCGCGACCGGCCGCCGTTTCCGTCGGGGCCGTCTCTCCCGCTGCCGACTCCGGCTGCAGCAGCCGCACCAGGCCGAAGTCCAGGATCTTCAGGAGCCCGTCCTCGGTCAGCGACAGATTCGAGGGCTTGAGGTCCCGGTGGACGATCCCCTTTTCGTGAGCCGCCATCAGGCCCCGCACGAGCTGCGTCCCCAGGCGGACGACCTCCTTCTCCCGGAGCGGGCCCTCCTGCAGGCGCTCCTTGAGCGTCGGCCCCGGGACCACCTCCATGACGATGAAATCCGTCCCCTGCGCCGAGTCCACGTCGAAGACGGTGGCGATGTGGGGGTGGCTCAGGCGGACGAGGGCCTCGGCCTCCTTGTGGAAGCGTCGGCGGGCCGTCTCATCGCTGAGCGCGTCGGCGGGGAGGACCTTGACCGCCACGTCCCGGCCCAGCTTCTCGTCCCGGGCGCGGTAGACCTCCCCCATGCCCCCGGCGCCGAGCGGCCCCACGATGCGGTAGTGCGAGAGGGTCCGGCCGATCACGCCCCCCCTCCGATTCCGTCCGCCAGGACGGCGTCAGCATATCACTCGCTTAAAGCGACTTGGGGGTCGCAACTCTGCACGTGCAGAGTGAGTGCATGTGACTCAGCTCGGGGCGCCCCGAATTCGCGGGTGTCTTCAGGGACCTCCCGGCTCCTCAGGAGGGTGGCAGCACGCGCGCAAGCGCTTCGCGCAGGCGCGGGACTTCAGTCTCGACGATCTCCCAGACGATCTCGAGGTCCACGGTGAAGTACCCGTGAATGACCCGATCCCGCGTGGCCGCCATCTGACGCTCGTTTCGCTTCTCGGCCATCACAGCGGCACGGCCTGGGCGAGGACCCGGTCCCGGATCATCGGGTGCAGGCTCCGCTCGGTCACCACGTCGACCTTCCGGCCGAGCAGGCGCTCGATCTCCTCGCAGAACTCCACGAAGGCGAACCCGCCGTGGCCCGGCTGGTAATCGACGAGCAGGTCGATGTCGCTGTTGGGACCTGCTTCTCCCCTGGCTGTCGACCCGAACAGGCGGATCCGTCGCACGCCGTTGCGTTTGCCCAACTCGCGCACCCGCGCCGCGATCTCCTCGCTGATGAACCTCTTCACGCCTATACGGGCCGACATCTTCGATCCCTCGTGGCTGATTCTAGCGCTCCAGAAGGCCGCGCCGCCATCACGGCGCCTCGAACTCCAGCTCGTAGATCTCGCGGGTGTCGTGGGAGCGCATCACGAGCGGGGAGTCGTCGGGAGCCAGTCCCAACCAAGGCGCGATGGTCGGACCTCCCAGCTGCATGTCGCCCACATCCGCAATCGTCTCGACTCGTCCCGTCTGCGGCCAGAGACGTCTGATCTGCATGGAGACAAGGTCCAGGAAGACGATCGACCGCCCGTCGCTCGTCCACGTCGGGTAGGCCCCTCCAGAAGGGGCGTCGTGAGTCCAGCTCTTCGTCTCGGGGGAGTACACGCTGCTGCGTGGTGACGAGTAGTCGGGCCGGAACCGCTGCGTCAGGACCTGCCCCTGCAGAGAGCAGACGGGCCAGAGCATCCATTCCGTTCCAGACCATGCCCTCACCTCATTGGCCTGCGGCTCCCACAGGAAGAGCCAGTCCGGCAATGGCTTCCGAACCACCATCGGAGAGAACGCGACGGCCCGCCCTCCCTCCACCCAGCATGGGTTCCACGGCAGGGCGTGCTCCGCCGAGTCTGAGGGCATGGTGCGCATTCCACCCACATCGGGGGAGATCACCTGGAGGGTCAGGCCAAACTCACCCGGCCGGGCCCCGATGAAGGCGATCTCGCGCCCGTCGGGCGACCACTGGGGCCAGAACGCCAAGAGGGGAGGGGTCGTCAGCTGCAGGCGCTCACTGCCGTCGGGACGCCCCCGCCAGAGGGCCTGCTCTGGATACGACACCCAGGCCAGCCACGCCCCGTCCGGCGAGACGTCGACTTCGGAGGCCGAGAGGCCCGAAAGATACGGCCGGAAGTCCCTCTCCTCCAGGTCATACCGCAGCAGCTCACCCCGAAAGCTCTCTCCCCACGCGAAGAGCCGCTTGCGGTCGGGCGGGGTGCCGGGCTGTGTGTAGCGCAGGGGGCCAAACGTGAGGCGGACGGGCTCCCCCCTGAGCCAAGCGGTTCCCTCGTCATCCCGGATGGCGTACAGGTCGCTGACGAACCTGTCGGTCAGCAGGTTGCCGAGCTTGAGAGCGGGACCTCTCGAGAAGACGTAGTGGCTATCTCCCACCCACACTCCGCCAGAGCCGGCACAGATGGCACGAGGCGGCTCGCCGGCCGTGGAGGTCTCCCAGATCCAGCGCTCGTGTTCCCTTCCCTCGGGGCCCCAGCTCGAGTAGCGGAGCCGCCGGCCGTCCGGTGCCCATCGAAGATCCATGGAGCCGTCGCCGACTTCCAGCAGTGGGCGGGACTCGGACCCGTCGCGGTGGGCGAGGTAGATCCGACCAGCGGAGACCA
>JAJDNS010000203.1 GCA_022340585.1 Acidobacteriota bacterium
TTGACCCGCATCGAGGTCTCGACGAGCTGGCGCATGGGCTTGAAGTTGGGCTGGAAGACGAAGCCCTGCGACACCAGGATCATGGCCTTGCGTCCTCGCACTCCTCGGAGCGCCTCGATCGCTCGCTTCATCGTCCGCATGGTGACGCGGCGGCGGTGGGTCGACTGGCGGTGCACGTCGGCGGCCCGGGACCGGACGTAGGGGTCGATCATCCCCACGAGGGACGTGGTCTTGAGGGAGTCCGCGTACATGTGCATGTCCTCCCGGTCACGCCCCACGGCGGCGTAGGTGTCGAAACGGCGGGTGACGGTGTAGGCCACGTCGGAGTCGTCGTACTCGATGATCCGCATGGCCTCGTAGGGGGTCACCCGGTCGGGGGCGGTCTCGTAGACGTAGCGTCCGTCCAGTCGCTTGAGCACGTCCTCGATCTCGTCCCGACCCTCGGGGATGCGGGCCGTCCACCAGGCGCTGCCGGCGCTGGCCACGAGGACCACGATGTCGCCTTCCCGCACCCCGGTGCGGAGAAACTCGCCGATGGCCGCCTTGGCCCGCAGGGCCTGGGCCGGGCTCAGGTTGATGTCGTCGAAGACGATGACGAACGTCCGATACTGCCGGGCCTCCTTGCCGTGGTTGGACGAGACGGCGGGTCGGACGTACTCCTCGTCGTACTCCGGCGGGGGCAGGTCCGGCAGCTCCACCGCCTCGAAGCTGGTGATGGCCTGGGGCTCCCCGTCCTCCTCGATGGCGAAGTCGGACCGGGTGAAGCCGGGGACCGCCCGCCCCTTCTTGTCCACGACCACCACGTCCACGGTGACCAGGTTGACCTCGGACCCGAAGGCGGGGGTGTCCTCCTCCACGGTATCGGCAGCGGCCTCCGTGGCCTCGGGGGCGCCCGTCGGCTCGTCGGACTGGGGTGAGGACAGGGCGGGCCACGCCGCCAGGGCCACGAGGGCCACGAGGGCACGCGCACGCATACTCATGCTTCCTTTATACGACTAATCCGGCCGCCCCGGGGAGGCCTGACTAGGGGACGAGCGTGAACTGGGTTGCCTCGGTGCACTCGCCGTTCCCCTGCTTCACTGCCACCTTGACGGCGTACGTGCCCTCGGAGAAGTTGTCGGTGGGTATGGGCCCGATGAAGCGGATGACGCCGTCCGGATCCGGGGCCGGAAGCGGGGCCTGCGAGCGCCCCACCGCCTTCCCGCCCTTCGCGAACTCCAGCGTCATCTGGGGTGGCGTGGCCGCCCCGTCCTCCGGGTAGGCCATGAAGAAGAGCCAGAGCTTCGGGTTCGTGGCCCGGGAGATCGGGGCGTTCAGGTTGGGCACGATCCGCTTCTTGTTGAAGAGGTCCAGGGGGTCGTCGGAGTCGGTGCCCTCCGGAAGGTCATCCACCCGGCGCACGAGGGCGACCGAGCTCATGCGCGGCCCCCCGGTCGAGGACGGCACCACGAAGGCCTCGCGCTGGACCGCGATCTTGCCGGTGCCGCGGTCCTGTCCTGCCACCTCGAGGGTGTAGTCGCCGGGGGGCAGGCCCAGGCGCCGCTTGAAGACGATGTTGCCCATCTTGAGCGCCTCGGCCTTCTCCAGGGGGCCCTCGAAGGGGTAGTCCTCGCTGTACTGCTGCACGATCGTGCCGTCGGCGTCCTTCACGGCGGCCAGGAGGGAGAGGTGGAGGCTGTACCGCGCGTTCAGCTCGTCGGTGGTCATCTCCAGGTCGGAGATCGGCACCTCGACCAGGATCTTGGTGTCGCGCCCGCCCGTCGCGGCGTCTCCAAAGCGCAGGGCGCCGGCCCGCAGGTGGAAGTCCTCCGGGGGCGTTTCGACGCTGAGGGCTCCGAGGAGGGGCACCTCGTAGGGGAAGACCGCCGAGTCCTCCCCGGGGGGCAGGGCGAAGTATCCGTTCCGGGTGTGGACGGCGACGTCCTTGCGGGCGACCCTCACCTCGATGGGGCGGAAGCTCCCGTCGAAGGGGAAAGGCGGGGGGGTGTAGGTCAGCTCGTAATATCCGGCGATGTCGGCGGCGATCTTCTCCGCGCCCGGCTTGAAGTTGTTGGTGTTGGAGATGTGGAAGCCGCCGGTGCCCTCGGCCAGGTCCTGGAGAATGCCCTCCACGTTGGCCCGGAGAGCACCCTCGGCGGTCTCGCTGAGCTTGATCTCTCCCTTGCTCACGGGACCCGAGCCCCGGCTCTCCGCGATGTCCACGCTCGTGTTGCGCGCTTGATCCAGCATGTCGCGGGCGCCGGCCATGGCTTGATCCGTCGTGAGTCCCCGGGCGTCGATGGCGTAGACGCTGACGTTGGAGCGGTTGGCCTCGCTGATCACCGAGCGGAAGACCGCCTCCAGGCTCGGGGGCACGCCCAGCCACTCGGTGATGTAGATCATGGTCTTGCGGCCGGCCAGGTCCCGCTGCCCCTTGGCGAGGGCGAGGAGAGGATAGAGCGACGTTCCCCCCTGCTGCTGGGCCTGGAGCTCGGCGGCGAGGCGGAGCATGTTGGCGATGGCCCGGGCCTGGGCCTGGGCGGCGGCGCTCTCGCCGACCCCGCCGGTGTCGGGGGCCTCGCCCTCGGGGCCGCTCGGGCCGCTGGGTCCCCGCATCTGCTCCAGGGCCGCGGCCATCGCCTCGCGCTCGTCCGTCACCCCGAAGCGCTCGCCCGAGGTGGCCATGTCGATGCCCTTCTCGAGCAGCTTCTTGTCGTTGGTGAACGGGGTCACCATGGCCAGCCTCTGGTCCACGCGGAAGATGGAGACGAAGGTGTTGGGCTTGAGACCCTTGTCGATGAAGGCCTCGGCCGCGCGCTTGCCCTGGCGTCGCCCGTCGACCCCGAGGGCGTCGAAGACGATGGTCACCAGGTTGATCCGGCGGGCTGCGTCGGGCTGGGTCAGCGTGGCCGCCTTCTGGTCGCTGGCGACCTCTCCCGTCTCCACGAGCTTGAAGCCCTCGACGGTCTGGAGCTCTCCCTGCTCGTAGACCTCCAGCTCCTCGGGGCGGATGTCGAGGACCGGGCGGCCCTTCTTGTCGCGCACGACCACGTCGAGGACGACCTGGGCGGTGCCGGTGGCGAAGGTGGGGGTCTCGCCGGCGGCCGCCGGCGGCCCCTGGGGTGCGGGCGGGGTCTCCTGGACGGGCCCGGCGAGGGCGAGAGGAGCGACCAGGAAGAAGGCGACGAGCCCGGCTCCGCAGGCGCCGAACGGGAGACGGGAAGGGGAATGAGAACGCATGCAGACCTCCGTATGCTACTGAGCCTACGCACCCGGGGTCGGCGCGTCAACGGACTGTATAATCCAGACGAAGTGGCCCTTCGCACCACGGCCGCGCTGGCCGGCTTCCTGGCCCTGGCCGGCCCGGTCCTCCCCCAGAACCAGGACCCGTCGGCCTCCGCAGGAGGGGGCGCGGAGACCTCCTTCGAGGACATCTCCGCTCGGGCCACCCGGGCCCGGGAGGCCGAGCGCCTCGAGCAGGCGGCGTCCCTCTACCGCGAGGCGGTCGATCTGCGGCCGGACTGGGCCGAGGGCTGGTGGTTCCTGGGCTCGATGGCGTACGAGCGAGACCGCCACGAGGGCTGCCGGGACGCGTTCGCGCGGCTTCTCGAGCTGGACCCGCAGATCGGGCCGGCCTGGGCCTTGCGGGGCCTCTGCGAGTTCTCCCTCGGCGCGTACGATTCCGCGGAGCAGCACCTCGCAAAGGCCATGGAGGTGGGGCCCGTGACCGACGAGCCCCTGTGGTGGGTGGTGCTCTACCACCAGGCACTCCTCGACCTCCGGGCCGGCGAGTTCGAACGGGCGCTCCGGCCGCTGCGTCAGCTGGCGTCCCGTCCGGGCTCCCCCCCCGAGGTCCAGGAGGCCTGCGGTCTCCGTCTCCTGCGCCGGGCCCAGTTGCCCGCCGACATACCCGAGGAGTCCCGCGACTTCGTCCGGGCGGTGGGGCAGGCCGAGTGCGCCTCGCTGGCCGGCCGCCGCGCGGAGGCCGAGAAGCACTTCCAGGCGCTCCTCGCGCGGTACCCCCGCGAGAGGCACCTCCATTACGGCCTCGGTCTCCTGCTGGCCCAGGGCGGGCAGGCCGAGGCGGTCGAGGCCTTCCGGCGCGAGGTCGAGCTGCACCCCGATCACGTCCTCGCCCACGTGGAGCTCGCGTTCAACCTCCTCAAGCTCGGGCGAGCCGAGGAGGCGGTCCCCGCGGCCGAGGCGGCGGTGCGCCTCGATCCCGAGGTCTTCGTCACCCACCTGGCCCTGGGCCGGGCCCTCGTGGCCGTCGGGGACCTTACCCTCGGCCTCTTCGAGCTCGAGTCGGCGGCCCGCCTCGCGCCGACCTCGCCGGACGTCTACTTCGCCCTGGCCCAGGCCTATGCCGCGGCCGGGCGCCAGGACGACGCCAACCGCGCCAACGCCCGTTTCCGGGAGCTCGATCGCGCCCGGCGCTCCGCCGAGGCCTCCCCTTGAGCCGGCGCTTCGCCGCGAGCGTGTCCGTCGCCGCCCTCGGGGCCTCCCTGGTCCTCGCCGCCCCGGTGCCCGCGGGGACGGACGACGCCCCCCCCGTCTTCGTCGATGCGACTGAGGCCGCCGGGATCGACTGGGGAATCCGCAAGCTGGCGCTCCGGGGCTGGAACCTGGTGGAGACGATGGGCGGCGGCGGGGGCTTCGTCGACTACGACCGGGACGGGCTTCTCGACATCTACCTGGTCTCCTACTCGACCGAGCCCCAGGAGGATTCCGGCGCGCCGGTGGGGGACGCCCTCTACCGCAACAACGGCGACGGCACCTTCACCGACGTGACCGAGAAGGCGGGCATCCGAGGCTTCCGTCGCGGCCAGGGACTCGCGGTGGGCGACTACGACAACGATGGCTGGCCCGACCTCTACATCACCGCCCACAACTCCAGCGTGCTCTACCGCAACCGCGGTGACGGGACCTTCGAGGACGTGACCGACCGGGCCGGCGTCAACAACGAGAAGTGGGGCTGCAGCACGACCTTTCTCGACTACGACGGGGACGGTTGGCTCGACCTGTTCGTCTCCAACTACCTCGAGTTCGACCCCGAGGCGGAGGGGACCTATCCGTGCCGGATGATCGACGAGCACCCTTTCTGCACCATCATCAAGTTTCGGGGCCAGCCCAGCGTCCTCTATCGCAACGAGGGCGACGGCACCTTCACCGACGCCTCCGCCCCGGCGGGGATCGCGGCCCTCGAGGGCAAGGGCATGGGGGTGGTGGCCGCGGACCTGGACGACGACGGCTGGGTCGACGTCTTCCAGACCAACGATTCCTTTCCCAACTTTCTCTTCCACAACCTCGGTGACGGTCGCATGAAGGACGTCGCCCTCGAGGCGGAGGTGGGCTACTCGCCCTCGGGGCAGGTGACCGGGGCGATGGCCACCGATGCCGAGGACGTGGACGGGGACGGGCGACTGGATCTGATCGTCACCAACTTCAACAACCAGGGGACCTTCCTGCAGCTCAACCAGGGCGGCTTGAGGTTCTGGGACCGGGGTCAACGGCGCGGCCTGTCCATGCCCACGTTCACCGTCAGCAGCTTCGGGGCCCGCTTCCTGGACTACGACAACGACGGCCTCATCGACCTCTTCGTGGCCGCCGGGCACCCCTTTGCCCCGGTCTCCAAGGTGTGGCCCCAGATCCGGTATGCGGAGCCTCCCTTCCTCTTCGAGAACGACGGCGAGGGCTTCACGAACGTGGCTCCGGCGCGGGGAGAGGCCCTGGGAAGACCCCACGTGGGACGGGGGGTGGCCACCGGGGACTACGACAACGACGGCGACCCCGACGTGCTGCTCCTCACCGTGAGCGAGCCCCCGCGGCTTCTCCGCAACGAAGGGGGGAACCGGCGCCACTGGCTCGGGGTGGCGCTGGTCGGAACGAAGAGCGCCCGCGACGCGATCGGGGCGAAGGTGACGGTCGCCGCCGGCGGGCGCGACCGGATGCGGGCCCGGGTGGGGGGAGCGAGCTATCTTTCGACCTCGGACCCGCGGGTGCTCTTTGGCCTGGGGGACGTGGAGCGCGTCGACGCCCTGGAGGTGCGCTGGCCGAGCGGCGAGGTCGAGCGGGTCGCCGACGTCCCCATCGATCGCTACGTCACCCTGACCGAAGGTCGAGGCCTCACGTCGGCGGGCGAGGATCCCGAGAAGGGAGAGGATTGAGCATGGAGATCCGCATCGACGAATCCCTCGGTGGTTCCGTCCGCCTCGGCGTCCTCACCCTGGACGGCGTGACCGTTCGGGCCACCGATCCGGCCCTGGACGCGGAAGTCGACCGCTACTGCGCCGAGCTCCGCGAGCGCTATGGCGGGGGAAAGAGCTCCGAGGTCCCGGGCGCGGCGGACGCCCGGACCCTCTACAAGGCCCTGGGCCTCGATCCAACGAAGACCCGGCCCTCGAACGAGGCGCTCCTGCGCCGGGCCCTCAAGGGGCAGAGCCTGTACCGGATCTCCAGTCTCGTGGACGCCCTCAACCTCAGCTCCCTGCGCGAGCAGCTTCCCTTCGGCCTCTACGACCTCGACCACGTCGAGCCCCCGGTGACGCTGCGCAAAGGCGCTCCCGGAGAGGGCTACGAAGGCATTCGAAAGGGCGAGGTTCACGTCGAGGGGCGACCGGTGCTGGTAGACGCCCAGGGGCCCTTCGGGAACCCGAGCTCGGACTCGGCCCGCACGATGATCCGCCTGGAGACGACCCGAGCGCTCGTCACCTGCTACGGACCGGTTTCCTGCCGCCGGGAGCGAATGGAGGAGGTCCTCGACCGCACCCGCGACACCCTGACCCGCTTCTGCGGCGGGGTGGAGACGACGCGTCAGATCCTGTGAGTCGGATGACAAGGTCGGGTATTCTCCAGGCGTGACCGGCTTGCCTCCAAGACTGCTTCCTCTCGTGCTTCTCGCCGGGCTCGGTCTGGCCGCGGGGCCGCGGGGGCAGGAGGCCGCGCCGGGGGCGTCGCCCCCTGAGGGGGCGGGGCTTCCGGACGACGGCTTCCATGCCACCGTGGCGAAGCAGTGCAGCAAGTGCCACGTGGAGCCGCCCCCGGAGTACCTCCCCCGGGGCATGTGGCGTCTGCGCATCCAGGAGATGGCCCAGCGCAGCCTCACCGGGACCGGCCTCGCTCCCGGTGAGGAGAGCACGCTGTGGCAGCTGAACCTCACCGAGTTCAACCAGTACTTCGAGGCCCGGGCCCCCGAGAGCCTCCCCGCCCCCGAGCCCTGGCCGCCGGTGAAGGACGGTCCGGTTCGCTTCGAGCGCCACGACCTCAACCCCCCGGGCGCCGCCCCGGTGCCGGTGACCGCCAACGTTCGCTTCTGGGACCTCGACGGCGACGGCCGGCTCGAGGTCGTTGTCTGCGACATGGGGCACGGGGTCGTGCTCTACGGTGATCCTTCCAGGACGCCCGGCGAGCTCCGCGAGATCGCGAAGATTCCCAACCCGGACCACGCGGAGATGGTGGACCTGGACCAGGACGGACGGCAGGACCTGCTGGTCGCCGACCTCGGGGACTTCCTCCCTGCCGACCACGAGAAGGGGAGCGTCGTCTGGCTGCGACAGACCGCGCCCGGGGTCTTCGAGAAGATCGTCCTCGCCGAGAAGCTCCCGCGGGTGGCGGACGCGCGGGCCGGCGACTTCGACGGGGACGGCGACCTCGACCTCCTGGTGGCGGCCTTTGGCTGGCACACCGTGGGCGGGACGTTCCTCTTCGACAACGAGACGACGGACTGGTCCGCCCCGAGGTTCAACGGCTTCCCGGTGGACGCCCGGCCCGGCCCCATCCACGTGCCCCCGGTCGACCTGAACGGCGACGGCCGCCTCGACTTCGTGGTCCTCCTCTCCCAGCAGTTCGAGCGCGTGGTGGCCTACATCAACGGCTCGCGCGGAGGGTTCCGTCCGGTGGAGGTCTTCAAGGCCCCGACGCCGGTCTGGGGTCACTCGGGACTGCAGATGGCCGACCTCGATGGCGACGGCGACCTGGACATCCTCCTCAGCAACGGCGACACCCTGGACGATGCCACCGTCAAGCCGTACCACGGGATTCGCTGGCTCGAGAACGAGGGGGACCTCGAGTTCGAGCGGCACGACCTGGCGGCCATGGCCGGGGTCCATCGGGCGCAGGCCGCGGACCTGGACGGGGACGGGGACCAGGACATCGCCGCCTGCTCCTTCCTGCCCGACCCCGAGGGGAAGCTGGGAGACCTGGCCTCGATCGGGTGGCTGGAGCAGACCGGGCCCGGGGTGTTCGTGCCGCACACCCTCGAGGTGGGCAAGATGTCCCACACCACGCTGGACCTCGGCGACTACGACGGGGACGGCGACGTGGACCTGCTGGTGGGAAACATGATCGGCTTCACGTTCGCCAAGACCGACACCGGCATCGAGAGCGACAACTGGGTCGAGCTCTGGGAGAACCAGACGCGAGAGCCCTGATCCGCCGGGGAGGTCCCCGAGCTCGGGTGAGGGCTACTCCGGGGTGGCCGGCTCCGCGCCGATCGTGTCGGAGACCACCCCGCGCACGCCGTCCGCCGCCCGGGCCTGCTGCTCGGCCATGAGCTTCTTGACGGCCTCCCGCTCCCGCGCCGTGTCTTCCGTGCGCCCCAGGCGGAAGTAGACCCCCGCCAGCTGCACGTGGGCCTTCATGTCGGCGGGGCTCTCCTCGACCACCCTCTCGAGATGCTCCACTGCCTCGGCATCCCGTCCCAGGTCGGCCAGGGCGCAGCCGAGGCCGAAGTGGACGGAGACGTGGTCCGGCCGCAGTCGACCCGCGTGCTCGAGGTGGGGGAGGGCCTCCTCGGCCCGGTTCTCCTCGCGCAGGAGCGTCCCCAGGAGCAGCTGGGCTTCGAAGTGGTTCGGATCGACAGCCACCTCGTCCCGGAACGCTTCGATCGCGCCCGCCCAGTCGTTTTCCTCCATCAGGCACTGGCCCCGGAGGAAACCCTCGGAGGGAAGAGGCGGCCCGAGGCTCCGGGCGCGGTCGAGCTCCTGGAGGGCCCGCTCGCAGTCCCCGGCCGCCACCGACATGGTGGCGAGGAGGAGCCGGGCCTGGGGGGTCTCCTGGCTCAGGATGCGGTCGATGACCCGCTGGGCCCGGTCCAGCTCACCCTCCTTCATCAAGGCCATCCCCAGCAGGTACGCCACCGCTTCATCCTCGACGGCCCGTCCCGCCAGGGGGTCGAGGAGCGCGACGACCTTGTCGTTCTCTCCCATCCGGAGATAGCAGTCGGCCAGGAGGAGCACGGCTCGGCGGTTGTCGGGCACGGCCGCGGTCACGAGACGCGCCTCCTTCGCGGCCTCCGGGATGTCCCCCGCCTTGGAGAGGGCGATGGCCAGGTTCAGGCGGACGGCGGGGTTGCCTCCGGACAGCCCGAGGGCTCGTCGCTGCTGCTCGACGGCCTCGTCGAAGCGCCCCAGTCGCGAGTAGGCGGCGCCCAGGTTCGAGCGGACGGCCGGGTGGTCGATGCCCCGGGCCAGCATGGCCTCGAAGGCCGCCGCGGCTCCCGCGGCATCCCCGGACTCGAGGCGCTCCCGGCCCCGGGCGAAGAGGACCGAGGGGTCTTCGTCACCGCTCGCGGTCGGTGCGGTGCCCGGGCCGGCCTGGGCCCGGGCCTCCGGTGCGCTCGGGGTCCCGATGGACAGCAGCAGGGCCAGGGCCAGGACCGGGCCGGGACGAACATCGGCGGGTTTGTTGCTCATGACGCGGTTCACACCGAGAGCAGGGCTCAGCCAAGGATACGATCGCCATGGCGGAATCGTGTCCTTGGCCGAGGCATCCGGCCACAGGCCGGTTCGGTCCTCAGTATAGCGACGCGCAGGCGAGGTCTACTCCACCTCGGCCGCATCCTTCTCCCAGACTGTCGTGTCGGGCCTCACGCTCCGCCAGGCGTACCAGAGCGCCTGGGTGGAGATCACCCGCTCGAGCCGCGCTCCCGCCAGGGGGCCGACGAGAGCGTCTCCCGTCATCGGATCCCAGAGGGTCCCTGTTTCCTCGTCGCGCAGGCGGTCGCCGGCGGCCTCGAAGGCGAGCGTTCGCTCTCCGGCGGTCCGGCGGAAGACCCGCGCGGTGACCGCATCCTCGGCGAGGAAAACGACGATCGGGATCCCGTCGATGGTGTCGTTCACCGCGCGCTCCGGGGCCATCCGCCGCAGCAGGTAGGCCCGCGCGCTCGACGGGCCCTCGACGCCGACAATCAGGTCCTCGCCGACGATCGCTCCTTCCCCGGAGAGGGTCACGCGGCTGACCGACTCCTCGGTGAAGCGGCGCCGGCCGGCGAGCCGGGGATCGGAGAAGGCCGTCGTGTCCGGGTGGAGGGCTCGCCATCGTCCCCAGGTGGTGAGCGTCGACGGCCGTTTCCGGAGGCTCCGACCTTCGAGGGGGCCCTGGACGGCCCGGCCCACGATCTGGTTCCACCGGGACCCCGTCTGCTGGTCGTAGAGGAGGAACACACCCTTTTCGAGCCCCACCGCACCCAGGTCGAGCGTCTCGCCGTCGATCGTGCGGTCGTAGACCACGCCGCTGTGCGCGATCGGTCACCAGGTGGCGGTGATGGCCGCTCCCCCCAGGGTGTCGTTCAGCACCTCGTTCTCCGGCTTCCACATGAGGTTGACCGGATAGGCTCGCGCCTCTCCCTCGATGACGATCCCCAGGATCATGTCGTCGTCGTGCAGGCCCGCCTCGTCGGCGTCCACGAGCTCGAGCCCCGTCCTCACCGGATAGCCCTCGGGGCGCAGGTCGGTGGTCGTTGACCGATCGCGGTTGATCTTCCCCTGGGCGTCCGCCGCCGCGGGGACGAAGAGCAGCAGGAAGGCGACGAGCGCCATCGCTTCGCGGTCTCGCATACCGTCATTGTAGCCGCCGCGGTGACGGCAACGCCGCGGGACCCGGTCGCCCGGGTTTGACCCGCCGCGGCCGCTCCGCGTGTCAGACTGGGGCCGTGACGATCGCCCCCACCTCCACCGAGTCACGCATCCTCGACGGCCTCAACCCGGCCCAGCACGAGGCGGTGACGCACGGCGAAGGCCCGCTGCTCATCATTGCCGGGGCCGGCACCGGGAAGACCACCGTCCTCACTCGTCGCATCGCCCACCTGATCGCGACCAAGCGCGCCCGGCCCGAGGAGATCCTGGCCCTGACCTTCACCGAGAAGGCGGCGGCGGAGATGTCGGAGCGGGTCGACCAGCTCATCCCCTACGGCTACGCCGAGACCCAGATCTCGACCTTCCACGCCTTTGGTGACCGGGCCCTGCGCGACGCGGCCCTCGAGATCGGCCTCAACCCCGAGTTCCGCGTGCTGTCGCAGCCCGAGCAGATCATCTTCCTCCGCGAGCGGATCTTCGACCTGCCCCTGCGGCGCTTTCGGCCCCTCGGTGACCCGACCCGGCACCTCCGCGCCCTGTGCACCCTCGTGAGCCGGGCCAAGGACGAGGACGTCTCTCCCGAGGCCTACCGGGCCTGGGCCGAGGGGCGCCTCGCCGCGGCCGCGACCGACGAGGAGCGCGACGAGGCGGAGCGGCACGTCGAGCTCGCCGCCTTCTACGCCGCCCACCAGAAGCTCCTGGCCGAGGCAGGTCTCGTGGACTTCGGCGACCAGATCCACCGGACCCTGGGCCTCCTGCGGGAGCGTCCGGCCACCCTCGCCGGGCTGCGCGAGCGCTACCGCTGGATCCTGGTGGACGAGTTCCAGGACACCAACCACGCCCAGCTGGAGATGCTCAGGCTCCTGGCCGGGGAGTCGGCCAACCTCACCGTCGTCGGGGACGACGACCAGGCGATCTACCGCTGGCGCGGCGCCGCCGCCGCCAACCTCCTGGCCTTCCGGCGTCTCTACGCCGGGTGTCGCGAGGTCGTCCTCACCGAGAACTACCGCTCGACCCAGGTGATCCTCGACGCCGCCGCCCGCCTCGTCTCGTTCAACAACCCCTACCGCCTCGAAGCCATCGCGGGGATCGACAAGCGGCTGCGCTCGGATCGGGCCGAGGGAGCGCCCGTCCGCCACCTCCACCACGACACCGTGTCGGCCGAAGCCGACGGCGTCGCCGCCGAGATCGCGGAGAGGGTCCAGGCCGGGGCCCGGCCCCGGGACGTGGCCATCCTCGTCCGGAGCAACGACGAGGCCGACCCCTTCCTCCGGGCCCTGAACGTGAAGGGCCTCCCCCACCGCTTTTCCGGAAGCCGGGGCCTCTACGCCCGGGAGGAGGTCCGCCTCCTGGTCTCCTTCCTCCGGGTCCTGGCCAACCCCGAGGACTCGGTGTCGCTGTTCTACCTCGCGGCCTCCGAGGTGTACCGGGTGCCGGAGATGGAGCTGCTGCGGCTGAACCACTACGCGCAGCGGAAGACCCGGCCTCTCCTGGAGGTGCTGAAGAGCCTGCCCGGCAACGAGGATCTCCAGGGAGTGTCTGGCGCCACTCGGGAAGCCGCGGCCAGGCTCCTGACCGACGTGGAGCGGGCCGCGGAGGAGGTGCCGAGGCGCCGCACCGGCGAGGTGCTCTACGGCTACCTGCAGTGGTCGGGCCTCCTCGGTCGTCTCTCCAGGGAGGCCTCGGCCGAGGCCGAGGTGAAGGTCCGGAACATCGCCCGGTTCTTCGAGTCGGTGAAGGCCTATGGCGACGTGGCCGAACACGACCGGGTCCCGGCCTTCGTCGCCCACCTCGACCTGCTGCGGGACGCCGGGGACGATCCCGCGGTGGCCGAGGCGGACCCCGACGACGACGCCGTCCACGTGCTCACCGTGCACAAGGCCAAGGGCCTGGAGTTCCCCATCGTGTTCCTCGTGGGATGCGCCGAGTCCAGGTTTCCCCTGCAGCGGCGGGGGGAGAAGGTGTCGCTGCCCGAGGCCCTCGTCCGGGAGGAGGTCCAGGTGGCGAGCGGTCACCTCCACGAGGAGCGCCGGCTGTTCTACGTCGCGATGACCCGAGCCATGGACGAGCTGGTCCTGACCTCCGCCGCCGACTACGGGACCGCACGAGCCCGCAAGGTCTCCCGGTTCGTGGTGGAGGCCCTGGACCTGCCGAACCCGGCGCCGGTGCCGCGGAAGAGCCGTGCCCTCGAGGCTCTCGCCCGGCACCAGCCCGCTCCCGAGCCGAGGCCGATGGCCGAGGCCCCGATCCCCGAGGACGAGCTCCTACGGCTCTCCCACTCCCGGATCGACGACTACGAGACGTGTCCCTTGAAGTACCGCTACGTCCACGTTCTGCGCGTTCCGCTCCTGGCCCACCACACGGTGGTCTACGGGCACGCGGTCCACGAGGCGGTGCGGCGGATGTTCGAGGCCCGCCTCGCCGGGCGCGACTTCAACGAGGACGACCTCGTGGAGGCCTTCCGGATCGCGTGGGTGTCCGAGGGCTTCCTCTCCCGCGAGCACGAGGAGCGGCGCCGGCGGGTGGGGGAGGAGATGCTGCGGCGCTTCTTCCACGAGGAGACCGCTTCGGCGTGGGCGCCGACGTCAGTGGAGGAGGAGTTCGCATTCGACGTGGAGCGGAACCGGATCCAGGGTCGGTACGACCTGGTCGCCGAGAAGGACGGAAGGGTGACGATCGTCGACTTCAAGACGGGGGAGGTCACCGACCCCAGGGCCGCCCAGAAGCGGGCCGACGAGAGCCTCCAGCTCGATATCTACGCCCTGGCCCATCAGCGGACCAGGGGGAGGCTGCCCGACCGCGTCGAGCTGCGCTTCCTCGAGTCGGGCCTGGCCGCCGGCCGCACGCCCACGCCCGACCGCGTCGGGCAGGCCGAGGAGCGCATCCGGGCCGCCGCCGACGGCATCCGCCGCCGCGAGTTCCCGCCGCGGCCGACGTGGATGGCGTGTGGACAGTGTCCCTTCCGCGAGATCTGTCCCCACACCGCGCGCGGGAGCGAGGCCGGCGCCTGAGCGCCGGCGAGAGTGCTGGAAGCGCCGGGACCGGCGCGCTAGACTCGCTGGAGGTGATTCGAATCCGCATCCCCGTGCTCCTGGTCCTGGCTCCCCTCGCCCTTCTCCCGGAGCCGGCGCGCGCCGCCCAGGACGTTCGCGAGCCGTACCAGCGGGCGGTCTCCCTGCATCGGGCCGGGGACCTCGAGGCCGCGGTGGCCGCCTACCGGGAGGTGCTGGCCATCGACGGCGACAACGCCGCGGCGCGCTCGAATCTCGGGGCCGCGCTCGCCGCCCTCGGGCGCTACGAGGAAGCCATCGCGGCCTACCGGGCGGCCCTTCAGGGCGTGCCCAACCCGGGCATCCGCTACAACCTGGCCCTCGCCTACTACAAGTCGGGTGATGTGACACGGGCCGCCGAGGAGCTCGAGGTGTTGCACGAGGCGACGCCGGAGGAGCTGCGCACCACGCTCCTGCTGGCTGACTGCCGGTTCCGTCTCGGCCAGCTCGATGACGTCGAGGCGCTGCTCCGGCCGGTGGCCGTCGCGAGCCCCGACAACCGGGCCGTGCTCTACCTCCTCAGCATGGCCCTGGCCCAGAACGGCAAGGTCGAGGAAAGCCAGCCGCTCGTCGACCGACTCCTGGAACGCGGTGACTCGGCCGAGACCCACTTCGTCCTCGGATCGGTGGCCTTCTCGGCGGGGAACATGCCCGAGGCGCTGCAGCAGCTGTCCCGGGCTCTCGAGCTGAACCCGACGCTGCCGTCCCTGCGCTCCTACTACGGACGAGCGCTGCTGTTCACCGGGGATGCCGACGCCGCCCGGGAGGCGTTCGAGCAGTCGCTCGCGGACGACCCCAACGACTACGACGCCCACTACTACCTCGCCTCGATCCTCGCCACCCGGGGCGTCGCCGAGGAGGCGAGGCTCCACGGGGAGCGGGCCCGACAGCTGCGCCCCCAGTCCGAGGAGGTCCGGTCCCTCCTGGCCTCTCTGGATGATCCGGGGGGTCTGGAGGCGGGCGGGGACGCGTCGCCTCTCCTGGGTCGGCCCATGCCCGACGTGGGATTGCTCCGGCTGGACGGGACGCCCTACCGCCTCTCTTCGCTCCGGGGACGGCCACTGCTCCTCGTCTTCGGCAGCCTCAGCTGTCCCCTCTTCCGGGCGAGCGCCCCGGACCTCAACGCGCTGTACGAGCGCTACGGGGACCGGGTGGCGTTTCGAATGGTGTACATCCGCGAGGCGCACCCCGCGGGGGAGTCCTGGGAGAGCACCATCAACCGGCGCGAGGGGGTGAGCCTGCCCGCCGCCCGGACCGAGGAGGAGCGGGCCGAGCACGCCGCCACGTGCCGGGGGCGCCTGGACATCCCGTACGACATCGCCCTCGACACCATGGCGGGCACGGCGGAGGAGCTCTTCCAGGCGTTTCCCAGCCGGGCGTTCGTGGTCGACCGCGAGGGGCAGGTCACCTTCTCGATGGCGCTGGGAGAGCAGAGCCGCCCCGATGCTCTCGAGAAGGCCCTGACCCTGGTGGCCCGCTGAGCACTCCGCGGTCCGCTCCCGGGGTGTGGGAGAATCGCGGTGATGCTCGGCTTGCTTCTCGCCCTCGTGGCCGGCCCGCAGGTGGCCCCCGCGGATCGTCCCCCGGCCAGCCCGGCGGCGATTGTGGCCCAGGCGGTCGAGCACCAGAAGGCGGGTCGCCTCGCCGAGGCCGCGGCCGCGTACGAGAGGTTCCTGGATCTCGTCCCGACCAGCTGGGAGGCCCACAGCAACCTCGGCGTGATCTACGCGCAGCTGGGTCGGCACGAGGACGCCGTGCTCGAGTACCGAGAGGCGTTGGCCATCCAGCCCCGACAGGTCGCGGTTCGCTACAACCTCGCCCTCGCTCTCTACAAGGCGGCCCGGGTCGGTGACGCGGCGGTCGAGCTCGAGAAGGTCCTCGAGTCCGCGCCTGACCACGCCCAGGCTCCCCTCCTCCTCGCCGATTGCCATCTCCAGCTCGGCGACTGGAACAAGGTGATCGCCATACTCGACCCGCTCCTCGAAAAGGATCCCGAGAACCCGGCCATCCTGTACATGATCGGGACGGCACTCATGCGTGACCAGCAGTATGCGCGGGGTCAGCGGGTCCTCGATCGAATCCTCCGACACGGGGACTCCGCCGAAGCGCACCTGCTCCTCGCCCTCGCGAGCCGGGAGGCCAGCGACGACCTCTCGGCGAAGGAGGAGTTGGACAAGGCGCTCGCCCTGAATCCCGATCTGCCCACCGCCAACGGGCTGCTGGGTGCGGTTCTGATGAGGATGGGAGAGGGGACGGCGGCGATGGAGGCCTTCCGACGGGAGCTCCGCCTGAACCCCAACGATTTCGAAGCACGTCTGTTCCTTGGCGCCCTGCTCCGGCAGGAGTTCGACACCGGGCACGCGCGTGAGCACCTGGACCGGGCGCTGGCGCTGCGTCCCGGGGATCCCGGGGTGCGCTACCAGCTGGCCCTCGTCGACATCGCCGACGGCGAGCTCGAGTCGGCGCGCAAGACGCTCGAGGCACTGGTCCAGGAAGCCCCCAGTTGGCTGGAGGCCCACGTCTCGTTGACCACCGTCTACTACCGGCTGGGCCGGCGGGAGGATGGCGACCGGCACCAGGCGATCGTCAAGCAGCTGAGGCGGGAGGATCAGGCTCGCCGGGATGCCGCAACGGCACAGAAGCAGGGAGAGGGGCCCAACTGAAACGTCACGGCCCCGTCACCCTCTTGTCGAGTCCGCGCTCCTGTCCGTTTCCGCCACCGCCAGCACGCGGGGTCTTCCGGTTCCGGCTGGAACGCCGCGGGCCGGGTGGTTGGCTTCGAAGCCGCGAAGCGGCAGGCCGGGGAAAGCCGGCCGGACCTGAGGTGACGCCTCTCCGTGCGAGACTCCGCTCGACATGTCTCCCGAGCTCGGCGTCGCCCTTCTGATCTCGGTCCTCGCCCTCGCCGCGGCGACCGCGGCTCTCCTGCTCGGCCGGGGCGCCCGGTCAACGGCGTCGCCGCCGGAGGGCCTGGCCGGACAGCTGGACCGGCTGAGCACCGAGGTGAGTCGCCTCGGCCAGTCCCAGGAGCACCTCCGGCGCGAGATCCAGCAGGGCCGGGAGGACTCGCTTCGCGGTCTCGCCGACGTGGCCCAGGGGCTCCAGGGCCGGATGGCCACCGCCCAGCGTGAGCTGGCCGAGGTGAAGGCTCTCGAGCAGGCGCGCAGCCGCCAGCTGGACCGGGCCACGGACAGCCTGCGCCGCCTGGAGACCATCGTGGCGGGGTCGGGGAGTCGCGGGGCGGCGGGGGAGGGCATCCTCTCCCGCGCCCTGTCTCAGCTCCCCCCCGACCTGCTGGAGACGAACGCTGCCTTCGGCGGGCGGGTCGTCGAGTACGCCCTGCGGCTTCCCGGGGGACGGCTCCTCCCCATCGACTGCAAGTGGACCAGCGCCGCCAGCCTCGAGCGGCTGGAGACCACCGACGATGCCGCCGAGCGACGACGCCTTCTCGACCAGGTGGCCCGCGATGTCCGGGGACGGATCCGGGAGGTGACGAAGTACCTCGACCCCGAGCGCACGCTGTCCCTGGCCGTGCTCGCGGTCCCCGACGCGGTGCACACGGCGGCCCCCGAGACCCACGCCGAGGGTTGGCGGGAGGGCGTCCTCGTGGTTCCCTGGTCACTGGCTCTTCCCTTCCTTCTCGTGCTGTACCGCCTCGCGGTGCGCTTCGGCTCCACGCCCGAGACCGGAGAGCTTCGGGAGGGCCTCTCCCGTCTCGCCGAAAGCCTGCGGCAGATGGACGAGACGGTGGAGGGGCGTGTGTCCCGTGCCCTCGTCCAGCTCGGCAACGCCCGTGACGATCTCAGGGCCGGGCTGGCGGGGGCGCGGCGCACCGCACAGCGCCTCGCCGTCGATGCCGGGGACCACGACACGGCGCCGGCACGCTCGTTTGACCCGTCTTCCGGGCACGGGTAGTCTGGCTCGTCATCATGTCCGCCGTGGCCATTCTCGTCGCCGCCGGGCGCGGAGAGCGCATGGGCGCCGATCGCCCAAAGGCCTTTCTCGACCTGGGAGGGCAGCCCCTTCTCCTCCGGTCCGCTCTCGCCTTCGAGGTGGCGCCGTCGGTGCAGCACATCGTGGCGGTGGTGCCGGAAGACGAGACCGATGTGGCGAGGGGGCTACTGGACTCCGTGACGAAGCTGGCCGCCGTGGTGGCGGGAGGTGCCCGGCGCCAGGACTCGGTCCTCGAGGGTCTCAAGCGGGTGCCCGACGGCTTCGACGGCGTGGTCCTGGTCCACGACGCCGCCCGTCCCCTCGTCGACGCCGAGCTCATCGAGAACGTGGTGGCGGCGGCGGCGGCGGTCGGAGCCGCCCTGCCCGTGCTCGCAGTCGTCGACACGGTGAAGCGCGTGAGGGACGGCCGCGTCCTCGAAACCCTGGATCGCTGCGAGCTGGCGGCCGCCCAGACGCCCCAGGGCTTCCGTTTCGATCTCCTCGTCTCCGCCTACGAGGCAGCCTTCCGCGATCGGGTGACGGTCACCGACGAGGCCATGGCTGTCGAGCGGCTCGGCTCGCCGGTGCAGGCGGTCCCCGGCTCGCCGCGGAACCGGAAGATCACGACCGCCGAGGACCTTGCCTGGGCCGAGGGCCTGGTGCAGGCGGGCGCTCCCGCGTGATGCGCCTCCGGATTGGACACGGCTTCGATGCCCACAAGCTCGTGGCCGGACGGCCGCTCATGCTCGGCGGGATCGAGGTGCCCCACTCCCGCGGGCTCGAGGGCCACTCGGACGGTGACTGCGCGCTCCACGCCGCCTGCGACGCCCTCCTCGGGGCCGCTGGCGAGGGCGACATGGGTCGTCACTTCCCGAGCCGGGACTCGCGCTGGCACGGGGTCGCGAGCCGGGTGTTCCTGGGGGAGACGGCTCGGCTCGTTCGTGCCGCCGGGTTCACCCTCGGCAATCTCGACATCACGCTCATCGCCCAGGAGCCGGTCCTCGCTCCCCATCTCGAGCCCATGCGCGCGACGATCGCACAGGTGCTGGAGGTCGGGCCGGAAGCGGTCTCGGTGAAGGCGAAGAGCACGGATCATCTCGGGGCGCTCGGGCGCGGGGAGGGTATCGCCGCCCTGGCGACGGTCCTCCTCGTGGGAGGGGAATGAACCTCATCTGTGGCATCAACCCGGTGCTCGAAGCCCTGGCCGCGGGAACGCGGCACTTCGACCGGCTGCTGGTGGTCAAGGGGCTTCGGAGCCGCCGGCTCTCCGACGCCATCCGGCGCGCCACCCGGCTGGGCATCCCGCTGCGCTTCGAGATGCGCGAGACGCTCGACCGCATGGCCGGCGGGGTGCCGCACCAGGGCCTCATTGCCGTCGTCTCGGCGAAGCCGCTGCTCTCCCTGGAGCACCTGCTCGACACCAGTCGCTCCCCGGCGCTCCTCGTTGCCCTCGACGGCGTCGAGGATCCTCGCAACCTCGGGGCGATCCTGCGGACCGCGGAGGCCGCGGGCGCGGACGGAGTGCTGCTGCCCGAGCGCCACAGCGCCGGGCTCTCGGAGACGGTGGATCGAACCTCCGCCGGCGCCATGGAGCACGTCCAGGTCGCTCGCGTGGGAAACCTCGTTCACGCGCTGAAGACGCTCAAGGCGCGCGGCCTCTGGGTCGTGGGCTTCGACGCCGGGGGAGACGAGCGCTGGGACGCCGTGGGCATGACGCAGCCCGTGTGCCTGGTGCTCGGCGGCGAAGGGCGTGGCATTCGGCGGCTGGTGCGGGACCACTGCGACCACCTCGTGTCGATTCCCCACTTCGGGCATGTCAGCTCACTCAACGTGTCGGTGGCGGCGGGCATCGCCCTCTACGAGGTGGTCCGGCAGCGGGGCACGGTGCCGAGCCCGGTTCGGCCGATCCCGGCGCGCCCTCCGGCCGAGCCACAGGTCATCGGCCCGCACCCCGACGACGGAGAGAGCGATCCCGGTGCGGCTCCGCTGCCGCCGCCGGACGAGGGGTGGGAGGACGGCTTCCCCGGGGACGAGGACCCGGATCCGGAGACCCCCGTCCTTCCCCACGTGGACATCCACGGCGAGGAGGTGGCCTGGGGGCAGGGACCCACCGTGCTCAAGCCCGTCAGCTCCTGGCGGGGGCGGCGTCTCCCTTCGGGCCGCTGGAAGACCGCGCGACGGCGCCCGGCGGGCAAGGCGAAGACGGCGGCGGTTTCACCGACGGCGGACGGCCCCGCGGAGCCGAAGCAGGACAGGCGGACGGAGGAGCCACCCCCACGCAAGGCGCGTCGCCGCCGTCGGCGGAAGAAGGCGGCGGGGCCGAAGGCCCCGGCGAGTGGCTTGGGCGCCCCGAGCCCGGGCCCCGAGTCCGGACCACCGTCCCCGGAGGCGTCGGCCCCGGGCGCGGCTGGCAAGAACGAGGCGCCGGCCCGCCGGCGACGGCGGCCCCGCCGTCGCCGCTCGGGCACTGGCCGCTGAGGGTCGGTTCTTCCCCTCCCGTCGGTCCCCCGGCATCGTGCTTGCATCCCCCGAAACCCTTTGCTAGAATCTCCGTTTGTCGCTGGCGTAGCTCAGCGGTAGAGCGGCTGATTTGTAATCAGCGGGTCGGGGGTTCAATTCCCTCCGCCAGCTCCAGCCGCACCCGCGGACCCGCGCGAGGCGCACAATTGCGGGCGCCGCGCGCGAGTTTGCCGACGCGGCAGCCGGCGGGGAGGTAGCGAAGCGGTCAAACGCATCAGACTGTAAATCTGACGGCCCAGGGCCTTCGAAGGTTCGAATCCTTCCCTCCCCACCATTCGTTGACGCGTTCCGGGGCGAGACGACGGGCGCCGGGGACGGGGAGCGAGGCGGGCGTAGCTCAGCTGGTAGAGCTCCAGCCTTCCAAGCTGGATGTCGCGGGTTCGAGTCCCGTCGCCCGCTCCAGCCGGAGCGGCGAGGGAAGCGAACGACGACACGAGACTGCGGGGCAGTGAGGGGTGCGGGAGCCGACTTGGCTTGAACTTGAAAAGACGCCCACGTAGCTCAGTCGGCAGAGCGCGTCCTTGGTAAGGACGAGGTCACCAGTTCGAATCTGGTCGTGGGCTCCAGATCTTCGGAACGGCGCTGAGGCGCGCAGGCGCATTCGCAACAGAATCTAGAGGGTACACAGGATGGCCAAGGAGAAGTTCGACAGGTCGAAGCCGCACGTGAACATCGGGACGATTGGTCACGTGGATCACGGGAAGACGTCGCTGACGGCGGCGATCACGAAGGTTCTCGCGGGCATGGACCCGAAGGTTCAGGTTCGCGAA
>JAJDNS010000215.1 GCA_022340585.1 Acidobacteriota bacterium
CTCTCCTCCCCGTGGAACCGGTCGGCGGCACGGCGCAGGGGTGGCGGCAGGAGGTTGCGCTCGAAGAGGGGCTTGCCGACCCCGTAGACGAGAAGATGGCTGAACGGAAAGCAGTAGTGTGTCGCCTCCTCGACGATCTCGGGAACGAGCTCGGCGTCGCGGAGCGACGCGGTGAGGTCCTCCGGGTGGTAGAGCACGTCGTGACCCGTCCAGATCCCGACCAGGGGCCCGCTCCGGATGGGCCGGCCGCCGACCGCCGTCCAGAGCCGATTGATGGGATCCCAGAGGAGCGGGTATCGAGCGTGGGGCACGGAGAGGGCCAGGATCCCACCTGGTCTCAGAACGCGGTGCACCTCGGCGAGGGCCCGCCCGGCGTTCTCGAGATGCTCCAGGACCTCCGTCAGGAGGACGCGGTCGAAGGACTCGTCCCGGAAGGGCAGGAAGCTCGCGTCCGCGTTGGCCAGGGCCGCGGGGACTCGCTCCCGTCGCGCGTGGGCCAGGCGATCCCGAGCCGTGTCCACCCCGACCAGGTCGAGGTGGCGGAGACGGCTCATGAGCCTCAGGTGGAGGCCGAACCCGCACCCGTCGTCGAGGACGCGTTGGCCGTCCCGAAGCTCGAGGTAGTCGAGGAGGAGGCGTGCGCGGCGCCCGTACGCCATGTCCGCCTCGTTTCGCAGCGTCCGGTCCAGCACCGCGCGGTCCTCGTCGGTGAGTGAGGACGGCCCAGCCCTCGGGCGACGGCCCCCGGTCGGATGGGTCGTCGCCGATCGCCGGGGCTTTCGTCTCACCGCGTCCAGCAGCTTCTCGTAGGCGTCGAACGTGGCCCGGGGATCGAAGGTCCGACGAATCGCCCCGCGCACGGGCCGGTAGCGCTCACGGTCCCGCAGCACCTCGACGATGCCGGCGGCCAGGGCCCGGGGATCGCCCGGAGGCACCAGGCGTCCGCACCCGGTCTGGGCGAGCACGACCCGGGCGCCGGGGATGTCCGTGGTCACCACCGGGGTCCCGCACAGCAACGCCTCCACCTGCACCATGCCGAACATGTCCGTGCGGCTGGGCACGACGAGCACGTCACACATCCGGTAGAAGTTCGCCATCCTCCGGGGGTCGCGCACGAGCCCGACGAACGAGACGTGGTCCTTCTGCGGCTCGAGGCGCGACTGGTCGTCCGAGAAGGTCCTCTCGTAGACGACGTTCGTCTCGCCGGCGAACACCAGGTGGGCCCCCGGGAGTGACGCGCGGACGTGGGGCATCGCGTCCAGGACGTTGTCGAAGCCCTTCTCACGTACCCATCGGCCGGCGATTCCGATGAGCGGCTTGTCGGCCAGACCCAGCGTCCGTCTCCAGGCGGCCGACTCCCGGCGGTTCGGCTCCGGGATGGCGACCGGCGGGAGGATGGGTGTGACCCGGTCCAGGGAGGGGGACAGCACGGGGGAGCGCTCCGCGTAGTCGCGGCTGTAGCTCGTGACCGCGTTCGCCCGGCGGGCCGTGGCCTCGAGGAGGCGGGAGGCGATCCTCTCGATGGTCTGGTTCCAACCGCCCGGGGGCATGACCACGTCGCCGTGGTGGGTCATGACCAGGGGACGACCCAGCGCTCGGCAGAGGATGGCCACCAGGAACGCTTCGGGAAGAGGCGTGTGGATCTGCACGACATCGCTGTGCCGGATGCGCGCCGCGGCGACCAGGGGGAATGTCGGGGCGATCATCCCCCGGCTGAAACGGGCGAGTGGTCGGAGGCGGACGATCTCGACTCCGTGGCGTGTCTCCCGCGGGGGAAGGACCCGTGCGTGCCTGGTGGTCAGGACGGTGACGTCGTGTCCACGGGCCACCAGATCCTCCGCCCCTCGCACCGCGTGACGCGTGAGGCCGGTCCAGTGAGGGTGGTAGTAGGTCACGATGGCCAGGACTCTCACGTGCGGGGGAGGGCGGTGCTCATCCCGCGCGGCCGAGGTGACGGGCCCGGAGGGCCAGGAGGGTCACCACGGCAAACCCGGAGGCCCCGATGTCCAGGACGATCCGCACGTCGTGGGCTTCGGCCAGGTGACCGGCGGCCCAGGGCACGGTCATGGCGCCGGTCACCGAGAAGGAGAAGAGGAGACCGAAGACGGTCCCCGTGCGCGCGGGGAGGGCTGTCGCGGCCACCCCGAGGACGGTGGGCGTGACCCCGGCGAGGGCAAACGCGGCCACGAGCAGCAGCGCCGACGCCGCGGCGAAGCCGGGAGCGAGTGTCGCCAGCGCGAGAGACAGCGCCGCACCCCCGGCCATGAGCGGCACGAGAGCGAGGGCGGAGACGTGGAGGAGAACGCGGCCGAGAAGCATCCGCGCCGTGATCAGGGCCACCCAGAAGCCCGAGAGCACGAGGGAGGCGGCCCTCACGCTGGCGCCGGTGTCGCTTGTCAGGAACGTGGTGAGGTACCCGCTGAGGAGCATCTCGGTCCCCGCCTGGAAGAAGAGGAGCGCTCCCAGGATGGCGACCAGGGGGTGGCGCAGGACGGCGCGGGCGTCGGCGAGGCTCAGGCCCTCGGGCTGCTTCGCGGGGGGGTAGGAGGGCAGCGCCGAGAACACCCCGGTCAGGACCGAGAGCACCGCCGCGCCGAGGAGGAGGGGACCGAGGCCCAGGCGGTCCAGCAGAGTCCCGATGAGGAAGGGCAGGAGCAGCGCCCCGAGACCGAAGAAGACGCCGAGGCGATTGAGGGCGGCGGCCTTCACCCGTGGCTCCGGGTGGAGGTCGGCCACGAGGGCGTTGGTGGCGCTGTTGAGGGCACTGCCCCCGAGACCGAGAAGGGCCACCGCCCCGGCCAGCTCCCAGGCGGTCCCCGCTCCGGACACGAGGACGAGGGCGGTGCCGATCAGCAGGGGCCCTCCGGTGAGCGCACCCCGGTAGCCAAACCGGTCCACCACGATGCCGAACAGCGGGCTCCCGGCGAGGATGGCCCCGTTCAGGGCCAGGAAGAGATTGCCCACGGCGTCGAGGCCCAGGTCGAGGGGCGCCGACACGAGGGGCAGGACAGCGCCCAGGAGCGCCACGACGATACCGAAGAGAAACATGCCGCCGAAGGCGGCGGCCTCGGTGGCGCGTCTGGTCATGGGCCCGACCCGTTGGCCGGAGGACCGAACCGGCCTGCGGCCGGATGCCTTGGCCAAGGACACGATTGCGCTATGGCGATCGTGTCCTTGGCAGAGGCGGGGAAGCTTGGCAGCGCAGGCGGCACGAGGGGAGTCTACACAACCCCCTCGCCGTGTGGCTCCCGACCCTCGGGCCTCCCGGCCGGGGTGGGTGAGGGAGCGCCCAGCAGGGCGGAGCCGGCGACGAGCAGCGTGGTGGCGGCGGAGGCCGCGAGGATCGCCCTTGTCGAGACGGCATGGGAGATCCCCTGGCCCACGAGGACGTCCAGGAGAACCCCGGTCGAGGCCATCCCGACCGGGAAGCTGGTGTCGCCGAGGGCCGAGGCCGCCCCCATGACCCCTCCTCGCTCGCCCTCGGGAGAGCGGAGCTGGAGCTCGGTCATGAGGTTCACGATGATCACCCCGATGCCGACTCCGATTCCCAGGAAGACCAGCCAGGCGATGGCGGGCGTCGAGGTTCCTGCCGACACGCCAAAGAGCCCGCCGACGATGCCTCCGACGGTCGCGACGAGTCGGAACCGGTCGACCACCGGTCCGAGGCGACCGGCCACCACGAACCCCACCATGATGCCGACGGTGTAGGCGGCCACGAAGAACCCGAACCACGTGTCGGGGAGCCGGAGCACGTGCTCGGTGTAGAAGGGCAACAGGACGGGCAGACACGACAGGCAGAGGTGGAAGGCGGCGACGTAGAGGAGGAGGGCCCGCAGGCCGGGCTCGAGAAGGACCTTCCGCAGCGTCGAGCGGGTCTCGCCCAGCAGGGATCGTCCTGCCCGTGCGTTGGTCGAAGCCGGTGCCGGCCGCTCGGGGTCCTTGATCCAGACCTCGGTGCCGGCCGAAACGAGGAAGGAGAGGGAGTTGAGGAGGAAGGCGCCGGCAGCGCCCAGGGCGGCCACCAGGAGCCCCCCGAGCCCCTGACCGATGACCTGTCCCCCCATCCGGCTGAACTGGTGCGCGGCGTTGCCGCGCTCGAGCCGGGGGCGGGGCACCAGGGCCGGGACGAGGGCCAGGACCGCCGGGTTGAAGCAGGCCGCCGCCGCGCCCAGGGCCAGGTTGCCCACGCACAGGGCCGCGATCATCCACAGGGGGTCGGCCGCGGACCCGATGGAGACAGCGACCACTCCCACGGCGACGGCGCTCACCAGGTCGGCGGTCACCATGGTCCGGACCCGGCCGAAGCGGTCCGAGAGCCTGCCGCCCAGGGGGGCGAGCAGGGCCTGGGGAAGGTTCGTCATCAACATCGCCAGCCCCATGAGCGCGGCGGAGCCGGTGAGCGACTTGATCCACAGCACCATGGCCACGTCGTAGACCTGGTTGCCCATGTTCGTCACGAGCTGGCCCTGGAGCAGGAGCATGAGCTGCCGGCGGCGGTTTCCCTCGGTCATCGCGGAGGACTCCTCACGTGCGGTGAACGGTCACATCGCTTGGGGTCAATCGCTTGGGGTCAGATCTCATCGCTTGGGGTCAGATCTCAGGATGGCTATTTGTGCCCCCGAGGGCCCCTGCGGCGTCCACCAACTTCCGAAACTGAGATCTGACCCCATGTGACCCACGTTCCACGAGCATGCAGTACGCGAACTTCCTGCCGGGCGAGTGGCGGCCGTGGGAGGACAGGGGCTACCTTCAGGCCCTGTTACCGGTACGGTGAGGAGATTGGCGTCGGGCTGGGAGCGCCGGATCTGATGGTTCGGCGCAAGGGCCAGCTCAACCATGCGTTGCCCATGATGCACGAGAACGCCCACCGCGTCCCGTTGGGTATCGCGGTGCAGGCCGGCAACTACATCGGCCAGACTGGCTCCGATCGGGTGGAAGAGGACAGGCAGAACATCGTCTCTTTGCTACACGGGTTTGCCCGGGACTTCCTGAAGGTGACGTACTTGTTCTGGGTGAACCAAGCACCGTATTTCGAGGAAGACGTCCTGCCGTGCTTCCTCCCCTGAGTGCCCCCCCATCCCGTGGTGCTTCGCCTCTGCAGGGGGATGTCCGTCGTCACCGCGCTGGTGAAGGCGGCTATTCCTTGGCCTGAATGGAGTAGGAGAATCTCGCGGCCGCCGACTTCCAATCGGTCGCCACCGCGACGACGGCCGGATGTCGTCTTCAGCCCGTAGCGCACCAGGTGGCGCCTGGGGTCCGGGATCTGGACCAGGACCCGGGCCACAGACTCATCCACCCAGAGGACTCGAACCCTCCTGCTCTCTGTGCTTTGTGTTCCTCAGAACTCAAAC
>JAJDNS010000219.1 GCA_022340585.1 Acidobacteriota bacterium
GTGGAAGCACCAGGAGGTGTACGACCCGAAGAAGCACGCGGTCGTGACCGACAAGTCGTAGGTGCCCGCGCCAGCGAGGCGAGCCTGGCCCGATGCAGATTCGGCGTCGCACGTCGAGAACGGTTCGAGGGGAAGCATCCAGGGATCACCTCGTCCTCCGGACGCGACGGAGAGACCCCACTCGCAGGCTATGTCCCCTCGGAGCACCGAATGAAGCGATGGCCCCACGAGGCCCAGTCAGGAGGATGGTGCCCCCCGCGCCGCGGGAGTGAGCGCTCCGCACGCTTCAACCTCGGACGTGACCGTCGGCACGAAGATGCTCCGGGCCAGCCGTGGAACCTGTCTCCTGCCGGTCTCGTCGCGTGGACCGGCGTATCGTTGGACGAGCGCCCTGGTATGAGTCAACAATCGCCCGTCGCAAGAGCCGCGGCGGACGAGCGGGAGGAGTATTCTCTTGACACCTCGTTTCTCAGCAGGTCATGCCCGCTGTTTGGGCGGAGAGTAGTCGGGCGGTGAGCGTCCGGCGAACGACGCGTCTCTCGCCGGACGCTGATTCGCTGGTGTGGTGCCCCTTCACCTCGGTCCTGGCTTCCGTGCGACAATTGGCGCGGGCTTCCGGCACGAAGCGGCGAGGCCCCAGGAGGGAGCTAGACAGCCATGGTGATGTGTTCGAGGCCAATGTCCACACGGCGGGGCATGTTCCGGGCGGCCGTTCTGGCGGCGGCCTGTGCATCCGCGGCGCCGGCTCTTGCGCAGTTGGACCACACGATGACGCCGATCGCCACCCCCGATCAGCCGAATGCGATCGAGATCGGCACCGCTCCGCTTCCAGACGCGAAGGCCCAAGAGTCGTGGCACTCCCAATATGGCAGCCAGTTCGCTCGTAACGTCACGGTTGCGACGATCACGCCGTTCCTGTCCGACCCGGCCAAGGCCAGCGGCGCCGCGGTCGTCGTTGCGCCGGGCGGCGGTTTCCGCACGCTGTCGATGGAGAACGAAGGCTGGGATGTCGCCCGCGCTCTGGCCAAGCGCGGCGTCGCGGCATTCGTCCTCAAGTACCGATTGAACCAGACGCCGGCGGACATGGCCGGATTCGAACGTTCGATGGCCGAGATGTTCTCGAACACTGGGCGCCGGCCTCCGCGCCCCGATCCGGAGCAGATGATGGCTGGCCTCGCGCCGCAGATCGAGGACTCGCGCGCCGCCTTCGCCCTGATCCGGAGCCGCGCCGCCGAGTGGAAGATCGATCCGGATCGCATCGGCATGGTCGGCTTCTCTGCCGGTGCAATGCTCACCATGGCGACTGTGCTCGTCGGGGAGGACGCCAAGCCCGCGTTCATCGGCAACATCTACGGTCCGCTGGCTCCGGTGACCGTCCCGGCCGACGCTCCGCCGCTGTTCGTAGCGCTCGCCACCGACGATCCCTTCTTCGCCAATGGCGGATTCGGGCTGATCGAGAGCTGGCGCGCGGCCAAGAAGCCGGTCGAGTTCCACCTCTATGAGCAGGGTGGTCACGGCTTCGGCATGTACCCCAAGGACACTACCAGCACCGGCTGGTTCAATGCCTTCGTGAGCTGGCTCACCATGCACGGGATGGTCGAGCCCAAGGCATGATGGCGTGTGGGGTGAGCGTCCGCCACTTTGCCCGGCCGCCCTCAAACTCAACCTCGAGCGTGAAGGCCGATTCGACGTCCTCAGGCTGATAGGAGGAGAATATCCAACGGAGCCGAAGGAGCAGCTTGTCGGCGGATCCCTCGCACGTGTACCGTTCGGCCGACTGTGTCGGAAGCGAGGGAGGAAGTGGGAGTGCCCCTTGGGATCCGACGTCTGCAGGGAGGTCGTCCAGTGAGGGCAGTCGCGCGTCAGTCCTTCGGGATCTCGCGTGGCTGCTCGGCCATGCTGGCGGCGGCCCTGGTGGCTGCCTGCGTCAATTGGGGCTCGGGCGCTTCGGGTTCGAGCGACCAGCGGTTCCGCGACTGCGGCCCCGCGCGTGATCGTCTCCACGGACTTCCCACCGCTGAATGTCATCCCAGGGAACCCGCACCGGTGAAGCCGCCGGTCGCGGTGGCCGACCTGGAGAAGATCGACGTCCGGGTGGGAACCATCCGGGCGGTCGAAGACATCGCGACCTCGAACAAGCTGGTCCGTCTGCGGGTCGACTTCGGAGATCACACCCGCACGATACTGGCGGGGATGAAGGGCGAGCACGACGATCCTCGGGAGATCGAGGGGCGTCAGGCCCTGTTCGTGGTCAACCTCGAGCCAAAGGCCATGGCGGGAGAGCAGTCGGAAGGGATGCTCTTCGACCTGGGATACGCGGACGGGATCACCCCGGTGCTGGCCGTGCCGGAGGCCGTAGTGCCCGACGGCACTCGCGCGGGGTAGCCGTCACGACGGGAGCCATCATGTACCCCTACCTCAGGTCGGCGAGGGTCCTGCTTGCTGCTCGATTCGGGCCCCGCCTCGACTTCGACGCCGAGAGCGTCGTGAGGCTGCGGATCTGGCCGGGCGACATCGACATCTTCCCGGAGGTCAACAACGGTCGGCACCTGACGCTGATGGACCTGGGTCGATTCGACCTCGCGGTGCGGACCGGGTTCTGGGAGGCCGTTCACCGCGAGAGCTGGGGCCTGACCGTGGGAGGAGCCAGCGTCCGCTTCCGGCACCGGGTTCCGCCGTTCAGCGCGGTTCTCCTGCGCACCCGGATCGTCGGCCGCGACGACCGGTGGTTCTACTTCCATCAGAGGATCGAGCGGAATGGCCGGGTGTGCTCGGCGGCCCTCGTGCGCGCGGGCGTGACCGCGCAAGGGCGCCTGGCGCCAGTGGAGCGGGTCCTGGAGGCCATGGATCGGTCCGGGTGGGCGCCCGAGCTTCCCGAGTGGGTCCAGGCGTGGATCGACGCCGAGGGACAGCGCCCCTGGCCGCCGCCGCAGGGGAAGGAGGCCTGAGCCGTGGGCAAGGTGGAGATCCAGACCGTGAAACCGGTGCTCCCGTCCCGCGCGGTGAGCGCTTCGATCGCCTTCTACATCAGAATGAAGACACGGGTGGCGACGGCGCTGGTCGTGGTCGTAGCGTGCGTCCTCTCCGGCGGGCCAGTGGCCGGCGAGGAGGCACCGGTCGTGGGAACGTGGACGCTGCTGGCCTTCGAGCTTCATCCCGTCTCGGGAGAGGTGACCAAGCCCTTCGGCCCTTCACCCCTCGGCTCGCTCCTCTACACCGCGGGGGGGCGGATGTCCGTGCACCTCGTCCAGCCCGGCCGTCCGGCGTTCGCCGCCGACCAGTTCCGTCAGGGTTCGGACTCGGAGGTTCGAACCGCCTTCGAGGGCTACTTCGGCTACTTCGGTCGGTACAGCGTCGACGTGACGAGCAGAGAGGGGGGCGGGGTCACCGGTTCCGTGACCCACCACATCGAGGGGTGCGCGTTTCCCAACTACATCGGCACCGACCGGACCCGCGCCCTGCGGCTCGAGGACAACCGCCTCACGTTGACCACGCCACGGGAGAGGGACGGCCAGGCCGTCGACTGGTACCGGGTCGTCTGGGAGCGAATCCCCTAGAACGCCTCCTTGTTGACGACGAAGGGCATCTGGCGCCGGTCGCCGCCGTAGCGGCCCTCGAGGACGTCGATCACGCCCTGAACGCAGCGGCCGGCCATGCCCACGTTCGGGTCGGGGGAGAGGCGGGTGGCTCGCGCGGCGGAGGCGGCGTGGGGGAAGAGGCGCAGCTTCCCACACAGCTTCTCGTCGCGGAGCGGGCTGTCCGAGGGGAGCGGCTCGGTCTCGAAGACGTCGAGGGCCGCCCCGGCGATCTCGTCCCGGTGGAGGGCCCTCGCCAGGGCCTCCTCGTCGACCACCGGCCCCCGCGAGGTGTTGACGAGGTACGCCGAGCGCTTCATCATCCTCAGCCGCTCCTCGTTCATGAGGTGCAGCGTCGGCTCCTCCGCGGTCCCCGGCAGGGTGAGGGGCACGTGGAGGGAGACGAAGTCGGCGCGGCGCAGCGCGTCGGCCAGGCTCACGTACTCGATCGTCTGCGGCCGGGGGCAGAGGCGCTCGCGGTGGCGCACCTCCATGAGCCAGCGGATGGCCTCGATGAAGCTGTGCTCCTCGTAGGTCGGGTCGTGGCACAGAACATCCATGTCGAATCCGACGGCCTTGTTGATGACGCTCTTCCCGATGCGGCCCATGCCGATGACCGCGAGGGTTCGGCCCGAGACCTCGTCGCCGAGCCAGGGCAGGTAGGGGTGCCAGGTGCTCCACTTCTCTTCCCGGACCTGCACCTCGGCGGGGTAGAGCTTGCGCGCCACCGCGCCCAGCATGAAGAAGGCGTACTCGGCGGTGGCATCGGTGAGGACCTCGGGGGTGTTGGTGAACGGGATCCGGTGCCGGTTGGCCGCGTCGCGGTCGATGTTGTCGAAGCCGACCGCGTCCTGGGCCACGACCTTCAGCCTCGCCGCCGCCCCGGCGGCGAAGATCTCGTCATCGATCCCGTCCCGCAGCGTCGTGATGAGGGCGTCGATTCCCGAGCGGACCTTCTCCAGGATGAGCTTCCTCGGGGGTGGGGTCAGGTGGTCGTAGACGTCCACCTCCCAGCCCCTCTCGCGAAGGCGGTCGAGGGCCTCCCGGCCGATGTCGGTGGTCGCAAAGACACGCCGCCGCTGCTCACCCATGCTCGCCCTCTCTCCTCTGCGGGGGGGAACGACGAGGATAGCACCGACGCCCGGGCTGACGGTGGCCCTCTTGTCGACCCTGCGAGGCCCTGCTAGGGTGCAGTTGTGAAGCCGACCGACCTCCGGGGGATTCTCCAGTACGTCCCGCAGTTCCGCGAGAAGACCTTCGTCGTGGCCATGGACGGGGCCGCCGTCGCCGACGAGAACTTCGCCAACATCCTCAAGGACGTGGCCGTCCTGTGGTCCCTCAACATCCGGACCGTCCTCGTCCACGGGGCCTCGGTGCTGATCCGGGCCCTCGCCGCGGAGAGGGGCGTCACCCCCTCGGACCTGGAGGGATCGGGGGTGACGGACGCGGTGACGCTGGACCTCGCCCTCACCGCCTCGAACCGCCTGACCCACGAGACCCTGGAGGGTCTCGCCGCCGCCGACCTGCGGGCGGCCACGACCAACGCGGTGATCGCCCACCCGGTGGGCATCCTCCGGGGTGTCGACCACCTGTACACCGGGCGGGTGGAGCGGGTCGACGTGGGGCTCCTCGACACGCTCCTCTCCAACGGCATCATCCCGGTGGTGCCGCCCCTCGGCGTCGACGGCCGGGGCGACACCTACCGCGTCAACTCCGACGCCGTCGCCGTGGCCCTGGCGAGGGCGCTGGGAGCGGTGAAGCTCGTGTTCATGAGCACCGCCGACGGCCTGACCGTGGACGGCAGTCTCGTCCGCCAGATCCCCGTGGGCGAGCTCGCCGAGGCCCTGAAGCGCGGCTCGGTGGCCGACCCGCTCCTCTCGAAGGCGCGCCACGCGGTGGCGGCGTGCGAGGCGGGGGTGCCCCGGGTGCACGTGATCAACGGTCACGTGAACGACGGTCTCCTCGCCGAGGTGTTTTCGAACGAGGGCATCGGGACACTCGTCTACGCCAACGAGTACCAGGAGATCCGTCCCGCCCGGCGCACCGACCTCCGCACCGTCGAGCACCTCATCCGCTCCTCGATCGAGAGCGAGGAGCTCGCGCCGCGCACGCGGGAGAGCCTCGAGGAGCAGCTCGAGGACTTCTACATTCTCGAGGTCGACCGCAACCCCATCGCCTGCGTGGCCCTCCACGTCTACTCCGAGGAGCGCCTGGGCGAGCTCGCGTGCCTGTACGTCCACCCCTCCCACGAGAACCGGGGGATCGGGCAGAAGATGATGCAGTTCGTCGAAGCCCAGGCGCGGGAGAGGAAGCTTCGCCGCCTCCTGGCCCTCTCGACCCAGGCCTTCAATTTCTTCCGGGACAAGGGCGGCTTCGACGAAGGCGCTCCCGACGACCTGCCCCCGCTGAGACGCACCGCCTACGACGCGAGCGGGCGCCGGTCCAAGGTCCTGGTCAAGAGGCTCGACCAGCCCCCCCCTCCCCGCTGAGCGCTGGCCTACTTCGCGAGGAGGTCCTTGATCCGGCGCAGGGCCTCCTCGATGTTCTCGAGGCTGTTGGCGTAGCTGAAACGCAGGTGGCCCTCGCCCCACTCGCCGAAGGCGGTGCCGGAGAGGGCCGCCACCCCGGCCTCGTCGAGAAGGCGGTCGGCCAGCATCTTCGACGAGTACCCGGTCCGGGCGATGTTGGGAAAGACGTAGAAGGCTCCCTTCGGCTGCGGGCAGTTGAAGCCGGGGATCTTCCGGAGTCCGGAGACGATCGCCTCCCGGCGACGGCGGAACTCGTCCCGCATGGCCTTGACCGGCTCCTTGTCGCCCTTGAGGGCCGCGACCCCGGCCTTCTGGGTGAAGGTGGCGGTGCACGAGACCGCGTTGGTCTGCAGCTTGGCCACGACCTCGGCCAGGGGCGCGGGCATGATCCCGTAGCCCAGGCGCCAGCCGGTCATGGCGTAGGTCTTCGAGAAGCCGTCGAGGATGATGGCGTGGGGCTCCATGCCCGGCATGGACGCGATCGACACGTGGCGGCCCTCGTACAGAAGCTCCGAGTAGATCTCGTCGGCCATGACGGGGATGCCGTGGCGCGCCGCGACCTCGGCGATGGCCCGGAGTCCCGACTCCGGGATGCCCCCGCCGGTGGGGTTGTGAGGGTGGTTGATGACGATGAGACGGGTCTTGGGTCCGACCCGGTTCACGAGCTGGTCGACGTCGAGCTCGAAGGCCCGGTCCTCCAGGAGGCGCACCGGGATGGGGATGCCACCGATGTACCGGATCATCGACTCGTAGATCGGGAAGCCGGGGTTGGGGTAGAGGACCTCGTCCCCGGGGTCGATCAGGGCGAGGATCGTGTAGAACATGACCGGCTTGCCGCCGGGGGTGACGACCACCATCTCGGGCGTGGCCTTGACCCCTCGTCGGGCCCGTGAGTCCTCGGCGACCGCCTGGCGGAGCTCGGGGATCCCCGCCGAGGGCCCGTAGTGGGTGGCCCCACCCTTCAGGGCCTCGATCGCGGCCTCGGTGATGTGGGCCGGGGTGTCGAAGTCGGGCTCACCGATCTCCAGATGGATGACACTCCGGCCCTGGTCCTCCAGGGCCCGGGCCCGAACCAGGACCTCGAATGCCGTTTCGGTGCCGAGCCGGGCCAGTCTCTCAGAGAGCTTCATGACCGTTCCTCCCGCAGACGGGACACTCTACCCCACCCCGAGATCCCGAGCGTGATGCGCACGGCTCACGCGGAGCCCTCGCTCGGCCACGCCTCCTCCGCCCGCCCGAAGGGCGGGCTCAGGGAGGTGTTTCCGAGTCGAGGCGGTCCACGCCGTAGGCGGCACGGATGCGCTCCTCGGAGGCCTTTGTCTCCTCCACGTCGAGGACGAGCCGCTCGGGGGCAAGCCCGGGCAGGAGCTGGACGACGTGATAGCCGCCCTCGGGGCGGGAGAAGGCTTCGCGCAAGTCGTCCATGCTGCCGATGCGTCGGCCGTTGACGCGCTCGACGATCACGTTGCGCACACCCTCGTAGCCCAGGTTGGCGGCGTCGGGAAGGACGCTCGACA
>JAJDNS010000230.1 GCA_022340585.1 Acidobacteriota bacterium
GGCGGGGGCAGGGGGGTGGGGGCAGGGGGACGGCGGATAGGGAAGGCCTGGAGAAAGGAAGGGGGACGGAGAATCCTCGAGCCGAGTAGGGCTCGAGGAATGATCAGGCCTTCGGCTCCCAGCCCGGCTCGTACTCCCGGCCCCAGAGGGCGTCCGCTTCGGGGTCGTCCAGGACCCGGCCAGTCCGCGGGTCACACCTCAGGTCGCGCTGGAGCCGATGGGCGATGTTCCCGAGGAGCGGCATGAGCGTGCTCGGCTGGTGGACCGCCGCGTCGGCGTTCGGTGTCTCCCCGGAGCGCACGCACTCGAGGAAGTTCCGCACGTGGAACGTGTCGAGGGCCTCGCCGGGCCCGGAGGTGTCGAGGGGCCGCTCCTCGACGTCCCCGGCGACCTCCTCCACCACCCCGTTCTCCCTGTCGTAGATCACGTACCCGGGCCCCGCGATCTTCAGGCTGCCGTTCTCGCCATAGAAGACGACGCCGCTTCCCGCGCCTTCGACGAGCCCCCCGCTGCAGCTGTGGCCCTCCCAGTACAGGCTCTTGCGTCCCTCGAAATCGAAGCCCAGGACCTGGCTGTCCGGGGGCTCCCAGTCGTCGTCGTAGTGATAGCGCCCGCCGCTCGACGTCACGCGGGTCGGATGGTCGACGCCGAGGCCCCATCGCATCAGGTCGATCATGTGGGTGCCGTTGTTGCAGGTCTCGGCGGTGCCCCAGTGCCAGAACCAGTGCCAGTTGTAGTGGACCAGGTTGTCCTTGTAGGGACGACGCGGGGCCGGACCCTGCCACAGGTCGAAGTCCAGGTTGGACGGCACCTCCACCACCTTCCCTCGGCCGATGGGGCCGCGGTGGTTGGCGTACCAGCCCTTCGCGAAGTAGGCCCGGCCGATCACGCCCTCGCGCAGACGCTGCATGGCCTCGATGGTGCGCGGGTACGAGCGCCGCTGGGTGCCCACCTGGACGGTGCGCCCCCTTCCCCGCGCCATTTCCACGAGGAGCTCGCCCTCACGCGGGTTGTGGAAGGCGGGCTTCTCCAGGTAGACGTGCTTGCCCGCCTGCAGGGCCAGGATCGCCGCCGGCGCGTGCCAGTGGTCCGGAGCGGCGATCACCAGGGCGTCCACCGCGGGGTCGTCCAGGGCGGTGCGGAAGTCCACGATTCCCTTCGGGGCCTTGTCCTGGGCCTCGAGCGAGGCCTTCACCCCCTTGGCCCGCGCCTGCTCCTCGACGTCGCAGATGAACGCCACCTCGGCGTCCGGCTGTCGGGCGAAGACCGTCGCCAGGGCCGCACCGCGGCCGTTGGTGCCCATCACCGCCACCGCGACCCGGTCGCTCGCCGCCGCTCGCAGGGTCGCGGCACGGGCCAGACCCGGGGCCACGCCGAGGCCGACGCCGGTGACGGCCGCGCTCTTGACGAACTCCCGACGCGTCCTGGACTGGGCCATCTCACCACCTCCGCTCGTGTGGGGGCAGCGTACGAGCGGGTCACCGGCGAGTCAATCCCACCGATGGGCCGGGGCCTGGATCGTGTATCGTAGCGGCGCCCGCGCCGCCCGGGCAGGGGGTTTCCGCCGGGACTCGAGCCCGGCGGGGCGTCAAGGAGGCAGACAGCCATGCTGAAGGTGGGAGTCGTCGGAGCCGGCTACATCGGACTGGTCCACGTCGAGACCCTCATGCGGATGCCCGGCATCGAGGTGGCCGGGGTCGCGGACACGAACGAGGCCCAGCTCGCCCCGGTGGCCGCGACCCACCCCGGCCTTCTCGTCACCTCCGACTACCGCAAGCTCCTGAAGGACCCGGACATCGCGGCCATCCACAACTGCACGCCGAACAACGTGCACTTCGCGGTCAACCAGGCGGCGCTGAAGGCGGGCAAGCACCTGCTGTCGGAGAAGCCCCTGGCCCTGACCAGCGACCAGGCGAAGAAGCTCCTGGACCTCGCGGAGGCCAGGGGGCTCAAGCACGCCGTCCACTTCTGCTACCGCTACTACCCGACCGTCCAGGAGATTGCGGCCCGGGTGCGCCGCGGCGAGATCGGCCCCGTGCGGGAGGTCCTCGGCCACTACCTCCAGGACTGGCTGATGCACGACACCGACTACTCGTGGCGCCTCGACCCGAAGGTCTCGGGCCGCTCCAACACCGTGGCCGACATCGGCAGCCACTGGTTCGACCTCGCCCAGTTCCTGTCCGCCTCCCCCATCGTCGAGGTGATGGCCGATCTCAACACCTTCGTACCGAGGAGGCGCCGCCCCCGGGGGGCCGTCCTCACCTTCGCCGGCAAGCGGAAGGGGCGGACCGAGGGTGTCGACGTGAAGGTCGAGGACTACGCGTCCATCCTCCTCCACTTCGAGAACGGAGCGCGCGGGGCCACGACCGTCTCGCAGGTCTGCGCGGGTCGGAAGTGCACGATCGACGTCCAGGTCTACGGAGCGAAGGCCGCCCTCGCCTGGAACCACGAGCGGCCGGAGCTCCTCTGGCAGGGCGAGCGCGACCGGGCCTGCGAGGTGCTGAGGGAGAACCCGCTTCTCCAGTCGCCCTCGACCCGACGCTTCGCGCGCCTGCCGTCGGGCCACCCCATGGGCTACTTCGACGCGGTCATGAACCTGTTCTCCGAGTTCTACGCCCAGGTCCGCGGAGACCGCCGGCCCCGGGGCCAGGCCCCCGCGCCCCCGGACTTCTCGGTGGGTCTCGACCAGATGCGCATCGTCGAGGCCGTCCTCCAGAGCCACCGGACGAAGCGCTGGGTGAAGGTTAAGCGTCCGCGCGGCTGAGCGGATGCGAGCCCTCGGTGGGGCTCAAGCGGAGCCCGGACGCTCCTCGACGGCCAGGCGGCACACCGCGGCCCCGGCGATCACGAGGGCACAGGCCACCCAGATCCGGGGGCCCGGAGCCACTCCCAGGTGGACCGCCGAGACCACCGTCGACAGGAGAGGCGTGAAGTAGGACAGCGCCGCGACGAGAACCATGTTGCCCTTCCGCATCGCCCGATCCCAGAAGACGTAGGCGAACGCCGTCACGAAGACCGCCATGTAGACGAACTCCGCCACCACCCGGCCGTCCCAGCTCGGGGTCTCCGGGAACGCCGCGCGGAGGGGCAGGGCCACGACTCCCGAAGCCAGGATGAACAGAGGGACGCCGTCCCCCTCTCCCCCCCAGCGTCGGGCCAGGTTCGAGTAGAGCGCCCAGGTCATCGCTCCGGTGAGGGCCAGGGCGTAGGGAAGCCCGTTGACGCCCACGTTGGCCCTGAAGCCCGCCAACGAGAGCGCGCCGCTCCACGCGGTGGCCGTGATCATCCCGGCGGTCGCGGCCAGCATTCCGGGGAGCAGGAACCACCGGGCGCGGTACCCGAGAATCGGAACGGACAGCAGCAGGGTCAGGCTCGGCCACAGGTAGTTGACGAGGCCCACCTCCAGCACCTGGACGCGGTCCCGGGCCAGGGCCACGGAGAGGCAGAAGCAGGTCGTGTAGGCCACGAAGAGCGTGCCGCACCCCCAGAGGTACCTTCGTGGCAGCCGGGACAAGCGACCGATCCCACCCGGGAGGAGGCCAACCCACATCGTCGTGACCACCCCGCTGGCGAGGTACGCGTAGACGATGGTGCTCACGGGCCCGAGCTTCTCGGACAGGCTGCGAATGAACGCCACCGAGGAGCTCCAGAGCAGCACGGCGGCGAACCCCATGGCGGTGGCGCGGGGGGAGTGGCGACCGGTCATCGGCTGAGGATCCTACTCCCCTGGGCGGCACCTCAGGGCCACGAGGGTCAAAGAGGCTAGAATCCGCTCTGAAGGGGGCGGCCATGAAGCTCCACACCTGCCTGCTCGGTGCCATCGACCCACCACGGTCCGGCGACCCGCTTCGGCTCGGCCTGCTCGGCCTCCTCCTCCTGATGCCCGGAGGGAGTGCCCACGCCGCCGATCCTCTCGAGGTCGTGGGCGGGCTGGGCGACATGGTGAACACCGCGCTGAGCGAGGACGCCCGCGAGCTCTTCGGGCAGAGGGACCGGGTGGTGGCCGGGCTGGACTCCCGAGCGGCCATCGCGGAGCGCCAGCGCTACGTTCGCGATCTCTTTGTCACGGGCCTGGGGGGCTTCCCCGAGCGCACGCCCCTGCGCCCCCGGATCACCGGCACGCTGGAGCGGGACGGCTACCGGGTGGAGATGCTCGTCTACGAGAGCCTCCCGGGCTTCCACGTGACGGCCAACGTCTACCTGCCCCGGGGTCAGGGGCCACCCTTCCCGGCGGTCCTCGGGGTCGCCGGACACAGCGACAACGGCAAGGCCTCGGCCACCTACCAGCACGCGTGGATCTCCATGGCGAAGCGGGGGTTCATCGTTCTGGCCTTCGACCCGCCGGGGCAGGGAGAGCGCTCGCTCTACTTCGATCCGGACCTGGGCCGGTCCCGGGTGGGCATCGGGACCCGGGAGCACACCCTCTCCGGCCTCCAGTGCCTGCTCACCGGGCACCACTTCGCCCGCTACGAGCTCTGGGACGCGATCCGCGGGGTCGACTACCTCCTCACCCGGGACGACGTGGACCCGGAGCGCCTGGCGGTGGCCGGCAACTCCGGCGGGGGCACCCAGGCCGCCTACCTGGCGGTGGTCGAGCCGCGCCTGGCCGTGGCCGTCTCCTCCTGCTACATGACGTCGTGGAAGCAGCTCTGGTTCGAGCCCGGGCCCCAGGACGCCGAGCAGGACCTCCCCGGCTTCCTCGCCCACGGTCTCGACTTCGCCGACTACGCCACCGTCTTCGCGCCGCGACCGTTCACCATCCTCTCCGCCGTCCGGGACTTCTTCCCCATCGCCGGGGCCCGGGCCGCGTACGACGAGACACGGCACATCTACGAGACGCTCGGCGCTCCGGACCGCGCCGGCTTCTTCGAGTACGACGACACCCACGGCTGGTCGCAGCCACGCCGCGAGGCCACCTACCGCTGGCTGGAGCGCTGGCTTCACGACCGTGTCGACGAGGGGCTCGAGCCTGCCCTCGAGACCGAGCTCGAGTCCGACCTGTACGCGACCCCGACCGGCCAGGTCTCGACCTCGTACGAGGACACCGAGACCGTCCAGACCCTCAATCGGGCGGTGGCCGAGGAGATGTTCCCGGGGCGCGCGGCGGCGAGCCTCGACGACCCCGAGGCGCTGCGGGCCCTCGTACGCGCGCGCTTGCTGATGGGGGATGCGCCGGGCCACCCCACGGTGACGTCCCACGGCACGGTCGACCGGGAGGGCTATCGCATCGAGAAGCTCGCGCTGGGAACCGCGCCGGGCATCACCGTCCCCGCCCACGTCTTCGTTCCCGACGGAGGACCGGCCCGCAAGCCAGCGGTTCTCTCCGTGGACGGGGCCGGCAAGGCGTCGGCGGCCGGAGAGGGAGGAGACCTCGAGGCCCTGGCCCGGTCGGGGCACGTCGTGCTGGCCCCGGACGTCCGGGGAACCGGCGAGAGCGGGCCGACGTCGGCCTCGGGGGGGTACCGCCCGGTGTGGCAGATGCTCCAGCGCGCCCTCCTCGTGAACCGGACCGTGGTCGGCATGCAGGTGGAGGACCTCCTCGCCGCGCTCGATTACCTGGAGGGACGAGACGACGTCGACTCCGAGCACGTCGCGGTGCTGGGCCGGGGGCAGGGCGGCATCCTGGCCCTGTCGCTCGCCGTCCTGCGGCCGGGGATCGAGAAGGTCGCCCTGGAGGGAACGGTGCTCTCGTATCTCGAGATCGCGAGAGCCCCGTACCACGAGAACCTGGTGGCCTCCTTCGTGCCCGGGATCCTGAAGGACTTCGACCTGCCCGACCTCGCCGCGGCCCTCGCCCCCCGGCCCCTCTGGATCGTGGATCCCCGAAGCCCGACCGGCGCCCTGGTGGCCGTCGATCGGGCCCGCTCTGAGTACGATCGGGCGGTGCACGCCTTCGAGCGGGCGGGCCGGGCGGACGCCCTCCGTGTCCTCCACCGTCCCGAGGGCTGGCCGGTGGAGAAGGTCTACTCCGGCTGGCTAGCGCTATGAGCGCCGGCGGGGGGCCTTGGGCGCGTGGGAGACGCGATACTCCTCGAGCTCCTCGTCGGTCATCCTGAGCGCCAGGGCCGGGAGCACCCCGTCCTCCCCCCCGGCGAGCTCTCGCTGGATCTTGAGGAAGCAGATGTCCGGGGCGTCCTGATAGCGGACGCGTCCGGACAGGAAGGCCTCGTTCGGGATGGCGACCGTGACGTGGTGGACGTCGGCGCCCTGCCGCACGCGCAGACGGTACTCGCGCACCGCCTCGGTTGCCGTGAAGTCCACGTATTCGACCTGGGTCGTGGTCATTCCGTTCCTCCCGACGCCGTCCGGCGCCCGACCTATCGTGTGGACGCCCGCCGCCCGGGAGCGTGTCGCTCGGAGCCTCGCCGTCCTGGACCCGGCTGCGCCGCACTCCGCCGGCCACCTGTCCCGCGACCCCGCCGCCTCGCGGCGCGTCCGGCTCCGCCGCCGCCGTCGCGGTTCGCACTCAGCGAGGGTCTCCGCGGGTGGACGGGCGCCTGGGGTCTCGCGGCGGGCCGGGGCGTGTAGTCGAACTCCGGAAGAGTCAGGCGCGGGAGGCGCTTGCCGATCGCGCGTTCGATGCCCCGCACGTCCGCCTCCTCCTCGGGCGAGAAGAACAGGAAGGCGTCGCCGGTGGCCGCGGCCCGGGCCGTCCGCCCCACCCGGTGCACGTAGTCCTCGGCGCACTTCGGGACGTCGAAGTTGACGACGTGGGACAGGGCCTCCACGTCGATCCCCCGGGCCGCGATGTCGGTGGCCACGAGCACCGGGAACTTCCCGGCCTTGAAGCCGCCGAGGGCCTGGGTGCGCTGGTTCTGGCTGCGATTGCCGTGGATCCGCCCGGCCACGACCCCGTTCTTCGAGAGGTAGTCGGCGAGGCGGTTGGCGCGGTGCTTGGTCCGGGTGAAGGCGATCACGCTGCGGATCCGGCCGGACTTGACGAGCTCGGCGAGGAGTGCGGGCTTGAGCTGGGCCGGCACGGGCCAGGCCGCCTGGGTGACGCCGGTGGCCGGGGCCGACTTGCGCTGGATCGCGATGGTGACCGGGTTGCGGAGCATCTCCCGCGAGAGCGACACGATCGGAGGCGGCATCGTGGCCGAGAAGAAGAGGGTCTGCCGGTCGGCAGGGATCTGACGGAGGATCCGCCGGACGTCGGGCAGGAATCCCATGTCGAGCATGCGGTCGGCCTCGTCGATGACGAGGATCTCGATGCCCCCGAGGGCCGCGTAGGGGAAGCGCATGTGGTCCAGGAGGCGCCCGGGGGTCGCCACGATCACGTCCACGCCCCGGCGGAACGCCTGCTCCTGGGGGCGCATCGACAGCCCACCGAAGACGGTGGCGGAGGTGAGGCGCGTGTGGCCGCCGAGGTCCCGGAAGTGCTCGTCGATCTGGGCCGCGAGCTCCCGCGTGGGAGTGAGGACCAGGGCACGGGTCGTTCCGCGCGGGCGGTCCCCGAGGCGGTGGAGGATCGGGAGGGCGAAGGCCGCGGTCTTGCCGCTGCCGGTCATCGCGGAGGCCAGGATGTCGCGGCCCTCCAGGGCCGGAGGGATGGCCTCCTGCTGGATGGGGGTCGGGCGCTCGAAGCCGAGCGCTTCCGCGCCTCGCTGGAGCAGGGGGTGGAGGCCGAAGGCAGAGAAAGGCATAGAAATCGTGTGCGTCCTGTTCTGTTCCGGCTGTTTTGCTAGAACGGGGGGTTTGCCGGGAAGCCGCCGTCCGCGCGGCTCCCTCGTGGAGCGCGAAGAGTACTCAGTATCGCACAGATCTCGAATCGCGGTCCAATGCGCCCCGCAGGCCCGAGGGAGCGCGGCCTGCAACATGGGCGCAAGTCGAACTAGGATACCGGCGCCGGCCGGCCTTCGGTCCGGCCCGTGCCAAGGACACGATCGCGATGGCAGGATCGAGTCCTTGGCCCAAGGCATCCGGCCGCAGCCCGGTTCGGTCCTCGGGAGAATGGGAGCACCAGATGAGCACACGCACGTGGATGGTCGGCCTCTTGATCCTGGGCGCGGCGGGAGTGCAGGGCGCCGAAGCCGGGAAGCGGCGTCCTCTCGCGGTCGAGGACTTCGCCGCCTTGCAGGAGATCGCCAACCCCCGGATCAGCCCCGAAGGCGAGTGGGTGGCGTTCGAGGTCGAGACCCAGGACCTCGAGGCGGACGAGGCCGAGACCCGGCTCTGGATGGTGGCGACAGCGGGCGGCGACCCGATCCCCTTGACCCGCAAGGGGAGCTCGGCCGGCAGCGCCCGTTGGAGCCCGGACGGCCGGCAGCTGGCGTTCCTGTCGGACCGCCCCGGTCCGAACACGAAGGCCGGCCGCAGGAAGGACAAGAAGAAGTCCCAGGTCTGGACCCTCGACCGGCGTGGGGGCGAGGCCCGTCGCCTGACCAACGTCGAGCAGGGGATCGAGGCCTTCGAGTGGGCGCCGGACAGCCACCGTCTCGTCCTGGTGATCCGGGACCGCAAGCCCGAGTGGAACCAGGCGGAAACGAAGGAGAGCAGGACGGAGGAGGATGTCCCGGCCCCGTGGGTGATCGACCGACTCCAGTTCAAGCGGGACTACCGGGGCTATCTCGACCGGCGACGCACCCACCTGTTCGTGTTCGACATCGCCGGGGGGGAGAGCCGGCAGGTCACCTTCGGCGACTACGACGACTCCGAGCCGGCCTGGGCGCCGGACGGGCAGAGCATCGCCTTCGTGAGCAACCGCACCGAGGAGCCCGACTCCAACTACAACTCCGACCTCTGGCTGGTGCATCCGGGCGACCCCGCCGAGGAACCGAAGCCGACGCAGCTCACCCTCAACCCGGGGTCGGACACGAGGCCGGTCTGGGACCCGAGTGGCACCCTTCTCGCCTACGAGACCAACACGCGCCCGGAGATCGTCGACTACGCCCAGACCCACCTGGCAGTGATCCCGGCCGGCGGCGGCGAGGCCCGGGTCCTGACCGCGGACCTGGACCGCAATGCCACCGCGCCCCGGTTCTCACCGGACGGCAAGGAGCTGCTCTTCCTCCTCGAGGACCACGGCGAGGTCCAGCTCGCCAGGGTGCCCGTCACCGGGGGTGACGTGACGAGGATCCTCACCGGGCCTCGGGTGGTGAAGGCCGCGGAGGTGGCGCCCACCGGAACGGTGGTGGCCCTCGTCAGCGACCCGCACCGCCCCGGGGACCTCTTCGCCTCCGACCCCGACGACCTCGCGACCCTCCGCCAGCTCACCCGTGTCAACGAGGAGCTCCTCTCGGGGACCGACCTGGCCGAGGTGGAGAAGGTCGCGGTCCGGAGCCCCGACGGCACCCCCGTGGAGGCGTTCGTCTACCGGCCCCCCGCCTTCGGGCCGGGGCGACGGTACCCCACCATCCTGTGGCTCCACGGTGGTCCCCAGGCCCAGCACGACCACGCCTTCAGCTTCCGGGGCCAGCTGTTCGCGGCGAACGGATACCTGGTGGTGATGCCCAATCCCCGGGGCTCGACGGGCTACGGCCAGGACTTCACCCTGGGCATCTGGGCCGACTGGGGTCACCACGACACCCAGGACGTCCTGGCCGCCGTGGACGGCGTCGTCGAGCAGGGCCTGGCCGACCCCGATCGCCTCGGCGTGGGCGGGTGGTCCTACGGAGGCATTCTCACCAACTACGTCATCACATCCACCGATCGCTTCGCCGGGGCGGTCTCGGGGGCCAGCGGGGCCCTGTGGGTGGCCAACTACGGCCACGACCACTACCAGCGCTGGTACGAGGGCGAGTTCGGCCTGCCCTGGGAGACGCGGGAGCTGTGGGAGCGCCTCTCGCCCTACAACAAGGTGGAGAAGATCACCACCCCCACCCTCTGGATTGGCGGCGAGAAGGACTGGAACGTCCCCATCCTGAACTCAGAGCAGATGTATCAGGCCATGAGGAGGCTGGGCCGCGAGACCCGGCTCGTGGTCTACCCGGGCGAGCACCACGGAATCAAGCGGCCCTCCTACCAGAAGCACATGTACGAGCAGTTCGTGGCCTGGTTCGACGAGCACGTGAAGGGGCCGGACCGACCCGCCAAGGCATCCGGCCCAGGCCAGCTCGGTCCGCGGAGTGAGGCCTATCGCCCCGCCCCCGCTGCCGCGGGCGTGGTCGCTGCCTCCGGGTCCGCCGGTGCGCGGAGGGAGTAGAGCTTGCTCTTGGTGCGGATCAGGAGGCGCCCTCGCGAGATCGCGGGCGTGGCCATGGAGAACTCCTCCAGGGAGTTGGTGCCGAGCAGCTCGAACTCCTCACCCGCCTTGATCACGAAGGTGTCCCCCTCCTCGTTCAGGCAGAAGATCATCCCGTTGTAGGCCCAGGGGGAGGCGGTGAAGTTGCGGGCTCGACGGTGGATCCGCTGTTTGTAGGTCTGCTCGCCGGTCTTCGGGTCCAGCCGGGAGAAGACGCCCTTGTCGGAGAGGACGTACAGCCCGCCGTCGTACAGGACGGGGGTGGGGAGATAGGTGCCGCCGGCCTTCTGGTTGTACCAGGCCACGAACTCGCCCCGGTCGCTCTCCTCGGGGGGAGTGATGTCTCCGGATCCCCCTGGCTTGATGGCGACGATCGGCTTGTTCTCCTCCCGAGCGGAGCCCCCGGTGAGGTAGACGAGACCATCCCCGGCAAACGGGCTCGGGATGGCCTGCAGCCCCATGCGCGACATGCGCCACAGCTCCCGGCCCTCCAGGTCGTAGCTGATGGCCCAGCCGGGGCCGCTGGTGACGATCTCCGTGCGGCGCTCGTTCGGCCAGACGAACGGCGTCGACCAGGCGGACCGGATCTGCTCGGTACCCAGCCCCTTCCGGGCGGTACGCCACCGGCGCTTGCCGTCGCGGGTGTCGAAGGCAGCGACGAAGCTGTCTTCCTCGTTGTCGTTCAGGATGATCAGCTGGTCCCCGTGGAGGGCGGGCGAGGCCCCGCTCCCGAAGTCGAGGTAGACCTGGTGGGGCGCGAGCGGGGTCTCCCACAGCGGCCGGCCCTCGAAGTCGAAGGCGTAGAGCCCCAGGAAGGCCACGTACACGTAGACCGCCCGCCCGTCGGTGACCGGCGTCTCGGAGGTGTAGCTGTTCTTGCGGTGACGACCCACCGGGGGCGGCCCGTTGTGAAAGTTGCGCTGCCAGAGGATCCGACCCGTCTCCAGATCGAGGCAGTGCAGGTGATAGGCGAGGGTCACCTCGTCCGGCATCTCCATGTCGCGGGCCGTCACCAGCGCCTCGACCTCTTCCTCGGTCTTGCCCTGCTTCGTCAGCTCCGCGACGTAGTCGTTGGAGAAGTCGACTCCGAGGGACGGCTGCTTCAGCGGCTTCTCCGAGGTGGTCGAGGTGAGGAACACCTTGTCGCCCCAGACGACCGGTGAGGACCACCCGAGCCCCGGGATCTCGGCCACCCACTCGACGTTGTCGGTGGTCGACCAGGTGGCGGGCAGGCCGGGATGATCGCTCACCGGGTTCGCACCAGGCCCTCGAAACTGGGGCCAGGTCCCGTCCTGCGCGACGGCGGGACCGCACAGACACCCGCACAGCCCAAGGGCCGTGGCCAGCCGGGCACCGGTCGCTCCCGCGCGCCTCCGGGATCGAAGCCCGGCCCCTGAATGGCTCATGCCTGCCTCCTCGCTTCCCGCTCTCCCACCGAGCGAGAGGCCGAGTATAGCTCTCGCTCGGTGCACACTCGACCGGCCCCCTCCTACCCGATGACCGTGTCGCTGCTCTCGAGCGCGCCGCGCCGACGCGACAGGAAGCCCGTGTCGACGGTGTGGCCGATGCGCGGGAGCTCGAGCTGGATCGGCTCCGCGTCCACGTCCCGGCCGGCCTCGCTCGTCGTGACGATCTCCGCCATCAAGGCCCCCAGGACCGGAGCCGTCTTGAAGGACGACCCGCTGGTCCCGATGCACACGTAGTACCCGGCACGGTCCGTCTTGTCGACGATCGGATACCAGTCCTGGACGGTCACGTCGTAGAGGGACACGACCCCCCTCATGGGCCCGAGCGTCAGCTCCGGGAAACGCCTCATGGCCCGCAGGCACTGGCGCTCGCGGTAGCGCTGCGAGAGATTCGTCCGGGCGGTGTCCGGGTCGTCGATCCATTCCAGCTCGTCGCAGGGCGGATCGGTGGTGCCCACGATGAGGGCGCGGTCGGCGGACTCGGGCCGGAAGTAGACGCCGGCGTCGAGGTCGCCCACGATGGGAAGCGTCTGGCCCCGGGGGGTGCCGCGCAGGGGGTTGTCCAGGGCGTGGACCTCCCGCACCAGCGGCCGCGTCTTCAGGGGCAGCGTCACCCCGGCCAGGACGTTCACCCGCCCCGAGTGGGGCCCGGCGGCGTTGACGACCACGTCCGACTCCACGGTCGATCCGTCAGAGAGCTCCAGCGTGAACCGCCGGCCACCGCCCTCCGACACGGACCGCACCTCGCGGTTCAGCAGAAACCGCACACCCTCCCGCTCCCCGGCGAGGCGCAGGTTGTGGGTCGCGAGCCCCGGTGACACGACGTACCCCGCGTCTTCCTCGTAGACCGCGCCCCCGATGGGCCTCCGGTCTTCTCCCTCGTCCAGAAAGGCCGGGTCGTCGATCGACCTCGGCGGATACTGCGAGGCCACGTCGAGCCAGGGAAACCGCTCCTGCAGCTCTTCGGCGGTCAGGATCCGGGCCGGCACGCCGATCTCCTGCATCTTCACGGCGCGCTCTCGGAGCTCGTCGGTGAGCTCGGGGAGCACGAACGCCATGCCCGTTCTCCTGAAGACCGCCAGTTCCTCATCGATCGGCCCGAGGTGGCCGGCCCAGTCCCCCCAGATCTGGGCGCCCTCGTGGGCCATGGCGGTCATCCCGGGCTGGGAGTAGAAGCGCCGGACGATCCCGCAGGAGGCCGAGGTGGAGCCGTGGCCGACCTCGCCGTTCTTGTCGAGGACCGTGACCCCGAGGCCGCGCTTCCGCAGCTCGAAGCCCACGGCACAGCCAATGACGCCCCCGCCGATCACGCACACCCTTCCCGCCATGGCGACATTCTGCACGCTCCGCCGCTCTCAGGCCACCGTGAGCCATCGGGTCCGCTTGACCCGGGGGGCGGAGCGAGACAGGCTTCGGTGCGGCCGCACCACCGTTGGAGGAGAAAGCTCATGCGTCTGGTCACCACCCTCGCTCTTCTGGCCCTGCTCGGCGCGCCCGGCGCTCACGCCATCGACATCGCCGACACCCGGCTCCTCTCCGAGCCGGCGGTGAGCACGGACCACCTCGCCTTCGCCTACGCCAACGATCTCTGGGTCGCCGATCTCGACGGCTCCGGGGTCCGCCGGCTGACGTCGCACCCCGGCGTCGAGTCGGGTCCACGCTTCTCTCCCGACGGGACCCTCGTCGCCTTCACCGGTCGCTACGAAGGAAACACGGACGTCTACGTGATCTCCGCCGCCGGCGGCGAGCCCCGGCGCCTCACGTGGCACCCGGGACCGGACCTCGTCCTCGGCTTCACCCCGGACGGCCGCGCCGTGCTCTTCTCCTCTCCCCGGACGGTCCACACCCGGCGGTACACCCAGCTCTTCACGGTACCGGTGGAAGGGGGCGCCCCGACCCGGCTTCCGATCCCCCACGCCAGCAAGGCGGCCATCTCGCCCGACGGGAGCACGATCGCCTACCTGCCCCTGGGAGAGCGTTTCCTCCAGTGGAAGCACTACCGGGGAGGCACCGCCTCCCGGATCCTGCTCTTCGACACCGCGACCCGGGAGGTCGAGGTCGTCCCCCAGCCGGCGGGCCGGTGCAACGACACCGACCCCATGTGGATCGACGGGCGGCTCTTCTTCCGCTCCGACCGGGACGGGGAGTTCAACGTCTACGCCTTCGACCGGGCCACGAGGGCGATCGCGCCCCTCACCGCCCACGACGACTTCCCGGTGCTGAGCGCCTCGGCCGGGGGCGGGCGCATCGCCTACGAGCAGGCCGGCCTCCTCCACCTCCTGGATCCCTCCACGGGGTCGGCCACCCCCCTGAAGGTGGGGGTGGCCGCCGACCTCGTGGAGCGGCGGCCCCGCTGGGCGAAGGGGGCGAAGTGGATCCGGGGCGCCAGCCTGTCCCCGTCGGGCGCCCGCGTGGCCCTCGAGTTCCGGGGCGAGATCGTGACCGTGCCCCGGGAGAAGGGCGACGACCGCAACCTCACACGGTCGCCCGGGGCCCACGAGCGGTCGCCAGCGTGGTCCCCCGACGGGGAGTGGATCGCCTACCTCTCCGACGCCAGCGGCGAGTACGCGCTGCACCTCGCGGCCCCGGACGGGCGGGACGAGGTCCGGGAGCTTCCCCTCGACGGCCCGGGCTTCTACGCCGACCTCGTCTGGTCTCCGGACTCGACGATGATCAGCTTCGTCGACAACTCCCGGACGGTCTGGATCCTCGACGTCGCCACCGGGAAGCAGACCCGGGTCGACGGGGACGTGGTCTACGGGCCCCTCCGCTCCCTTCAGGATGCCCGAGCGTGGTCGCCGGACTCGCGCTGGCTCGCCTACACCCGCAACACGCCGACCTTCCGCAACGAGCTCCTTCTCTACTCGGTCGCCGACGGGACGTCCCAACAGGTGGGCGACGGCCTCGCCGACGTCACCCACCCGGTCTTCGACGCCTCGGGCCAGTACCTCTACTTCCTCGTCTCGACCGACGCCGGCCCGGTGAACGACTGGTTCTCCCAGTCGAGCGCCGATATGCGCTCGGTCCAGCAGATCTACCTGGCCGTCCTCGGGAAGGGCGTTCCTTCGCCCCTCGCCCGGCAGAGCGACGAGGAGGAAGGGCCGGGCGAGGATGAGGAGGAGACGGAGAAGGAGGACGGGGAGGAAGACGCCGAGCCGGTGGTGGTCCGGTTCGATCCCGAGGGCCTCGCCGAGCGCGTCCTCGCCCTGCCCGTGAAGGCCGGCGTCTACGCCGATCTCGCGGCCGGGACCGCCGGGCAGCTCTTCTACCGCCGCGGGGCGTCCACCGACGACGAGGCCGCGTTCGCCGTCTACCGCTACGACCTCGACAAGAGGAAGGAGGAGGAGCTCCTGGACAAGGCGGACGGCTTCAGCCTCTCCGCCGACAAGAAGCGGGCCCTCCTGCGGGTCGGCGAGGCCTGGCACGTGGTGGACGTCGGCGAGGAGCCCGAGCTCGATCTCGACGAGTTCGAGCTCGACGTCGAACGGGTCCAGGTGAAGGTGGACCCGCCGGCAGAGTGGGCGCAGATCTTCGACGAGGCCTGGCGGATCAACCGCGACTTCTTCTACGACCCGGGCTATCACGGAGCCGACTGGCCGGCCATGCGCGAGCGCTACGTGACCTTCCTGCCTCATCTGGCCACCCGCAACGACCTGTTCCGGGTCATCCGCTGGATGCTCAGCGAGCTGGCGGTCGGTCACTCCTACCAGGGCAACGGCGACATCTGGTGGGAGCCGGAGACGGTCCCCGGCGGTCTGCTCGGGGCCGACTACGAGGTCGCGGACGGCCGCTACCGCTTCGCGAAGGTCTACGGCGGACTGAACTGGAACCCCGATCTCCGGTCCCCCCTGACCGAGCCGGGGGTGGACGTGAAGCCGGGAGAGTACCTGCTCGCGGTCGAGGGTCGCGAGCTGAGGCCTCCGGACAACCTGTACCGGCGATTCGAGCGCACCGCCGACCGGATCGTCGAGATCACGGTGGGACCGAACGCGGACGGCACGGGCTCCCGGACGGTGAAGGTCGTGCCCGTGGAGGACGAGGCGGACCTGAGAAACCGGGACTGGGTCGAGGGGAACCTCCGGAAGGTGACCGAGGCCACGGGCGGCCGGGTGGCCTACGTCTACGTCCCGAACACCGCGGGAATGGGCCACACCTACTTCAAGCGCTACTTCTTTCCCCAGGCTCACCGGGAGGCCATCATCGTCGACGAGCGGTACAACGCCGGGGGCTCGGTGGCCGACTACTACATCGACATCCTGCGCCGCCCGGTCATCAGCTACTGGGCGACCCGGTACGGCGCCGACTTCAAGACGCCGATCGCCGGCATCCACGGGCCCAAGGTCATGATCATCGACGAGACCGCGGGCTCCGGCGGCGACCTCCTGCCCTGGATGTTCCGGAAGTTCGAGCTGGGGACCCTGGTGGGCCGACGCACCTGGGGCGGGCTGGTGGGGGTCCTGGGCTTCCCGGTCCTCATGGACGGGGGGATCGTCACCGCGCCGAACCTGGCCATCTGGACGCCGGAGGAGGGCTTCACCGTGGAGAACGAGGGGGTGCCTCCCGATGTCGAGGTGGAGCAGACCCCGAAGGATGTCATCGCCGGGCGCGACCCCCAGCTCGAGAAGGCCATCGAGATCGTCATGGAGCAGATCGGCCCGGAGCCCCGGGCCGATCCCGAGCGCCCGCCCTACCCGCGGACCGCCCGGCCCTGAGGCGACGGGAGAGAGGCGGGCGGGGTGTCGGCGATCGCCTCCTCGTCCCGATCCCAGTAGAGCTTGCGGCCTTCGCGGTACGCCCGGGTGGCCATGATGACCCCCACCGAGTGCCAGTAGCCGGTCCTCACGTGGCCGTTGGTCTCCTGGTTCCGCGACCGCATGCAGTCCACCCAGTTGTCCAGGTGCCACTTGCTGTCGTCGGACACGCCGGTGGGAGGGAGCTCACCGTACTCCTCCGAGGTCACGACGCGGGCCTGTCCCTTCCTGACCGCGGCCTGCATCCCCGCCCAGAAGTCGAAGCCGCCGGGAAGGTCCTGGCCTTCCTCGACCAGGAGCCAACGGGGGCTGCCCTCTCCCCCGTGGGCGTACAGCGTGGCGTCCTTTCCGCGGATGAGCGAGTAGTCGCCGAATCGGTTCGCGTAGCTGGAGGAGTAGGAGTACAGGATCCCCGGCTCGTCGTACGTGGCCAGCGCCGAGAACGTGTCCGGGTTCTCCCGGATGTCCGGCCAGCCGAAGATCCCGCCATTCGCCACCATGGAATCCGGGATGGCGGTGTCGGTGTAGAAGTGCACGAGCCCGATCCCGTGGCTCATCCACTGTGAGGTGATCCCGCCGGAGAAGTCCTTGAAGATCCGGAACTCGAAGTACGTCCAGGGGTCGAAGGGCCGGGGCCGTCGGCCGAGCAGCCACCGATCCCAGTCGGTGTCCTCCTCGCGAATCGCGTGGACGTCCGGGTCGTCGGGCTCGTGCCAGCGGTGGTTGTTGTCGTTCCAGCTCTGCTCGATCTTCGTGACCTGTCCCAGCGCTCCCGATCGCACGATGTCCCGAACCTTGCGCTGGACGGGATCGCTCACCCATTGCGAGCCCATCTGGACGACCTGCCTCGAGGCCAGAACGGCATCCCGCGCGAGCCGGGCCTCCTCGAGGTTCTCGGCCATGGGCTTCTCGCAGTAGCAGTCCTTTCCCGCCCCGACGACATCGGCCAGGAGCAGCGCGTGCTGATGGTCCCCGGTCGCGATCATCACCGCGTCCAGGTCCTTCATCTCGAGCATCTTCTCGGAGTACCTGAACTGCTCGACGTCGGCACCGAACCTCTCCCGGCAGTCCGCTGCCGCCCTCTCCCGATTCTGTGTCCACAGGTCGCAGACCGCCACGACCCCGAGGTTCTTCTCCTGGAAGGACATCTCCACCATGCGCCGGTGGCCGGCGCTGCGCGCACCGCACCCCAGGAACCCGATGTTGATCCGGTCGTTCGCCCCGAGGACGCGGCCGTAGGATCGAGCGCTCGCGGCCGCGGCGGCGACCGCCGCCCCGGAGGTCTTCATGAAGCGACGACGGGTCTGACCTTTCATTCTGCCTCTCCCTCTCCTATGCGGGCCACGCCGGGGGGATCTCGACGAGGTCGTGGATCTTCACCCTCTCTCCGGTCTCGATCGACGTCCGGGCCGCGATGCCGATGAGACTCGAAAGGACACCCTCCCGGCTGCCGGCCCGCTGACCGAGGGGGTCCGATCGATCCGGGGCGAACAGGGAGTCCTTCAGCTTCTCGTCGGCCCCGCCGTGCCCGCCCGTGCCCCGCTGCACCGTCCAGGTCCTCGTGTCCCCGAAGATCCTGGTGACGCGGAGGTGTCCCGCCCCGTCCACCTCCCAGGGCTGCCGGTCGAAGATCCTCACGTCCAGACGGCCCTTCTCCCCGTTGAAGGCGATGGACTGCCCCTCGTAGGGCATGTAGGCGTTGAGGGAGTAGTTGAGGAGGGTGCCGTTTCCATAGCGCACCCCCACCGTCATCGCGTCGTAGGTGTCGATGGCGTTGTCCCACACGCAGCCGTCGCGGAAGTAGCCGTCCTCCGACTCGCAGTTGACGTAGAGATCCATGTACCGCTGGCTCTGGGTGATGTCCCAGTAGAAGTCGCACCGCTCCTGGAACGGGCAGCCCCGGCAGCGCCGGGAGCGGAAGGACCCGTTCCCCCCGTAGAACTCCACCCCGCCGAAGGCGTGGACCTCGGCGGGCTCGGCCTCCAGCCACCAGTTCATCTGGTCGAAGTGGTGCGACGCCTTGTGGACGAGGAGGGAGCCAGAGAAGCGCTTCTTCCCGTGCCACCGCCGGAAGTAGCTGGCCCCGTGATCGACGTCGAGGTACTCGTGGAACTCGGCGGAGATGATCCGGCCGAGCTCTCCCGACATCAAGACCTTCTTGATCTCCTCGCTCACCGCGCCGTGCCGGGCGTTGAAGGTGGTGAGGACCCGCCGCCCCGAGCGCCTCTCGGCCTCGAGGATGGCCCGGCACTGCTCGGTCTCCGTGGCCAGGGGCTTCTCCGAGATGGCGTCGCAGCCCAGCTCCAGGGCCGCGACGACGTAGTCGGAGTGGAAGCAGTCGGTCGTGGTCACCAGCACCGCGTCGGGCCCGGTGTCCCGGATCATCTTCTCGAAATCTCCCGAGTGATAGACCGGGAGATCCAGACCGATGTACTCCCGGGCGTACTCCGCCCGCTTTCGGTTGATGTCGCAGAGGCCCACGAGCTCCACCTGCTCGGCGTGGGTCTCCATCAGCGCCTTGCCCCAGGTCGAGGATCCCCGGCTTCCGGTGCCCACGAGGACGAGGCGGCGCTTCCCCGCGGGCGGCGCGGCCGACACACCGACAGAAGCGGCCAGGGGAAGGACCGCGGCGGCCCCCGCGACCCTCACGCCCTTCCCCACGAACTGGCGTCGGTCGATCTCGTGTCGTTCCTGGCTCATCGCGTCCTCCACTGCAAGAAACCTCCCGTCGACGCCCACCTCCGCCCCTTCGAGCGGGCTCGGGGTCTACTGTCCGGCGTACTCCTTCTGCCACTCCTGGATCTCGGCGGTCGAGACCACGCCGCGATGCACCACCAGCCGGTAGCGCAGGACGAGGGACCGGTCCGCGGGAACGTCGACCGCCTCCCTTCCCGGGAAGACGGGATTCTGCATGCTGCTCTTCTGCCGCAGGATCCAGGGCGGCGGGAACCCCGGTGAGATCGGGTGGACGAGGATCGCGACCCCGCTCTTCGTCCCGTCCTTCCCGTACGGCGCCGACAGGTCCACCCACGGTCCGGCCTCCACCTGCAGCTCGTCCGGGGTCACCGGCCCACCCTCGCCGGTGAAGACCAGGCCGTCGGGCATCCGGACCCGGACCGAGAACCCGCCGTAGCCCTTGGGGTCCTCCGAGCCACCGATCCGGATGCCCGGCGCCACCGCCCGGAGGGCGATCTCGAAATCGATCGCGCGGGTGTCGCCAGCGACGGGATGGACGGTGATGGTGGTGTGCTCCTCCACGAAGGGCCCTCCGTCGCGGAACCGCGGGGAGAGCCACTGCACCTCGGCTTCGAGCCGCGCCGCGGACGCGCTCACGTGCGTCTGGACCCGATCCACGCGGGTGGTGAAGTCCTCCAGCGTCCAGCCGTCGCCGAGTCGCTCCGCTCCGTCCCAGAGCTGGTGCCAGGCCCAGAAGATGCCGCGCTGGTGGAGGTGATCCTCCGGGAAGTCCTCGGTCAGGACGTCCCCGTCCAGGCTCATGAGGGGGTGGATGTAGTTGTTGCGAGGGAACTGGCCGTCGTGGTCCTTCAGCTCACGCTGGTAGAAGAGAACCACCTGCCCGCCGTCGCGCACCTCGAGGCCGTCGTCCGATTCCCGGATCTCGAAGGGCGATCGCTCCGCGGGGTCGGCTTCCCGGCCGTCGCCGACCTCCCGCGGTGAGCACGCGGACGCTGCAAGTGCCGTCGCGGAGACCAGGGCCAGAAGCGAGAGGCTCCACCTCACCGGGCGAGACCAGGGCCTCCTCCGCGGCGGGTCTCCCGGAGGGCCGCTGAGCTCCGATCGCCGCACCTCATCGACGGGTCGCGCTGTACTCGACACGGTAGGTCTCCCCTCTCCTGGCAGTGAAGCTCACCTCGTTCCCGGAGGTGTCCGCCGGTATCGACGCCTCGCCCGCCGTCACCCGGGGCTCGCCCTCGCCCGAGTCCGCGGAGAAGACCACGCGGAGGCTTCGATCGAAACCCGACCGGACCTCGACGGAGTGGTCGTCGGGATAGCGTACGTTCAGCTTGCCGAGCTTCAGCCAGCGTCCCGCCGCCCCCCTCGGCACCCGGATGGTGCGGTAGTCCTCCTGCACACCGTAGACATTGTGGACGATCATGCTCCACGCCACCCCGGACATCCCGAGTCCGGGCACCCCCAGAGGCTCCCCCGTCTCCGGGTCGTAGTGCTCGCTGATCCCCTCCGCCTCGATCAGCTCCGTCATCCTCAGGGTCAGCTCCAGGGCCAGGTCGTGGTGCCCGTAGCGGGCGAGCCCCAGGGCCACCAGGTAGGTCGTCGGGGGCCACATGTCTCCCCTCCAGTAGCCCTTCGGGTCGTACTGCGGCTCGTCCCGCGCGATGGTGGGAACCGGGTACCTGGTCCACCACCGATCGGGGTCCTGGAGCTGCCGCGCCAGCTCCGATCCCTGCTCGACCGTCGCCGCCCCCGCGGTCAGGGGCAGGAAGCCCTGGGGAGTCCGCACCATGATCCGCCGGTCGCTGTCGCGGTCGAGGCTGTAGAAGAAGCGGGTCTGCGGGTCCCACATCTTGCGCTGGATGGCCTCGACGCGACGAGCGATCATGATCTGATATCGCCGGGCCAGGTCGTCTCTCCCGAGCTCCGTCGCGATCTCGACGAGCGCCCGCTCGCTCATCAGCAGGAACGACGTCTGCTCGACCCCCTCCACGTTGCCGTACCACTCTCCTCCCGTGTCGCGCCGCGGGTGGGGGGTCATCTTCATGCCGTCCAGTGGCAGGTGGAAGTCGAAGGTCTCGAAGCGCGCGGTCTGGAGGAGGGTGTTGTTCGCCACCGCCTCGTAGGCGCCGTACTCGATGAGACCGTCCCCGTCCACGTCGCGCTCGGTCGAGTACCACTCGTCGAAGGCCACGAGCCAGGGCAGCGCCTGCTCGATCAGGGCCCGGTCGTTCGTCTGGCGGTAGACGGCGAGGGCCCCCCAGCCCAGGATCGGGATCTGCGAGTAGCCCACCGGAGGCCAGGCCCTGCCGTCCTTCCTGAGCGACCGCGCCCCCATGAAGTTGGGCACCATGCCGTAGCGCAGGCTGCCCTCGGGGGCCAGCGGGTTGTTCTCGACGGTGTAGCGGTAGTTGTCGAAGGCCTCGCGCACCACCGCGTCGTCGTCCAGTGGAGCGAAGGCGATCAGGACGAACATCGTGTCCCAGATCCACTGCCCGGTGAAGTAGGCCCCCCCGGGGGCGAACCATCGGTAGGGCAGCTCGGGAGGCATGGGCTCGAAGAGCTTTCCGTACACGCACTGGCGGTAGATCTTCTCGACGAGGGCGTTGACCCTCGCGTCCTCGGTCCCCACGAGCCGTCCGAGCCGGGGCGCGTATTCGGCGATCCGTCTCTCCGCCTGCCGCTGGAACTCGGCGGGCATCGGCTGGGCGTGGGGCTCGGATCGCTCGGGGCTCGGATCCTGGGCCGGGGCGACGCCGCCCGCCAGCGCCAGGCTCGCCGCCATCGCCGCCACGGGCGCGGGGCCCAGCCGTCTCCGTCTCTCGCGCTCACTCGCTCCCAACGCCTGCCTCGATCCCGTCCTCGTCCGGTCCCGCGAAGAGAGCCCCGAGCCGGACCCAGAGCCCGTCCCGCTCGTTCGCCTTCAGGGCAATCGTCCACTCGACTTCCCTGAGCGTCGCCCGGGCCTCTTCGAAGTGAAAGGCCTCCCAGGGAACCTGCCCGGGATGCAGTCTCGACTTTCCCCCGTACGCGTCGAGCCAGCGGCCCGTGGCCAGGCGCTCCATCAGATCGCGGTAGGGACGGTAGTCGAGGTACAGGGAGCGCCACAGGGGGGGGTGGTCAGGCACGTCGAGGACGAGCACCGCGTTCACCGGCATCGTCAGCTCGGCCCGCCCGCCGATCACCTCGTGGGTCGCGACGGTGCGGCCCAGCAGCTGCACGTGGACACGCCCCTTCGCCACCGGCGTCCCGGCCCCCGGCTCGACCAGGGTCAGGCGCACGTGGGCCTCGAGGGCAGCAGGATCTCCGGCGCCCTCCGGCCTGAAGTAGAACGGGCTGGTCAAGGCCACGTCGCTCTCCGGGGACAGCGCGGGGACAGGTCGTCCGGCCACGATATCGTCGCACACTCGCATCACGTCGAGTGCTTCGGGCGAACGGCCGGCGTTGCCACCATAGACCTTGACCACGTACCAGGCTCTCTCGGTCTCGCGGAGAGTGACCTCCTCCTCGAGCCGGCGCCGGCGCTGGTCCCGCAGATCCCAGAGCCGGTGGACCCGGCCGTTGCGGAAGAGGACGACGTAGCTCAGGTGATCGTCCCGGTCGCCGGAGGCGAAGGCCCGGATGCGCAGCCGGTGGTCCGTGCCGTCGGCGGGAACCACGTCGCCGACCTCGTAGCGGTCGTCGATCTCGGCCAGGACGATCGGCCCCGAGGTCACGAAGGTGCGACCGGCCTTCACCGCCGCCACCACCCGATCCATGCTCGTCTCGGGTCCCACCTTCAGGTACGTCCGCATGGAGCCGTAGTAGAAGCGCGAGGGGGGATCGTAGCCGCCGTCGAGCTCGGCCACCGGGGTCATGCGGTAGCCCTCGTTCAGGACGTGAAACCAGAGGTTCTGATAGAAGTAGTGATCGTGGTCGTAGCCCATGACCACCAGGGCGTCCCAGAGACCGCCGGCGAGCAGCCCGAAGGCCAGGTGGCTGCCCACGTTGGTCGTGTACTTCTCCACGTCGTCGCGCTCCTGCCACCACCAAGACGTCGGGTGCGGGACCACCGCGACCGCGCCCTCCGCCTCCTTGATTCGGGGCACCAGCTCGACGTCGGGGATCGAGGGGAAGGGCAGGCTCTCGAACGACCAGGTGGGGTTGCGCGACACCTGGTAGTACTCGTCCTCGTAGGTCTGGTCCATGCTCTCGACGTAGTACCCGCGAGTGGAGCCGAGCCCGAACCAGAACGTGTGCCCGGTCCGGTACTTCGGCATCTCCGCCCCGTAGTGGATGAGGAAGTGCTCGTCCGAGAAGGCGGCGTAGCCCTCTCGCCAGTCCTCGTCGCCGTACCCGGCCCACCCCTGGCACACGGCCAGGAAGTCCACGCCCTGGGCCCGGCAGATTCGCCGCACCGTCTTCAACATCGGGTCGTCCCGGTGCTGGTCCGTGTAGAGGTGGGCGTGTCCGTCGCCATTCACCCACCCCAGGGCCCTCAGCGGCACCCAGGGCGTCAGGGCCACCCGGGCCTCGACCCCGGCCCCCGGCGTCACCTCAAAGTTGCGCCGCTGCGAGACGTAGTCGATCCCGTGGTGCACCTCGAGGGTGTACGTCCCCGGGGTCAGGTCCACCGAGAACCGACCATCCTCCTCGGTGAAGATGCCGGGCAGATGCTCGTAGCGGGTCGCCACGAGCGCTCCCTGCCGGTCCCGGACGACGACGCGGGCCGGCAGCGGCTGGCCCGTCTCCGCGTCGAAGACCTGACCGGCGACTCCCGGCCCGTCTTCCGCCACGCTGATCTCGATGCCCGCGACCACGGAGGCTCCGGCACCTTCGGCCACGCGGGCCCTCGAGCCCCGTGCCGAATGGCCTGCGGGCACGCCCAGCACCCGAGTGTGGGCCACGGTCGCGCCCGCCTCGCCCGCTTTCCGCAGCGCCGCTCCCGGCGACGCCCGGCTCGTCAGCCCGATTCCGAGGACCAGCACGGCGAGCGCGAGCCCACCCGACCTCGCCCGTCTCGACCCGTGACGCCAGGATCCCATGTCACCTCAGATGCGGGCACCGCAGTACTTGCAGAAGTCGGCGTCGGAGTCGTGGCCTCCGACTCCACAGTCCGGGCAGGCCTCGGTCGTGATGGGCGCGCGCCGGACCTGGGCGAGCTCGACGGTCACGATGCCGGTGGGGACCGCGATGATCCCGTAGCCCAGGATCATCACCACCGACGCCAGCAGCTTCCCGACAACGGTCTGCGGGGCGATGTCGCCGTAGCCGACGGTGGTCAGGGTCACGATCGCCCAGTACATGCCCTGGGGAATGCTGGTGAAGCCGCTCGCTTCCCCCTCGACCAGGTACATCAGGGATCCCACGATGAGGACGATAGTGACCACGGTGCCGAGAAAGACGGTGATCTTTCGCATGCTGGCCTGCATCGCCTCACGCAGCATGCGGGCCTCCCCCACGAAGTGGCCGAGCTTCAGCACGCGGAAGATCCGGAGCAGGCGCAGCGCGCGGATGACGATGAGCGACTGGGCGCCAGGTATCAGGACGCTCAGGTAGGTGGGAACGATGGCCAGAAGGTCGACGATCCCGAAGAAGCTCAGCGAGTAGCGCAGCGGCCGGCCGACGGTGGCCAGCCGCAGCACGTACTCCACGGTGAACAGGATGGTGACGATCCACTCGAGGGCGCGGAGGATCGGCCCGTACTGTGCCCGGATCGAGGAAACGCTGTCGAGCAGCACCGTGACCACGCTGCCCACGATGCAGACGAGCAGGGCCACGTCGAAGGCCTTTCCCGCCGGGGTCTCGGCCTCGAAGATGATCTCGTGGAGTCGCTCGCGCCAGGGTCGCATCGCGTGCACTGCCGGTGCTGAGTCTAGTACAACTCCTGGCGCAGGATTCCCCGACCCTGAGCCCACACGGGCGTCACCCGGCCTCGGGTGGCTTGCGGTACAGGGCGTTGACCGACACCCGGCGCCCCACCTCGACCTTGCCCTCGGCGAGGGCCGAGGGTTCGACCGGCTCCAGCCCGTGAACGGCGAGGTCCTGGTCGAGCGTCGCCGGTCCCACCATGTACATGCGCCGTCCGCCCGCCCGCTCGAAGAGATGGGGAACCCCGGGAACCGGAGTCGTACCCTCGCCGTCGAGGTCGGTCTCGGGCGCGAAGACGGAGACGAGCAGACGGCCTCCGGGTCTCAGCACCCGGGCGGTCTCCGCGAGCGCCGCCCTCCACTCTTCGGCGGTGCGGGCGTTGTGGTAGATCCCGAGAGCCACGACGAGATCGAAGGAGGCGTCCGCCGCCCAGGGCATCACGTCCATCGTGGCGCGGATCACTCTCTCCGCCGCCGCCTCGGGGCCGAGGAGACCGGCCAGGCGCTCCCGGGTGCGCTCGACCATGGCCGCGGACCCGTCCGTGGCCACGACATCCACCCCGTTCTCGGCCAGGAAGGCGGCGTTGCGCCCGCCCGCACAGCCGACGTCGAGAGCCCGGAGCCGCCGGGGATCAGGCTCGGCCTCGATCAGCGCCTGCAGGCGGTGATCCGGCGGCTTGCGGGCGAACTCCTCGACCTTCTCCGGGTCCTCCCAGAAGGCGTCGATCTCCTCCGCGTCCATACGGGTCTCCTGCCCTCCGTCCGTGTCGGCCATCCGCGTCGGTCGCGCGGCGGGCCCGCGTCATTTCGCTTCCGGCTTCTTCGCCTTCCTGGCGGCCTTCTTCGCGGTCTTCCTCACGGCCTTCTTCTTTCCCTTGCCCGCGGGACGGCGACGCTCGAGGTCGATGCTGCAGTCGGTCAGGAGGGCCACCAGCGCGCCGATCGCCGCCAGCACCGGCGCGGCCACCGAGGCCACGACCCCCACGGTCAGGGGAAACTCCGCCACGACCTCGTCCTTCTGCTTCACCACGACCCGGCGGACGTTGCCCTCCCGGATCAGCTTGCGCACCTCGTCCACGATCTGCTCGCCCTGGAGCTTCACCGTCTCCCAGGCGCCACGCTTTGCCATGTCATGCCTCCTTCGGACGAGGCTATCATCCTCGGCTCGGCCAGGGGGACGCCCGCGCGCCAGACGTCAGGACGCCACGTAGGGGATGGTCTGCGGACCCTCGGGCAGGACCGCCACCGGGGCATCCGCCCCGACCCGCTCGAGCTCGCGACCGACCGCGGCCCCGACGTCCTCGATTGGCTCGATGTGCGCCCGCCGCACGTCGTCGGGGGGAATCTCGCTCTGGAGGCCCACCCGCGCCCTGAGCTGGATGAGGGCCAGGAGCTGGGCCTCCCACTGGTCGAACATCGAGAAGCCCGGGGTCTCGATCGTGTCCAGGAGCGCCCGCGGCGAGTCGTGCTCGAAGAGCAGCCTTCGGAAGTTGCCGTGCTCGGGGAAGCCGTCGTTGCACCGCGAGGCGGTGGCAATGTACCCGTCCTGGGCCACGATCTGGGACGCCGCCGACATGCCCTTGACCGTCTGGTAGAGGTTCTGGTCGAGGGGAAAGCCGCTGTTGGTGGTCACCACGATCGGGAACGGCTCCTCGCAGGCCACCATCGCCGTCTCCCTGGAAAAGGCGCAGCCCTCGAGGTGGGCCTCCATGGGGTGGCCGCAGAAGAAGCGGGTGATCTGCCGATCACGGTTCACCGTCACGTTGAGGCAGAAATCGAGGGGCACCAGGGACCCGTTGTGCCGGATGGTCTCCTGGGTGGGGTTTCCCTCGAGAACCCCCCACGTGCTGCGCGGGTGGCCGATCCTGTTCGCGTCGTGATAGCGCAGGATCGACGCGATGTCCCCCACCGCCGGGTAGATCCCCTTGTACCCGCCTGAGAAGCCGGCCATGAAGTGCGGCTCGATGAAGCCGAGAACGATCCGCCGGTCGGCCTCCACGTACTCGCGGTTCATGAGGACCACCTCGCCCTCCGGGGACCGCCCCACCTCGACCATGGTTTGCGGGTCGTGGGAGTCGTGGTTCACGACACGGTAGCGGGACAGGACGTCCTCGCCCACCATGGCCTGGAGCTCCTCCGGGGTGTTTGCGCGGTGCGATCCGGTCCCGTTGACGATCACGAACCGGTCGGCCGGGACGTGACCCAGCTCCTCGAACAACCACGGGAGGAGCCGATCGGACGGAAGGGGACGGGTCGAGTCGGGGATGACCACCGCCACCCGGTTCCCCGCCCCCACGATCTCGCGGAGGGGGGCCGAGCCGATCGGCTGGCGGACCGCCTCGCGGAAGGCCTGGGCCTCGTCGGTCAGGCCCTCCACGAAGCGGGGTTCGATCACGGTCACGCGGTCGGACGGGATGTCGACCGCGAGACCGGTGTGGCCGTACTGCAGGCGCACCTTCATGGGCAGAAACGTACGCCCCGACGCCTCAGCCGGTCAACACGAGGCGGTGCCGCTAGGTGACCGCCGCCTTCACCTTGTCCTTGACCTCGTCCAGCTTCTTGTGGAAGCCGCGCGACTTGAAGGAGAGGAGAACGAGAGTGATCCCCATGAGAATCAGCCAGAACCCGATCATCCACAGCACGCTCAGGGCCCCGGCTCCCGGCTTCATCATCACGATGACGCCGAAGAGCACGCCGAGGAGCCCGCTCAGACCGAGCCACCACTCGCCCTCGATCTCCTTGCGGAGGCGGATGGCCAGGATGATCCGGAGGATGCCCGTCATGATCGCCCAGAAGGCGATGAGGACGAGGAGCACCACGCCGGTCGTGCCGGGCCGGAAGACGGTGAGCACACCGATGGCGATCCCGAGGATGCCCTCGATGAGCACGACCCACCAGTGCTCGTTGTCGTCCCTGCCGGAGAATGCGGCAATGACGTTGGAAATGCCGTCGATGAAGACGTAGGCGGCGAACAGCATCAGCAGCGTCTTCAGCGCCATTCCCGGCCTGGCGAAGGCAGCGATGCCGAGCAGGATCGCCAGGACCCCCCGCAGCAGCAGCACCCACCAACTCTGACCGAGGAGCTTCGCGAGCATAGACGACCTCCTTGTATTGTCCTTGGGCATGGCGGACCACCGTGGCCAGCCGCAGCGACTCTACCTCAATCACGAGCGCGGGGGAACAGGAATATGTGACAGGTGTGGCCGCCGGCGCGGAGCCGCGCCTGACCTCGGGGCTTCCCCCAAACCTCACTCGAATGGGTACTTAACGCCCCACTCGGCCCGGAGAGCGTCCATCGTCTGCATGATCGCCAGGGACTCATCGAGGGACATGACCTCGCTCTCGGTCTGCCCGGCGCCGATGCGCTCCATGGTGTGCCGGACCTCGAACTCGAACCCGTTCTCGTACGGCTTGCGGACGATCTCGGTCCGGTCGAAGTCGACCACCTCGTAGGACCGCGCGTCGATGAAGAGCCGGTGGGCGCGGACGAGCTTCTTCTCCGTGACGATCGTTGCATCGACCATCGACCAGACGTCCGAGGCCGTGCTCAGCTGGGCGAACCGGCCGCCACCGTAGGTGAAGGTGATCGCGGCGCGCCGGTCGACCCCGGTGGGCGCCAGCTCGGCCCAGGAGGACGTCGTCTTCGGCTGGCCCAGCAACCAGGAGGCCAGCGACAACGGGTAGATGCCCAGGTCCAGAAGCGCCCCCCCGGCCAGGTCCGGGTTGAACAGGCGGTGCTTCGGATCGTAGGCCCGCTCGATGCAGAAGTCCGCCTGGAGAGAACGGATGGCCCCGAACTCTCCGGCGTCCAGGCGCGCCTTGATGTCGGCCCAGGACGGCAGGAACCGGGTCCACATGGCCTCCATGAGGAAGAGGCCCTTCTCGCGCGCCGTGGCGATCATCTCCTCGGCTTCCCGGGCATTCACCGCCAGCGGCTTCTCACACAGCACGTGCTTCCCTGCCTCCAGCGCCAGGAGCGTGTTGGCGTGATGGAGATTGTGGGGGGTGGCCACGTAGACCACGTCCACGTCGGGGTCCTCCACGAGGTCCTCATAGCTCCCGTAGCAGCGAGGGATCCCGTGCGTCTCGCCGAAAGCGTCGGCGCTCGACTGCGTGCGTGAGCCGACCGCCAGCAGCTCGGCGTCCGGCACCAGCCGCGTGGCTTCGGCCAGCTTGCCGGCGATGTTGCCGGTGCTGATGATCCCCCAGCGCGTCTTCGTGCCCATGTGGCGTCCTCCCCTGTCACGTGTGCCCGCTGATCCTACGTCGACTCCGGGCCCTGCGCCGAGCGAGGCTCCCACGAACGGTCGTCGAATAGCAATGAGCTGTCGTCTTCGGCACATGAACGGTCGCCGAAGGCACATGAATGGCCGGCCGGTCCTGGCGGGGCACCCGCCTCCGTTCTCGGGGGCTCCGCGCCCCGCCCCCGGGGGTGTGCAGCCGGGCACCCAACTGTAGGACTGTTTGGCCAACGGTACCCGGCAGCACTGCCAGGACAGGTCCGATGTCTCGAAGAAATTTCGAAGAGCGGGAACGACTCGTGTGCCGCCTGGCGTACGTCGCGCGGCGGCGCCAAGGCGAGCCCCAGGTCCACGGAGGGAGGCTCTTCCGGGACGATTGAGAACCAGGGGCGCGAGTCCAGCCTCAGGACGTCCTCGCTTCCGGACAACGAGATTGGATGCAGGACCTGGGGACTCGCAGAGCCGGTCTACTGACCGACAACCGCGTGCATGTCGCCAGGAATGGCGAGGCCTACTTCGAGAACTCCATCCTGAACAACCTTTTTCTGATCGACGGCCTGCAGTAGCCGCCCCTTCTCAGCTGGGGCCCTCTCGCTGGCCAAGCCCGGCCCCGGCGAGGTGCGCCGGACCGGCCCCACCCACCCCCCGATATAGAATCCTCCTCATGCCCATCCTGAAGCTCCCCGGCGGCACCGCCCTCTCCGCTTTCCGCCTCGACAAACTCAACGCCGCCCTCGAGGACGCCGGCGCCGGGGCCCAGGTCAGCGCCACCCAGTTCTGGCACTTCGTCGAGGTCGAGTGCGAGCCCACGGTCGAGGAGCAGCGCACCCTGGACCGACTCCTGCGCTACGGCCCCGAGGGGCCGGCGCCCGGCGATCTCCGCAGAGAGGTCGTCCTGGTCACCCCGCGCCTCGGCACCATCTCGCCCTGGTCCTCCAAGGCCACGGACATCGCCCGACAGTGCGGCCTCGGCGCGGTGCGCCGGATCGAGCGGGGCACCGCCTTCCACCTGGACGGCAAGGTCTCCGAGAACTCCCCCGCCCTGCCCCTCCTCCACGACCGAATGACCGAGACCGTGATGGCTTCTCTCGACGAGGCCGACGAGCTCTTCCACCACTTCGAGCCCAGGCCCCTCGGCGAGATCGACGTCCTCGGCCAGGGCCGCGATGCCATCACCGAGGCCAACCGGGCCATGGGCCTCGCGCTGGCTCCCGACGAGACCGACTACCTCCTCGACTACTTCCAGCGCCACCGTCGCAACCCCACCGACGTCGAACTCACCATGTTCGCCCAGGCGAACTCCGAGCACTGCCGCCACAAGATCTTCAATGCCTCCTGGATCGTGGACGGGGAGGAGATGCCGCAGTCGCTCTTCCAGATGATCCGGGAAACCGAGAAAGCCAACCCGCAGGGCACGGTGAGCGCCTACTCCGACAACGCCGCGGTCATGGAGGGTCGGACGGTGCGGCGTTTCTTCGTGGATCCCGCCACCGGGCGCTACACCGAGCACGACGATCCCACCCACATCCTCATGAAGGTGGAAACCCACAACCACCCCACCGCGATCTCCCCGTTTCCCGGGGCCGCGACGGGCTCGGGGGGCGAGATCCGCGACGAGGGCGCGACGGGACGAGGCTCGAAGCCCAAGGCGGGCCTGTGCGGCTTCTCCGTCTCCCACCTGCGGCTCCCCGGCTACGGGCGCCCCTGGGAGGGGCCGGAGTCACGACCGGACCGGATCGCCTCCCCCCTCGCCATCATGACCGAGGGGCCCATCGGGGCCGCCTCCTTCAACAACGAGTTCGGCCGCCCCAACCTCGGCGGCTACTTCCGGACCTACGAGCAGGAGGTGGCCGGGACCGTCCGCGGATACCACAAGCCCATCATGATCGCGGGCGGCGTCGGCAATGTCCGGGCTCAGCACGCCCACAAGGGTGACATCCCGGCCGGGGCCCTCCTCATCCAGATCGGGGGGCCGGGGATGCTCATCGGCATGGGCGGCGGGTCGGCCTCCTCCATGTCCACCGGCGCCAATACCGCCGACCTCGACTTCGACTCCGTCCAGCGCGGCAACCCCGAGATCCAACGCCGGGCCCAGGAGGTGATCGACCGCTGCTGTGCCCTGGGCGACGAGAACCCGATCCTCTCCATCCACGACGTGGGCGCGGGCGGGCTGTCCAACGCACTGCCGGAGCTGGCCCACGGGGCCGGGCGAGGAGCGCGCATCGACCTGCGGGCCGCTCCCAACGAGGAGCCGGGCATGACTCCCCGCGAGGTGTGGAGCAACGAGGCCCAGGAGCGCTACGTCCTCGCCATCGCCAGGGACAAGCTGGAGCTCTTCCGGGCGCTCTGCGAGCGGGAGCGCTGCCCGTTTGCCGTGGTCGGCGAGGCCACCGAAGAACAGCACCTCGAGGTGCGCGATCCCCTGTTCGACAACAAGCCGGTGGACATGGACCTTCCCGCGCTCCTGGGCAAGCCGCCCCGCATGACCCGCGACGTGCGGCGGGTGAAGCCACGGCTGCCCCCGTTCCGCACCGAGGGTATCGAGCTGGGGGAGGCGGTCCGGCGCGTCCTGCTCCACCCCGCGGTGGCCGACAAGACGTTCCTGATCACCATCGGCGACCGGACGGTCGGGGGTCTCTGCTCCCGCGACCCCATGGTGGGACCCTGGCAGGTGCCGGTGGCCGACTGCGCCACGACCCTCATGGCCTACGAGGGTTACGCCGGAGAGGCCTTCGCCATGGGCGAGCGCACGCCGCTGGCGGTGATCGACGCCCCGGCCTCGGGACGGATGGCCGTGGGCGAGGCCCTCACCAACCTGGCCGCGGCCCCCGTCGACTCCCTTTCCCGGGTCAAGCTCTCGGCCAACTGGATGGCCGCGGCCGGCTCCCCCGGCGAGGACGCCGCCCTCTTCGACACCGTCCAGGCCGTCGCCCTCGACCTGTGCCCGAAGCTGGGAGTGGGCATCCCCGTGGGCAAGGACTCCATGTCCATGCGGACGACATGGGAGGACGGGGGCCGGGCGCGCGAGGTGGTGGGGCCGCTCTCCCTCATCGTATCCGCCTTCGCCCCCTGCGACGACGTCCGGCCCACGCTGACGCCCCGTCTGCGCACCGAGCGCGAGACGGAGCTCATCTTCGTGGACCTCGCCGCCGGTCGCCGCCGCCTGGGGGGCTCGATCCTCGCCCAGGTGTTCGACCAGACCGGGAACGAGGCTCCTGACGTCGAGGACCCGGAGCTCATCAAGGGCCTCTACGCCGCCCTCCCTGAGCTCCGCCGGGCCGAGATGCTGGGCGCCTATCACGACCGCTCGGACGGCGGCCTGTTCGTCACCCTGGCGGAGATGGCCTTTGCCGGACGCGTGGGGCTCCATCTGGACCTCTCCTCGCTGATCGGCACGAGTGGCGACGACGAGACCGCCCTGGCCGCCCTCTTCACCGAGGAGCTGGGCGTCGTTCTCCAGACCTGCACAATGGGCCGGGCCACGGTGACGAAGATTCTCCGGCGCCACGGGCTCGTGGGTCGACCGATCGGCGAGGTGGTGGACGCCGACGAGATCCGTGTGTCCTGCGGCGACCGGGAGCTCTTCGCCGAAACCCGCTCCGCCCTGCACCGCCTCTGGTCCGAAACCACGTGGCAGATGCAGACGCGGCGCGACCACCCCGAGTCGGCCCGGGAGGAGTACGACCGTCTGCTCGACACCGGGGACCCCGGGCTGACCCCGTCGATCACCTTCGATCCGACGGAGGACGTGGCCGCGTCCTTCATCTCGAGCGCGACACGACCGCGAATGGCCATCCTCCGGGAGCAGGGCGTCAACGGACAGGTGGAGATGGCGGCGGCCTTCGACCGGGCGGGCTTCGACGCCATCGACGTCCACATGAGCGACGTCATTGCCGGACGGGTGTCCCTGGCCGACTTCAAGGGCTTCGTCGCCCCCGGTGGGTTCTCCTACGGAGACACCCTGGGCGGCGGCGAGGGTTGGGCGAAGTCCATCCTGTTCAACCCCCGGGCCCGCGACGAGTTTGCTGCCTTCTTCGACCGGAAGGACACCCTCGCCCTCGGGGTCTGCAACGGCTGCCAGATGATGGCCGCGCTGCACGAGCTGATCCCCGGCGCCGAGGATTGGCCACGCTTCGTGAAGAACCGCTCCGAGCAGTTCGAGGCCCGCCTGGTCATGGTCGAGGTCACCCAGAGCCCGTCGCTCTTCTTCCAGGGCATGGCGGGGAGCCGGATCCCGGTGGTCACCGCTCACGGCGAGGGGCGTGCACTGTTCACCCGCGGGCGCCGCCCGGAAGACGCCATCGTCGCCCTGCGCTACGTGGACAACCGGGGAGCCGCCACCGAGACGTACCCGTTCAACCCGAACGGCTCTCCGCTGGGCATCACCGGGGCCACGACCCCCGACGGCCGCTTCACGGTGGTGATGCCGCACCCGGAGCGGGTCTTCCGGACCGTGGAGATGTCCTGGCATCCCGATGGTTGGGGCGAGGACAGCCC